>JBQTJG010000419.1:0-5514 GCA_052387355.1 Armatimonadota bacterium | reverse complement strand
TCGTCGGCCGCCCGCTCCGTCTCGGGCAGCGATCCCTTCGGATACCCGAGGTCGGCGAAGGCCGGCATCAGATAGGTGGGCGGAATGTAATGGGTGCCGGTGGGAATGCCGGACTCATACAAGGCCCGGCGCACCGCGTCGCGGCGCTTCACGCGGATCACGACGTTGCGGTACACGTTGCGCAGGTAGCGCGGATCGTCGGCGATTGTGACCGGCGCACCGGTCAGGCCGGCACGATAGCGATCGGCAATGGCGCGCCGCTCCTCGATCATCGCCTCCAGATGCGGAAGCTTGACCAGCAGCACCGCCGCCTGCATCGTGTCCATCCGCAGGTTCCAACCCTGGACCTCTGGATGCAGGCCTGCAAACCGGAAGCCGGCCGACGGCGGCGGGAACCGCTCAGGGTCTTCCCCATAGGCGCGCAGCATCCGCACGCGACGCGCGACCTCGGCATCGTGGGTCGTGATCATGCCGCCCCAGCCAAGAGCCCCAAGCACCTTTCCGGGGGCGAAGCTGAAGCAGCCCGCGTCGCCAAACGACCCCGCCCTTCGCCCCTGGTAGGTGGCCCCAGTTGCGATAGCAGCGTCCTCGATCACGAGCAGGTGATGCCGCCTTGCGATCTCCATGATCGGCGTCATCTCCGCCGCCCGGCCATACATGTGCACCGGCAGCACCGCGCGCGCGCGCGGCGTGATGGCGGCGGAGAACGCCGCGGGGTCCATGTTGAAGGACTGCGGCTCGATATCGACCAGCACGGGCCGGGCGCCGGCGAAGCGGATGGCCGCAACCGTGGACATATCCGAGTTGCCCACGGTGATCACCTCGTCGCCCGGTCCAACGCCCGACGCTCGCAGCGCGAGATGGAGGGCCGCGGTACCCGAGTGCACCGTGAGCGCATAGGGCACCCCGACGTAGTCAGCAAACGCCCGCTCGAACCGGTCCACCTCCTTGCCCAACTCGAAGCGGCCTTCGTCGACAACCGCGCGCAGCGCCGCGTCGATCTCGGTCCGGAGGCGGTCGTTCTGCGGGCGAACGTCGTTGAAGATGACGAGCAATCGCGGAGTCGTGGCCATGAGATCACTACCCTCCCGGACCGGACGGTGCCCCGGCGCCGCTCATCCGGCGCAGTCGAGGATCGAGGGCGTCACGCAGACCGTCGCCCAGGACATTGAAGCCGAAGACGACCAGCATTAGGGCGAGTCCGGGAATCACCATCACGTGTGGCGCCAGACGGGCCCACTGCAGGCTGTTTTGGAGCATGGCGCCCCACTCCGCGGTCGGCGGCTGCACACCGAGTCCCAGGAACGACAGTGTCGCCGCGGTCAAGATGGCGCCGGGAATCAGCAGGCTGGTCTGCACGATGAGCGGGGCGAGCATGTTCGGCAAGATGTGGCGGACGAGGATGGACCGGTCCCTCGCGCCCTGGGCGACCGCGGCCTCGACGAACACCCGCTCCTTCACCGACAGCGTTAGCCCGTGCGCGAGCCGCACGTATTGCGGCACCTGGACGATGGCGATCGCCACGACCACGTTCTCGAGCCCGCGACCTAAGATCGAAACGATCGTGAGCGCCACCACGATCCCGGGAAACGCGAGCAGCACCTCATTGAGGCGCATGATCGTCGCGTCGAGCCGGGCGTAATAGCCCGCCACGGTGCCGAACACGATCCCGATCAGCGCGCCGAACCCAACTGAGGTCAACGACACGAGCAGCGACATGCGAGCCCCGAAGATCACGCGGCTCAACAGATCGCGGCCCTGGTTGTCCGTCCCGAGCAGGTGGGAGGTGTTGGGCCGCTGCAGCGTATTGTGCACGTCGATCTGATTGGGATCATAGGGCACAAGCACGGGCGCAAGCAATCCGGTCAGCACGAACAGCAGCACCAGCAGCGCTCCGAGCGCCGCGAGGCGGTGCAGCCGCACGAAGACCCGCAGGGCGCTGGGAGTCCGCATGGCGATCGCCGGCGCCGCGGCCCGGGGGCCCCCAACCCCCGGGCTAGCGGTATCGGATCTGGGGGTCGAGGAATCCATAGAGCAGATCGATCGTCAGGTTGACAAACACAAACGAGGCGGCGAACAACAGCAGGATGCCCTGGATGAGCGGGATGTCGCGCTGCCCGACGGCGCCGACGAGCAGACGGCCAAGGCCGGGCCACGCGAACACCTGCTCGGTCACGACGGCGCCACCCAGCATATAGCCGAAGCGCAGGCCGACCACGATGACGACCGGCAGCAGCGCGTTCCGCAGCGCGTGGTAGGTCACGACAAGCCACTCGGGCAGGCCCTTGGCGCGCGCTGTGCGCACGTAATCCTGCCTGATGACTTCAAGGAGCGACGACCGCGTCATGCGTGCGATGAAGGCCAGCGAGAACGTGGCGAGACTGATCGTTGGCATGAAGTAGTGCCGCCACGAATCGTTGCCGGCGCTGGGCAGGACGTGCAGCTGCACGCTGAAGAAGTACATCATCAGCAGGCCCAACCAGAACACCGGGATCGAGATCCCGAGCAGAGCGACGATACTCGCGAAATGATCCCACATCGTCCCTTGCTTGACCGCCGCAATGGTCCCCAACAGAACGCCGATGGCGGTTGCCAGGATGATGCTCGCGACCGACAACTTGATCGTGTTGACGAACGGGTACCCGAGTTCCTCGGACACCAGCCGCCGGGTTGAGATCGATTTCCCCAGATCGCCCCGGACCAGCCGCCGCAGGTAGTTAACGTACTGAACGGGCAAGGGCTTGTCGAGACCCAACTCGCGGCGCAGCACCTCGACCGTCTCGGGCGTCGCCTCAGGGCCGAGAAACGTGCGCGCAGGATCGCCCGGGATGACCTGAAAGGTTAGGAACACCCCGGTCACAACGAGCAAGAGGACTGGAATGCTTGCCAGAACCCTCCTCGCGATATAGGCGCCCACGCGTGCCTCCCCTGGCCGGCACTATATTCTAGACGCTATTGCGCTCTGCCCTCTGTGCGCCGATGATGATCGCGATCGTGCCTCGAAGGTCGTCATCGCGAATGGGTTGGGAGCCCCGGCGAATGCGTCATCGGGGGATGGCGTGGGCGCGCCAGAATTCCCTCGACAGGGTCAGATACTCACTGATGTCCACCCGGGCGAACGCCGCTTCAGCCTCGGCCTGAGCCCGGGCCACGACTTCCTTGCTCTCCACGGTCATCACGCGACGGTCCCGCATCAGCACCCGTCCATCGACAATCACGTTCGCCACATCGTTCCCCTCAACATAGTAGCCGAGCAACTGCGGAATGTGAGCGCGCGGCGTGAGGTGGGGTTGCTCGAGATCGACGGTGATCAGATCGGCCTTCTTGCCGGGTTCCAGGGACCCGATCTCCTTGTCCCAGCCGATGCAGCGAGCCGCGTCGATGGTCACCATGCGCAGCGCCTTCCCCACCGGCAGCACCGCCGGATCCCTCTTGTCCATCCGCTGGAGCATCATCGCCCGGTGAAGTTCCTTCCACAGATTCAGGTTCATGTAGGGCGCGCTGCCGTCGGTGGCGATCGCCGCCCGAACTCCCGCGGCCAGCAGATCGACAACCGGGCACACTCCATAGTGGATGTTCTCATCGGTCGTGGGCACCCACACGACCGCGCAGCCCGACTTGGCGGCCACATCCACCTCGTCGTCGGTGAGGCCATTGGCGTGGGCGAGCAGAACGTCAGAGGCGAGGATGGCCCAGAGGCGGTTGCCGAGCGCCTGACGTGCCCACGACAACGACCCGCGAAAAGCATGCGTGTGAATCATGACTTGCCAGCGGTTGGCGAAGTCACGCATCTCCTCAGCCTTCTCGACGATCACGGGGAAATCCTCAGGCCGGTATTCATGAGGAAAGCGTGGGTGCCTGGCAAACCGTCCAAGGAGGTAGGGCGGATGGACACAGATTCGAATCCGATCGGAGTACGTCCCATGCCACCGGCGGATGACATCGGCGGTCACCTGCATGCACTGCTCGTAGGAAAAGGGGCGGTCGACGGCCTGGCCGTTGCGCCGGTCGGTCGCGGTCCAGGGTTGAGGGAGATGGGGGATGAATGGATCCGGGGGACCGATCGAGGTCATGTCACGTATGCCGACGCGCAGCACGCCACGCAAGTGAGCATCGGCATAGGCCGCATCGTCGGCGCGCGCGGGTGTGGCGCCGAGCACGGTCAGGCCCGTCGTCGTTCCGAAGCGGACCCGCTCCAGCGCGCTGAGCTGGGCTTCGACTTCCCACCAGTCCGGCGTGCTCGCGTGGAAGTAGACTTTGTTGGTCGGCCAGCCCAACCGCGGGGTATGGATGGCTTTGATCATTCCATGACCGGCATGCGAATAGGCATCCACCAGCCCGGGCATGATGACGTGATGCGGGACTTCGATGGTCTCGGCGGCGTGATAGCGTCTCGACAGATCCGTCGCGTCCCCGGCGGCGACGATGCGGTCGTCCCGGATCGCCACGGCGCCCGGTTGGTAAAAGCGATCCTCGTCGTCCATAGTGAGCAGGTATCCGCCGCGCACCAGCAGATCGACCCGCTCAGAGGTCTGTGGCATCGAGCCCTCACTTTTCGGGATTTGCTCTCGCAGCAACGCGGGGCTGGTAATGAGGCTAGTGGTTCGCAAGCCTCGGCGTGCCTACCTGCCGCGCTCATTGCAGCCTGCGCCGGGTAGAAACACTATCCAAGGAAGACCCGCGAACTCCAACTGCCAGTCGCGCATACAGGAATCGAGCCCAGCTCAACTAAGTCCATTGCCCATCCCCGACGGGCTTTTGTATTTGCCAAAGACAACCGAAACCAGGGTATAACAGTCTTAGCGTTGAAGAATCGTGACGTGTTGGGGGCACTTCATGAGGGAGGCACGATTCGTGGTCTTGACGACAGAATGAGTCACGATCTCGGTACATCGATCCGGAATTTCGAGACGCCTTCGCGAGGGTACCTCTCGCTCTGCGAGGAATTCGAGCGAACTTTCCAGATCCTCGAGGAGAGGACCAGAAGGCCCGGCGTGTTAGGGATGAGCCCGCGGTTGCGGCGACGGCGGAAATCCTGCCACGGTTCGTCTCCGGTCACCGGCCGACGCGGGTTTCACGGCTCTGCTACTCGACATGAACCATCGCGTCATCACCTGCTGAGATGCCGGGCCGAGGTCTCCGGCGAGACGATGTTCTTGCACGCGTGCGGAAAGGTGAACCTCGACAGCCTGCCGTTGTTCCGCAAAAGCGTAGAGCATGCGGCGGCGGCGGGGCGCCACGTGATCGCGGACCTCAGCCAACTTGAAAGTCTGCACCCAGCCGGCGTGTGGATGCTTGAGGAAGTTGGCACGCGCTGCTACCTGCGAGGGACATGGCTCGTGATCGCCGCACCCTCGCCGGATGTGAGAAGGCTCATGGAAAGCATGTCGGCGCCTTTGATGGTACCCATACTCCTTTCGGAGTCAGACGCCCTGGATTTCGTGGCGCAGATTCTTCCCATGCACATTCACAGCGACTCACCCCCCGAGACCTCGCTCGGGTGCAGGGCGGACC
>JBQTJG010000418.1:0-2023 GCA_052387355.1 Armatimonadota bacterium | reverse complement strand
GTTTACACTTTCAGGTAGCGCGTACCGTATGGTGACCTTTCCGTTCCATAGGTGAAGCGACTTAACCTGAAAACTGCGTGAAAATCACTTTTCACGCTCCATCCTGAAGTGGAGATTTCAGTCTGTGAATGCGGCGAAGCGTCTGCTGGAAGAGTTCGGGAAACGGGTAGGCTCTGGCCAACCGCAGCATGGGCCGGCCCTGGGGCCTGACCAGCTGGGCCGGCGCGAGAAAGAGCTGACGGCGCAACCGCTGCAGCGTCGCTCGCTGAAGGCGCGGCGGCGCACACAAGCGCTTGAACCAACTCAGCAGATTGTACGCCAGCAAGACGAGTTGGAAGAAGGCCTCGTTGCCCGCGAAGTCGTGCATGGGGATCTTGTCCAAGGCGTACGCGGCCTTCAACTCTCGGAGAATGAGTTCGGCGTGGGAGCGGTCGTTGTAGAACTGCCAAAGGCGCCACGGTGTCCAGGGCATGTTCGTCACGAGGACCTGGTAGGTATACCCCTTCATCTGAAAGAGATGGAGTTGTGCCGAGGGCTCCTCGGGGACCGGTCGGCGGATGACAACGAACCGTCTCGACTGATCCCAGCCCTGCGGTTGGTAGCGGAACTCGGCGGTCCAGACTTCCCGCCGGACTCGACGATAGCGGAAGCCGCCCAGGCGGTACTTGATCGGTGAAGTCACCCGTACGGGGATAACGTAGTGGGCGCGACGGTCCTCCAACCATTGCAGGAACTCGCCATCGCCAAAAGCCGCGTCAGCACGCACTTGCAGACGCTGAGGACTCGGCAGCTTGAGCAATGCTTGCTCGACCAGAGGCCGGATAACCTTCAGGGCATGGGTGTTGCCAGGATGCAGGGCGCCGTCCAAGCAATCGCGGGTGTGGCCCTCGAAACACAGCACGGCGAGGTAGGAAGGACGTCCGCGCTTGCGCGGATTGTAGCCGACCGCACTCTTTTCTTGCCGCCCGTAGACCGTCAGGACACTCGCGTCGAGATCCACGATGGGCCGACGGCGAAGGGAAGTCAGCATCGCCTGACGGTAACGGTCGTGCACCTTGAGAAACCCGGCGCGGCCGGCGTCGGCGAACCGATGGAGGAAGCGCCGCAGACTCGTCGGATCCGGATAGCCCGGCAAGCCGGTGAGGTATTGAAAGACGCCGTTGTGCTTGAGCGATTCGGTCGTGCCAAGCCGTTCCATGCCCAGGATGACCGGGTAGAGCGCCGCCAAGAGGGTCTCGCTGATATGGTAGCGGTTGTTCCGTTGGGAGAACCGCACGTGTCGCCAGACCTGCGTGCGCAGGCCAAGGCGCTGGAGAAACTGATGGATAAGGATCGCTCCGCCGTAGTGTGTCAAGGCTTCCGCGTCGAACCTGATACGCAGGTTTTTCGGACCGCGCCTCATCCTTCCCGCGATTCACCAAAAGTGCGGTTACACCTCTCTGTTGCAGAACCTCACCAAAAGTGCGGTTCTCCAACAACGACGGGAGATCGGCAAACGCATGGATTGACGCGTTCGAAAGCTCTTCAGGGGTTCCCAATCACGCAGTTTTCAGGTTTAGACGAGTGGTCGTCCTCCCGGCGCCCGTGGACCCCACGACTGCGCGGGCTTCCTATCGGGACGGCATCCTCGAGATTCGCGCGGCGAAGGCGCCACGGGTCAGCCTGGAGGTTGCGCACGTCGAGGTGAAGTGACTCCCATGCTGCAAACGGCCGAGGGTTGGCGCGACCGCGAACTAGTCCAGGCGGTTCTGGACCACGCCGCCTGGGGCGGCGGAGTCGTCGGCATTACTCCGACGCTCACGGCTCTCACGCAGGGGACGGTTCTGGTGCTTGTGGTGGACAGTGTCGTCTTACGACAGATACCGGGGCTGTCGCTGCTCGCGGACCGACATTCTGTGCGGCTGGTGGCGGTACAGGGTCCACATGCACATGGCCTTCGAGCGCACGGCGGTATGGGCGCGATTCTGCGATCCGCGGGAGAGCAAATGGTTACGGCTTCATAGCGCATTGCACAATCTGACGA
>JBQTJG010000417.1:0-4451 GCA_052387355.1 Armatimonadota bacterium | reverse complement strand
TGCTCGACGCGGGCCCGATGATTGCGCTCCTGCACAGGAAGGATCGCGATCACACGCGTGCCGTGGCCGGATTCCAGCAACTTGCGGACGGCGGCGCCGTCTTGATTGCACCGCTGCCCATCGTGTTTGAGGTCTACAAGTGGCTTCTCTATGAGGCTGGCCCAATGGCCGCGCAGTCGGGTCTCCGCCAGATGCGAGCATCCCTAGAGGTGTTGTTCCCTCGCCAGGAGGAGTTCGAGGCCGCGGTCGCCCTCAGCGGCGGTCTCTCGAACTGGGCCGGGACGCTGGAAGATGCGGTCGTCGCCCTCGCAGCATTGAGCTTGCGGATCCCTGTGTGGACGCTGAACTACCGGGACCTCGGGGCATTCCCTAGACTGCGCTTCTGGAATCCGAACTGACACGCGCGATGCTCAAGATCCTCTATGTGATCCTCGACGGCCTCGGTGACCGTCCGATTGAAGCCCTTGGCGGGCGCACTCCGCTCGAGGCCGCGGCTACCCCGAACCTCGACAGGCTGGCCGCAGCCGGGCAGCAGGGGCTGGTCGTCACAGTCGGCGAGGGGATTGCGCCGGAGTCAGATGTCGCCGTGACCGCGATGCTGGGCTACGATCCAACGGTCTACCACGCCGGCCGTGGGCCGCTGGAGGCTCTGGGCGCAGGGCTGACGTTCGGCGACGGCGACCTGGCCCTCCGCGGCAACTTCGCCACCGGCGGAGAGGGCACGAAGATCGTCGACCGCCGGGTCGGCCGCAGCCTCTCGTCCGAGGAGGCGCACGCGCTGGCCGACGCCGTCACGGCCCAGATCCGACTGGAGAGTGCGCCGGCCACGGTCGTGGCTGCCGCTTCGATCGGACACCGCTGCGCGGTCGTGTTTCATCCCGCTGAGGGCCGCCTGAGCGCCCAGGTCTCGAATACCGATCCGGCGTATGCGCGTGTGGGTGGTCTTGGCGTCGCGCTGCCCATCTTCAAAGACGAAATCGAGGTGTGCCTGCCGCTCGACACCTCGGCCGAAGCCCGCAGCGCCGCGGCGCTCGTCAACGAGTTTACCCGGAAGAGCCGGGCGATCATGGACGCGCACCCCATCAACACACGACGGCGGGCAGAGGGCAGGCTGCCGGGGAACCTGATTCTGCTGCGCGACGGCGGCGATCACCTGCCGAAGGTCGCGTCGATTCAAGAGCGCTTCGGGGTGACAATGGGGTGCTTCGTGGAGATGCCGGTCGAGCGAGGCATCGCGCGGTTCCTGGGAATGGGCGTGGTTGAAGTGCCTCACAATCCGACGAGCAGCCCCGCCAACACGTATCAGACCTGGGCCCGCAGAGCGGTCGAGGTCTTGCCTCGATACGACGGTCTCTATCTCCATCTGAAGGGGCCCGACGAACCCGGGCACGACGGCGACTTCCAGAAAAAACGGCGCGTGATCGAGGAAATCGACGCCCATTTCTTCGCAACGCTGCTGCCTGCGATTGATCGGGCCGCGACGATTGTCGCCGTCACCGCAGATCACGCCACCCCGTGTGAACTGCGCGGGCACTCGGCTGATCCGGTGCCGATGCTGGTCACCGGGGGCGAGACATTGCCCGATGGCGTCGGACGGTTTACGGAGAAGGCTGCCGCGCACGGCGCGTTGGGACATCTGCGCGGGACCGACATTCTGCCTCTGCTCATCGCCCGTCGCGCCTCGTGAGGTTCAGTGCAGCCCGAGACCAAATACGCAAAGAGCGGCGGCATCAACATCGCCTACCAGGTGGTCGGACGCGGGACCCTCGACCTGGTGTACGTCATGGGGTGGGTCTCGAACCTCGACGACGTCTGGGAAGAACCCTCGTACGCCCGATTCCTTAACCGACTGGCATCATTCTCCCGCCTGATCCTGTTCGACAAGCGCGGCACCGGGCTTTCCGACCGGGTCCACGAGTCCGACCTTCCGATGCTGGAACAGAGGATGGACGATGTGCGTGCGGTCATGGATGCCGCAGGGTCGACGCGCGCGGCGTTATTCGGCGTCTCTGAGGGCGGCCCGATGTCGGCGCTCTTTGCCGCGACCTACCCAGAGCGCACGGTGGCGCTGATCATGTACGGGTCGTATGCGAAGCGGATCTGGGCGCCGGACTACCCGTGGGCTCCGACGCCCGAGCAGCGACAACAGTTCTTCGATCTGATCGAACAGGGATGGGGTGGGGTTGTCGACGTCGCAACCCTGGCGCCCAGCGCGGCGAACGACGAGCGGTTCAGACAGTGGTGGGGCGCCTACCTGCGTCACAGTGCCAGCCCGAGCGCGGCGGTCGCCCTGGCCAGGATGAACACCGCGGTCGACATCCGCCACATCCTTCCGGCGATCCGTGTGCCGACGCTGATCATCCATCGGACTGGCGACCGGGACATCGACGTCGGCGGGAGCCGGTACATGGCCGAGCGCATCGTTGGGGCGAAGTATGTCGAGCTGTCTGGCGATGATCACATCCCCTGGGTCGGCGATCAGGACGCGATCCTCGACGAAGTTGAGGAGTTTCTCACCGGGGTGCGCCGCGGCCCCGAGCCCGACCGGGTCCTGGCCACGATTCTCTTCGTGGACATCGTGGGTTCGACGGAACGGGCCGCGCAGATCGGAGACCGCAAGTGGCGCGACGTGCTCGAGGGTTACTATGCTGCGGTGCGGCGGGAACTCGCGCGTTTCCGTGGCCGGGAGATCGATGCCGTTGGAGACGGTGTGTTCGCGATGTTCGATGGTCCGGCGCGGGCGATCCGGTGCGCCTGCGAGATCGGGGACACGCTGAGGTCGCTGGGCATCAACACTCGCGCGGGGCTGCACACCGGGGAGATCGAGATCATGGGCGACAAGGTGGGCGGGATTGCTGTGCATATCGGCGCCCGCGTCGCTGCGCTGGCCGGCGCCGGCGAAGTGTTGGTGTCGAGCACCGTCGCAGACCTGGTGGCTGGGTCAGGCATTCAGTTCGACGATCGAGGTGCTCGCGCGTTGAAGGGGGTCCCGGGCGAGTGGCGATTGTTCGCTGTCGCTAGAGCGGGCTAGACTGCGATGGTAGCCGCGCGCCTGCACGAACGGGACGGTCTCCTGCTGGGGCTGTGTACGACCCGGTTCCTCCTGACCATCATCTTCATGACCTACGCCGCAAGCCTGCCCGTGCTGGGCGTGGCCTGGCGAATGTCGGCGACCCAGGCCGGCTCGATTTCGACCGGGTTTCAGGTAGGGTATGCGGTCTCGCTGCTGGGCTTCTCATGGCTGGCCGACCGGATCGGCGCCCGCCGGATCTTCCTCTTCTCGGCCATCCTCTGCGCTGTGACGGCGTTTGGCTTTGCCCTGTTCGCGCGCTCCTACCTGTCAGGTCTTGTGCTCTTCACGCTCGTCGCGCTCGCGCAGGGCGGCACGTACACCACGGCGATCATGTTGGTCGCGGACCGCTACCCGCCCGGCCGCCGTGGTGCGGCGATGGGCTGGCTGATTGCCAGTTCGTCCCTGAGCCATGCCGTGTCGCTGTTGATCACCGGGACCATGCTGCCCCGCGGCGGCTATCCGCTGGCCTTCGTTGCCACCGCCATCGGTCCGCTGCTCGGCCTGCTCGTGACCTGGATCACACTGCGCGCGGAGCCGAATGTCGTGCATCCCCGCCATGCGGAGATGCGCGTCCAGACCGAGGTCCTGCGCAACCCTGAGGTCGTCCGGCTCACGCTCGGCTACACCGCGCACTCATGGGAACTGCTGGGGATGTGGGCATGGGCGCCGGCGTTCGTGGCCGCGAGCCTGGCGATGTCGGGATCGATCGCCTTGCGCGCCGCGCAGGTCGGCGCCTACCTGGCCGCGTCGTTCCACGTGATGGGCCTGCTCGCCTCATCGTCGATGGGACACCTGTCCGACCGCCTGGGCCGGCGGCGCGTGCTGCTCGGGCTGGCGGCGATCAGCGCCACTTGCTCCCTGGCCTTCGGCTGGCTCGTGACCTCCCCGATCTGGATGGTCGGGATCATTGGAGCGCTCTATGGGTTCACGGCGCTCGGCGACTCGCCGGTGCTCTCGACCGCGACGACCGAGGCCGTGCATCCCGCCTACCTGGGCGCAGCGCTGGCGGTCCGGTCGCTGTTAGGTTTTGGCGCCGGCGCGATCGCGCCGCTGGTCTTCGGGGCGATCCTCGATGCGACCAACGCGCCAGGCACGCCGTCCACCTGGGGATGGGCGTTCACGGCGCTCGGCGCAGGCGGCGTCATCGCCGCTGTGTGCGCCTACGGTCTCTCGCGGTCCCGGGACCCGCGCCAACTGCCGGTGGTCGCCGTGGAGGGGGAGTAGAGGGATGTACGCAAAGTCGGCGGTCTACTACGATGCGATCTATGCGGCCGTGGGCAAAGACTATGCCCGCGAGGCCGAAGTGCTCCACTCGCTCATCCAGCGGCACAAACGCTCCGACGGCAGCGTCCTGCTCGACGTGGCCTGCGGCACCGGC
>JBQTJG010000416.1:0-3849 GCA_052387355.1 Armatimonadota bacterium | reverse complement strand
CATGGCCTGAGACCGGTGATGCACTTCATGCAGGAGCAGTTGCATCGCAATGTCGCCCAGACGTGCCTTCAAGATCACGGTCTTGTCAGGATACAGCAGGCGAGACTCTACCACCCGTTCCCAGTCTGTGATCGCGGAGAGCGTGGCGCGCGTCTTGGGCATCTGAGCTTCCCACAAGGTCTCGAGGTCCCTGAACGTGGGGTGGTGTTTCTCCGAAATGGGCCAGTCCGCAAGCGGCGGCAGAGGCTCCTCTCGAAGACGCATCGCCAGATACAGCTCAGTCTCCGCAATCTCGATCATGGTACGGCGCAGCGTGTGCAGTCCGAACGGGAACGTCCTGATGTAGTCCTCCTGACTGAGCGGACGGATCCAGTCAAACAGCCGCTGTCTGACCTGTGTGTGCACGTCGTAGACCTGGCGGTAATCCACTTGCTGCGTCCCTCCCTGGCTACCCATGGGCGTTGAGGCAGTCAGTCGTATCTGAACATTCCGAGGCGAGAAATTCCACGCATCGGATCGCCACCCCTTGCAAGCGGTGCTGATCGGGGACGCCATCTCCGGCCATATCCCGATCCAAGCCGGGCGATGCAGACCCGAAGCGAACGATCGTCCGTTTTGATTGGAATGTGCGTGAGAGGGACCTTCGAGAACGATGCTTGAGCCTGGTGGGCGGTGCAGGTTTTGAACCTGCGACCTCATCCGTGTGAAGGATGCGCTCTGCCACTGAGCTAACCGCCCGCAGCGATGACGAAGGATATTATAAGGGCCAGGAAAAACTACCGTCAAGGAAGCCCATGGGGTCTCGCACGTCGCTCGATGCGCTGAACGCTACAATCATCAACTGCCGCCGCTGCCCGCGGCTGGTCGCCTACCGCGAGGCGGTGGCCCGCCGCCGCAAGCCGCAGTTCGCGTCCTGGGAATACTGGGGACGCCCGGTCCCGGGTGTGGGCGATCCGCGCGCCCGCATCCTCCTTGTCGGCCTGGCCCCGGCGGCGCACGGCGCCAATCGCACGGGCCGGATGTTCACCGGTGACGGGTCGGGCGACTTTCTCACGCCGGCGCTCTATCGAGCCGGCCTGGCCTCGCAGCCGACCTCACACAGTCGCGACGACGGACTGCGATTGCGTGGCGCCTACCTGACCGCCGCCGCCCGGTGCGCGCCTCCTGACAACGCGCCCCTACCTATAGAGCTCTCCAACTGCCGCGAGTATCTTTTCCACGAGCTGGTCGCGCTTCGCAGCCTCCGGGTCATCATCGCCCTGGGTCAGATCGCATTCACCACGGTCCTGCAGGCGGCCGATGGGTTGGGATGGCGCACGCCCAAACCCCGGCCACCGTTCAGCCACGGCGCGACCGTCACGCTCGATCTGCCCGATGGCCGGTCGATCGCGCTCGTCGCCTCGTACCATCCGAGCCGGCAAAACACGCAGACTGGACGGCTGACGCCCGCAATGCTCGATCGCGTCATGCGCGCGGCCGTCGGAATCGCCGGGCGACGACGATGAGGTCTCGATCGCCTGAAGCCGGATCCGAAACGCTCCCCGTGGGCCATGCCCGCGCACTGCTCGCAATTCTGGTGGGCTCGACCTTGATCCGGCTCGCCGCCGCCGCCGCTGTCCCGATCCTGGATGACGAAGCCCATTACTGGGTGTGGTCCAGACACCTGATGTGGGGGTATCCCGATCACCCGCCGATGATCGCGGCCCTCGTAGCGGCAAGCACGCGAGTGTTGGGGGACTCGGTGCTCGCGGTGCGGCTGCCTGTCGTGCTGGTGGGGACTGTCTCGACCCTGGCCATCTATGCACTCGCGCGGCGCCTCTTCTCGCCGCCGGCCGGACTGCGCGCGGCGATCTTGTTTCAGGTCCTGCCCGCGGTCGTGGCCGGCGGCATCATCGCGGCCCCGGACGGGCCCCTCGCGGCGTACTGGCTGCTGGCCATGCTGTTCACGTGGATGGCCACGCGTGGCGCCTCCTGGGCGTGGCCTGCCGCCGGCGTCGCCGCGGGTCTGGCCGTCCAATGCAAGCTTGCGGGCGGCGCGCTCCCGCTCTCGTTGGCGGGCTTCATCCTCACGTCGCAATCTGGGCGCCGCTGGCTGCGCACGCCGGGACCATATCTGGCCGTCCTCGCCGGCGCGCTCGTTCTTGCTCCGCTGGTCTGGTGGAACGTCGACCATGGATGGGCGACGGTGAAGCGGGCGCTGACCGTTGACCCGTGGATCGCGCCAACGACGGCGCTCGGAAATATTGGCGCACTGATCGGCTCGCAGTTTGTGTATTACGCCCCATTGGGATTCGCCATCCTGGTGGCGGCGCTGGTCGGAATCGCAGCGCACTCACGGACCGACGAGCGGTTTCGCTTCCTCTTCTGGTGTGCGGCGCCGACGGTGGTGGCGGTCGCGCTCGCCAGTGTGCGCGCGCTGGCCAAGCCCCACTACACCGGGCCGGCGATTCTCGCAGCGATCGTCGCTGCGGCGGGCTTGTGGCCCCAGTGGCGGGCGCAGCGCCCGTTGCGCGTCGCGCTCGTCAGCAGTTGGGCGATCACGCTGGCTGCCTTGTTCATGGCCGCTGTCCCGACGCCCCTGTCCATGAATTTCCACCAGGACGCCGCGGGATGGCCGAAGGTCGCGCGCGAGGCTGAGCGGCTGCTGCCGACCCTCGGGCAGCCGGGTCAGGTCTTCGTGCTCGCTGAGACGTATCAGGCGGGCAGTCAACTGGCATTCGCTACGCAGGACCGCGTGTCCATCGTCGTGCCCTTCCGAGGCTTCGACCTGTGGGAACCACCGGCAGCGTGGGTGAACCGCAACGGTCTGCTGATGGATCATCTGGGACGAGGGGCGGCGTATCGTTCGCTCTCGCTGACGTTCGAGCGACTCGAGGCGCCCCATAGTGTCCCCGTCAGACCCGGGTATGACATCTTTCTCTATCCAGGCATCAACTTCCAGGGGTTGGACGCTACGCCGTAGTCGTGGGAATCGGAGACGAGTCGTTAGTCGCGCAGAGGCGCGGCCGCGGATCGTGCTCCCCGGTCAAGATTGGCTTTGAGAATGGCGATCGTGTCCAACGCCTGAGCCAGACTCTCGACACGCTCGGCGACAATCGTACACATCGCTCCCGGATGATGGCGCCGCGGCGCGCCGTGACCGTAGGGCGCGTCGATCGAGGCGCCCTCGGACGGATAGAGGACGGTCCCCAGCACCCCGATGGCGGCCAGCACCGTCTGAGCCCCCTGATCCACGGCGGCGTGTCCGAGGTGGATCTGGTTGACACGGACATCACCGGCGGTTGCCAGGGCATCCTCATCCCTGGCCCGCGCTTCGGCGCCTTGCTGGAGCTCTCTGATGACGGTCTCGATTGCGGCAAGGGCATCGACAAGCTCTGGGGTCGCGTGAGGTCGCCGGCCGGTCGCCGGATGATAGGTCAGACGCCCGGCCAGACGGCGGATCGTCACTGCGGCCCGTCGCAATCGCTCAGCCTGAGCGGCCCCCGCGGCTGCCTGATGGTCAGAATACGCGGAGGATGCACGTGACTCCATCGTCGAGACCCCGGGTATAGTATCATCGCGGCGCTCAACCAGGCAACGCCTGCGACAGCGCGGCACGTCAATGGGAGGACCGCTCCCGATGGGGCCGGCGCTGGGAGGAGGAGGGCGCTCTGCGGACGAAATCGTCACGTTGCCGGCCGGCCGCGCTGCCCGGGAACCGTCAACTCGGTGCGCCCGTATACGTTTCTGAGTTCCAGGTGATGCCGTGATACGTGTGCTCCGCTCCAAGCTACGCCCGATCCTCATCCTGGCGGTCCTTGCGGTGATCGTCATCGGCCTGATGCAATGGGTCGGGAAGCGCCCCGCCGC
>JBQTJG010000415.1:0-2533 GCA_052387355.1 Armatimonadota bacterium | reverse complement strand
TCACCTTTGTATGCGTCGCACAGATCTCCCTGAACGACGACGCCATGTCTTCAGTGTGGCCGACCCGGGGGGAGGCGCAGAACAGCGAGTACGCCTCCGCCTCGCAGAGCCGGTGCCAGAGGTGCTCCAGCCGGACAGTGGCCCCGGTGTGGCCCCGCCACCACAGCACCGCGACCATTTCCCCGAACGCGCGCACCCGCCGCCCCGGGCCGCGGGCGCGGGTGAGCAGTCGACTCACGAGCCGGTTGAATCGGTCCTCGTCCGGCCAACCGTTGACGACGAACTCGGCGAGAGTCTCCTCGGCGTCCAGGGGGATGTACCGGTCCTGCGCGCGGGCCGCCGCCAGGTCGAGGCCATCCGCAGCCAATCGCCGTTCCAGGCCGTCCCGGTGCGCCGGGGTGGCGATGACGACGACGGCATCGTCGGCCCGCAGCCCGCCGCCGACGTAGCCGACGAGCGAGTCCAGGAACACCCCGTCCTCCTCGTAGATCTGGACGAGATGCTCGCACGGGGCAATCTCGCCCCAGAAGATGCCGCTGGTCTGCTGTAAGCCGGTCATGGTGCTCATTGGTACTCCTCTCTTGCCGCCGAACGATAAAGCTCAGCAGCCGGGGCCAATCGGTGAGCTACACACTCCCAGAAACGAATCCTGCGGCCCCGGTCAGCTGCAGCGGATGGATATCATCATGGCCTCGATGGAGACGAGCCGGCGGCTCGTCCCAAGGGTAACAGCGGGATCAGGGCCGAGGCCGGTCCCAGCGTGGGGTTTTCCGCCAGTGCTTGCTGGCGACCACGATGCGGGCTCGGCACGCCGGCCCGTCCCCAACCATGATGATACGCTTCTACAATCACACCCACCGATTCTACTGCTTCTAATGCGTCATCGACCTCCACGCCAGGACCGCCTCCCTGGCGGATAAATTCTTTGTTCGTAACTTCTCCGTGTTTTGCAGAGAAGAATGTGTCGGGTCACGCGACCTTAGCATAGAGGCTCGGGAACTCCTTGTGCCTGATGGTGAGCGCCGCGCTCATCACGCGATGGCCGAACGAGGTGACACGCCATCGGCGGGAACGAGGGATCTTTGCGGTGAGCCCGTAGACGTGGAGTCGATGTAGCAGCCGACTGATCTGGGCGCTTCGCTTCTTCGGATCGTCGTGGAGTCGCAGGACTGCGAGGGGAAGCTTGTCGCGGAGATCGCGGTTGGTGAAGCCGTGCAGCGCGTGCTCGCCACTCATGAGCGCCGCAAAGAGCTCAGTGTCGGGCCGGGCCAGAGGGTTGAAGACCCTCACGGGCCTGATGGTGGGCGCCTGCTTGCGGGTCGTGATCTTGTCGAGGGCGCGCAGGGCGGACGTGGGGTCGTCGACCTGGGCCAGGGCAGTCAAGTACCGCGAGGTGCTCTGGAGGAGATCTCGCGATACCGGAAGAGGTAGGCCACACTCTTCCTCAGCGGAACCCACGCGGTCACGCGGCGACGGCCGCGGCGCACGCGGCGTCGCACGCGGAATTCCTCAGGCTGGTTGAGCACCGTCTCGACCCTGAGGACGAACCCGGCTTTGTTGTACATCTTGAGCCAGTTCTGTTTCATCCGATGCTTGACCCGACAGCCCGGTAGACGCCCCCGCAGGGGCGGGTCGAACCGATCCGTCACGACCTCTCCTTGGAAGTGTCCAGTGAGCTTGCGGCCCAGGAACGACATCACGTCTCTGGCGCTGAAGTGGAGACTGCTGAGCTCGAGCAGCCGCGGCATCAGGTCCTGGAGATCACGAGGACTCTTGAAGAGCACGTCGGTCGCGAACTCGGCCTGGGCCGTGACCCAGTAGTAGGTCACTGGCGCCAGCAACTCCGGCAACAGCGGGTTTACGGCGCGAGCGAACCGGTCGAGCCGCTGCACCCAGTCGAGGCTCGCGAAGCGGTCGGAGAAGGTCTGGGCCCGCCGGAAATCCTCCACGGCAAGGAACGCATTATCCTGCTTGGTGTACCGGATACCGTGGCGCGTCAGCTTTCGGGCGAGCCACTCGTGTCCGTTGACGTAGACCTGGATCTGCAACGGAAACCATGTCTGGATCCGGACGTGGATCAGACCGAGCTCACGGTCCATGAAGTAGTAGTAGATGAATAGACACTTGCGCCTCGCTGATTCGACGTACGTAGGTTTGTTCCAGCGGAGAGCGTAAGAGCGACAGGGCTCGAGTGTCGAGAAGATGCAGACGAGCCCCTGTTCGATGCCGTCACGCTCGGCGATCTGACGGGCGACCTCGTCCTTGCGCACTCGCTCTCCGAAGTACTGGAACGGTCGATGCTCGCGTTCGGCCAGTCGGCAGGCGTGATCCTTCAGCAGGAAGGCCTGGCGCAGCAGGAAACTCTTCAGTTGGTGCCGCTCGATGCCACGGCTATCGAGAAAACTTGCCATCGCGGCGCCACTGAACAGCGGGAGATAGCCACGGAAGAGGATCCGGTCAAAACAGGACAGGGTCCCCTCGATCTTGTCGGCGTGTCTTGCGATGAACTGGTCCATGCTGTTCATCGCACCAC
>JBQTJG010000414.1:0-3116 GCA_052387355.1 Armatimonadota bacterium | reverse complement strand
CTTGGCCGCAAGCCGCTCCGCGGCCCTCCGCGAGGGGTGGTTGGCCATGTCCGTGAAGATCTGAGCAGCGGCCGGAACCGTGACCAGCGCGATCAGCGCGATCACCGCGGCCCCGTGTTTCCACATCGTCATGACTGCAACGCCTCCCTCATCTCGAACGGCGGCCGGGCAGATTGGCCGGGGGTTGACTGCCATCTATCGTATGGCGCGTTTGTGTGGAGCATGTAACGTCTTGGGATTCGACCTCGGGAGTTCGATTGAGCCGGCCGGAGATTGGTGATGACAGGCGGCAACGTCACACCGGTCGCCAGTAGAGACTATCCCTGATATTCGTACCACACCCCTGCTGCCGGCGCAAGGCCCTTCTATCTGCGCTACATCCGGTCCGGGGCTGACACGCCCAGCAGGCCCAGGACCCGCCGAAGCACGATGCGGGTCGCGTCGACAAGCGCCAGCCGGGCGGTTGACAACTTCGCATCATCGGACAGCACGCGGCAGTGGGTGTAGAAGAGGTGGAACGCCTCGGCGACCTCCCGCGCGTAAGCGCACAGGCGATGCGGCTCGCGACGCAGTCCGGCCAGCCGGATCACTTCGGAGAGCTCTGCGAGGGTGTGGATCAGCGCCGACTCCCGATCGTCGATCAGGCGGTCCAACGGCG
Source organism: Armatimonadota bacterium (assembly GCA_052387355.1). Lineage (GTDB taxonomy): Bacteria > Sysuimicrobiota > Sysuimicrobiia > Sysuimicrobiales > Humicultoraceae > JBQTJG01. Next base: position 2,458 of record JBQTJG010000414.1, on the reverse strand, counting down.
GGACGACGCCCGCGGTCGCGCCCGCTTCGGCGGCTTCTCGCATGATGCCGGCAATACGGGCGTGGGCGTACTGCACGTAGTATACAGGGTTGTCTTGAGCGTGCTTCTGCGCCAGGGCGATGTCGAAGTCCATGGGGACCGTATAGGACGTCATGGCATAGAAGTACCGCGCGGCGTCGGGCCCCACCGCGTCGATGAGGTCGCGCAGGCTGACGTATTCGCCGCTCCGCTTGGACATGCGCAGAGCCTCGCCCTCGTTCTTGAGGCGCACATGCTGGTGGATGAGGATCTCGAGCGTGTCGGCCGGGACGCCCAGTGCCTGCAGCCCGCCTTTGACCCGCGCGACGTCGCCGATGTGATCGATCCCCCACACGTCGATCAGCAGATCGAAGCCGCGCGCGAGCTTGTCCAGATGGTAGGCGATGTCGCTGCCGAAGTACGTCCACTCCCCCGTCGGCCGCACGATGACGCGATCTTTGTCGTCCCCGAACGCCGTCGAACGGAACCAGGTCTTCCCGTCGGACTCGTAGATGTAGTCGCGGGCGCGGAGCTCTGCCAGCGCTTGATCCACAGCACCTGTCCGGATCAGCGCGCGCTCACTGAACCAGGTGTCGAACCGGACCCCGCAGCGCCCGAGTACGTCACGGATATCGTCGACGATGGCGGCGACGCTGACATCACGGAAGTGATCGATCCGCTCGTCTTCGGACCGGTCGAGCCACACGTCACCGTCCGCAGCCACAATCGATCGAGCCAGATCGACGACGTACTCTCCCCGATAGCCCTGCTCGGGGAACGGCCTCGGCTGTCCGAAGGCCTCGAAGTAATGGGACTCGACGGACAACGCCAGGTTGTGCACCTGCTGGCCGGCGTCGTTCACGTAGTACTCGCGTCCGACCGAGAACCCCAACGCGGCCAGCAGGTTAGCCAGCACATCGCCGAGCACGGCGCCGCGACCGGTCCCGACGTGAAGCGGGCCCGTGGGATTGGCGCTCACGAATTCGACGTTGACGCGCCGGCCCGCGCCGACGGTCTGCAAGCCGTAGGCATCCCCCAATCGAGAGATCGTCGCGACGAGCTCCCGCCTCCAGGGCCAGGCCAGGGTAATGTTAATGAAACCGGGGCCGGCGATCTCAAGACGGGCGACGCGATCGGCGGCAGGCGCATAGGCGTCTATCAGGCGCTGCGCGATCTCGCGTGGGCTCCCCCCGGCCTGTTTGGCCAGCACCATCGCCGCGTTTGTCGCGTAGTCGCCACGGCGGCGGTCCCGAGGGATCTCGACGTCGATCGGCGGGATCTCGCGCGCCGAGATCCTCCCGGTCTGCATGGCCCGGGCGATGGCATCGCGCAGTTCCACCCTGAGAGCATCGCGAAACATTGCTTCACTATACCATGCGATTCCGCCAGCTCCGTTGTCCCGCACTTAGCGTGTCAGGCGACCGATGCCCACAGGATTGCAGAGGTTGCTCTGCCGCCGGATAATCGGGGTCAGAACGGGCCAATTGCAACGAACAAGAGCGTTCGCAGGGAGCCGAACCCGTGAACCATAGCGAGATCGTCAGCTTCATCTGGGGCGTCGCGGATCTGATCCGCGACACGTTCAAACGCGGCAAGTACCAGGACCTAATCCTACCGCTGAAGGTCCTGCGGCGGCTCGACTGCGTGCTCGCGCCCACCAAGGCGAGGGTCTTGGAGACGCAGGCAAGGTTCAAAGGTAAGCTCGATGACCCTGGTGGCCAGCTCCGCAAGACGTCGCGTTTGGGAGCACGCTATCGAACGATCGGCAGGCTGGCCGTCCTTTCGACTACTTGATCACGAACCCCCCATATGGCAAGGACTGGAAGCGCGACGAGGAGGCCGTGCGTACCGAGCACGAACGCGGCGCGACCGGGCGCTTCGCTCCCGGGCTCCCACGGATCAGCGATGGCCAGCTCCTCTTCCTGCTCCACATGCTCGCGCATCGGAAGGAGTCCAAGGACGGCGGCTCACGCGTGGCGATCATCATGAACGGCTCGCCGCTCTTCACGGGCGACGCCGGGAGCGGCGAAAGTGAGATCCGTCGCTGGATCCTCGAGAACGATTGGCTTGAGGCGCTGGTCGCGCTTCCCGAGCAGCTCTTCTACAACACCGGCATCGCCACGTACGTGTGGGTACTCACCAACCGCAAGGCGCCGGAACGCAAGGGCAAGGAACCCGCATGACCCGGGTAACCGTCAAGCCCGAGCTGTTGCGCTGGGCCCGGGAGCGGGCCAGTCGCAGCGCGGACAGCCTTCTCGGGCGCTTCCCGAAGATCGAGCTGTGGGAGCGTGGCGAGGCGCTGCCGACCCTCAAGCAATTGGAGGGCTTCGCCAGGGCCACGTTCGTGCCGGTCGGGTATCTCTTCCTTCCCGAGCCGCCCTTCGAGCACACCCCGATCCCGGATCTCCGCACCGTGGAAAACTGGCGGCTCGATCATCCG
>JBQTJG010000413.1:0-3995 GCA_052387355.1 Armatimonadota bacterium | reverse complement strand
CATGCAGAAGGAACACGGCAAAGACATCTTGCGGGAAGAAGTGCTCCGAACCGCCCACGCTCACCAGCACTAGGCGCCGCCGAGGATCCCTGTGGACAGGCGGTTCCTGGCCATCCTGCGTTGCCCTTTCTGCCAGGGGGTCTTCGAACTGCGCCCTCGATCGCCCGGCCCCGACTCGGACGTGCAGACTGGCCTGTTGGAATGTGAGTGCTCCCGCTTCCCTATCGTGTATGGCATCCCGGTCCTAAAGCTCCAGCCCGAGGTTGCGCACGTCATCGCCCTCCTCGAGCGTGACCGGGCGGACGAGGCGCTCCAGCATCTTTTGGACGTGGGGAGGAATCGGAGTATCTTCTCTACTGGAATCACCTTGCGGACAGCGATACGGCAGTTGAAGCTTCGCGGAGGCAACTATTTCTTTCATCGGTTTTCCGATCCGTCCTTCGTTGGCAGTCTTGCGCTCGTGCCGGCAATCTCGACGGCGGACACACCCCTGCTCGATCTCTGCTGTGGCGTCGGCCACTTCAGCTACACGTTCGCGCAGCGACTCGGGACGCACGCCGTGGTCGGTCTGGAACTCGACTTCGCGTGCCTCTACCTCGCAAGGCGATTCCTTGTCCCCGAAGGTCAGTTCGTCTGCTGTGATGCGGGTGGAGGCCTTCCCTTTGCCGACCGTCTGTTTGCGTCTGTGTTCTGCTCGGATGCCTTTCATTATGTGGTTGCCAAGCACAATGTCGCGCGTGATCTGCTGCGTGTGCTCGACGAACAGGGCGTGGTCCTGCTGACCCATCTGCACAACGGTCTGTGCCGGAACTTCACGGCCGGCCGACCATTGGCACCGGGCGGATATCGCAGGCTCTTTTCGGAGCTTTCACCCCGGGTCTACAAGGACTCCTGGCTGCTCGATGCGGTGCTCGGAAAGAGAGCGCTTGATCTCTCCCAGGACTCGCTCCCCGATGATCTAGCCAATGAGCCGGTGATTGCGCTGTCCGCCACACGGGACGAAGAGTTCTACAAAGTGTATCCTCCGGTCGACCTCACGTATCGGCCCGACTGGCTCCGCGTGAACCCGCTGTACAGTATGCGCACCGAAAAGGATCAGGTCATCCTGAGGGTTCAATTCCCATCGCCCGAGTATGAGGCCGAATTCGGTGCATGCAGACAGTATATGCCCGAGAGCATCGCCCTTCCGGCGGCGCTGCTCCAGGGACTCGAGACTGGGCGGGAAGACGAGACAGTGCATGAACTGGTGGAACGGCGTGTCCTGCTGGAATTGCCGCCGAGGTATTACTGAACGTGGTAGACTTCCGCAGGCTCAGCCATGCGACGAATTATTGTGATCGGCACCGCCGGTTCCGGGAAGACGACCCTGGCGCAGCAGCTTTCTCCCAGTACCTGGGCATCCCACACGTAGAGCTGGACGCCCTCAACTGGAGTCCCAACTGGATTGAAGCCCCAATTGACACACTCCGAGACGGTGTGACGCGTGCGATCAGCGGCGACGCCTGGGTGGTTGATGGTAACTACAGTAAGGTCCGCGACATCGTCTGGCCCAGGGCTGACACCGTCGTGTGGCTGGACTATTCGCTGCCCGTGATCCTGTGGCAGCTTGCCCGGCGCACATTCCGGCGGGTCGTGACCCGGGAGGAACTCTGGAGTGGGAATCGCGAGCGGCTGCGGACGCAGTTCAGCCGCGACTCGCTGTTCTTGTGGGCACTTAAGACCTACGGACGAAGGCAGCAAGACTACCCGTTGCTTGTTCAGCGGGCCGAATACGCTCACCTCACGCTCGTGCGTCTTCGCTCGCCGCAGACCACGCAGACCTGGCTGTCGAGTCTCAGGACGCGTTCGACAGCCTGATGCGTCAGGTTGAGACCGCACATCCCAGAGTGGAATCCCGTTTCGAACTCACACGCCCAGTGAGGCATGCGCGAAATCGAGGATCGCACGGGCCAGCCCGGCAGGATTCTCGATCTCGGGGAGGAGACGAGCGTCGACCTCGATGACGCGTGCGTCGCTCCAGAAGCCGGCCAGGCGCAGGGCTTCCTCAATCGTCAGGGTAGAGCTTCCTGCAATCCGGATGATAGCAACCGGGCAGCGAGCCAACGTAGCGTAGCGCCGCAGGTCATCGGCGCAGGCCATTGCTCAGCGAGGTGCTCTTCGAATCATGCGGCATTGGGGTCTTTCCCGTACGTGTCTGCTTCGGCGTCCGACAGCCGACCGTGCAGCAGCAGGGTCCCACTGGGCCGCACCAGCCGGTAGTGCCACAGCTCGCCCTCACGCCAGGAGACGTCTTGCAGCAGGGCCCCGACCTTGGCGGCATGATGATACATGAGATCATATGTCCGCGGGTGGCTATCAACGGCGCCAGGCCCTCCGGCCCGGACGATGGCATCGTCCAGTAGATCGAGGTAGACGGCGTTGTTGGCGTGTCCCATCGGATCCACGTCGCTCGCGCGAACCCACAGAGGTGTTTCGGCCACCCCGGATGGCGGTCGGTGCTCCTCCAGCGGGATCGGTGTGACCCGCCGCATCAGCGCCGGGAAGGCCGTCGATATCTCGTCGGGAATCCGCGTCGGCGCCACACCGTCCTCTGTGAGGATCCAGTCGACGATGGCCGTGGCGATGTCGGCCCCATCCTCAGAACGTCGAACGGTGTTCAGGCGTCGCGCCAGGACCCGCCGGGCTCCGAGCACCCGGGTGGTGTAGATCAACGCCTGCCCGTACTGCGCGGGCGCGCGCACCACGAGTTGCACCCGGCGTACCAGCCAAAAGAGGCGGTGCTGCTCGTACCACGAGAGGGGAAATCCGAGCGCAGCGGAATGGGCAAAGGCCAGTTCCTGGAACAGCCGCAGATGGACCGAGGCGCGGAGCGCGCCGCCCACCCCGCACTCATCGTAGCGGACGTGGAAGGTCTGCGAGAATGCATGCGGGAAATCGTCGTGCATCGCTTCCTTCACAGTAGCGATGCCGGCAGGCATGTGCAACACGGGCCAGAGCGCGTGCACATATGCCCGAGCGCGCCACACATGCTGGGCCCTGGGGAGGATGAAGCGCCGTGGGAGACCTGTCCGGACAGACCGCCGCGATCGTCGGAGGTGGACGTGGACTCGGCCGGGCCGCAGCGCTGGCGCTGGCCTCGCATGGCGCGGAGATCGTGGTGGCCGCTCGGTCGGCCGCCGAGGTGGACGCGGCGGCGGAGGAGATCATCCGCGGTGGCGGGCGCGCACGCGCAGTGGTGGCCGATGCCTCGCAAGAGACCGCGGCTGAAGGCATCGTCTCCGCAGCGCTTGAGTGGAATGGAAGGCTCGACCTGATGATTGTGTGCGCCGGCGCGGCGCTGATCAAGCCGCTGCCGGACGTGACGCTGGCCGAGTGGGAGCACCTGTTCGCCATGAACACCCGGTCGGTGTTCCTGACCAATCGCGCGGCTCTTCGCCCGATGCTCGCATCCGGTCGCGGCCTGATCGTCAATGTCTCCTCGCGGGCCGGGATCACGGGCGCTCCAAACGTCGCGAGCTACACCGCAGCTAAGGCGGCGGTCATCGGGTTCTCCCGCGGCCTCGCGCTCGAGGTGAAGCCGCGGGGCGTCCGCGTGGTCTGCCTCGCCCCTGCGCCGATGGATACGCCGATGCGCTGGGCGGCCACGCCCGACTTTGACGCGGCGCGGTTGCTGGCGACAGCCGACGTGGTGGATCTGGTGCTGTATCTCGCGCGTCATCCGGACGTCACGCTCGAAGATCCGATCGTGCCGATGTCGATCCGATTGTGAGCGGATCGCAGGTGGTCTTTTCATGGGTATGAAGTCAGGGACAACCAGCGGTGGGTCATCCGGATGGTGGCGGAGACTCCTGATCGCCACAGTCGCCGGCTATCTCGCCGGCTATGCGGTCGAGGCGGCCCTCGGCCACTGGGATCCCACCCGGGTGGGATGGCGCGCGAGCTTCGTCCCAGTAGTCGTGGAAGGTGCCGTGTTCGGATTTGTGCTCCGCGGGGTG
>JBQTJG010000412.1:0-4620 GCA_052387355.1 Armatimonadota bacterium | reverse complement strand
GGGACTGTCTACGATGCGTCTAGCGTTCTCTCGCCGACAGTCAGGACCTCGTTGATGACACAGTCGGGCGTAATGGTCGACACATGCTGCTCGGCAAGCACCGCGTGAGTGCGCGAAGCATCGCTGTGCCACGTGTCGCGCGGATCGAACAGGCCGATTAGGAAAGACGCGTCAAGGCAGACGGTTTCAGTCGTCATAACGCGCGGCATCGGCAACGGCGTCGCCGCCGAGCGGGAAGGCGCCGACCAGGCCGTCGAGCCTGTGCACGTCGAGGAGGATCGCTACAGCCCGAGTCTGCGCGGCGGGTTCGAGCACGATCTTCCGACCCTGCACGGTGACCCGGAGCATGTCGCCCTCGCGCAAAGTCAGCTGTTCGCGGACAGACGCAGGTAGGGTGACCTGGCCCTTGCCTTTGAGACGCACAACCGCCTCCATCAGGACCCCCGGGTACGAAAATCTTACTTTCCGATTGTAGCACATCCGGTAGCGAAGGCAGTCCCGGTTGGTCCCGATCATGCTATCGGCTGGTCGATCCCCTTATTTACCCCTGCCCCTCGGGCCAGCCGTTCCACGAGAGTCTCGTCCGGGCGGCGTCCGACGAGTTCAAAGGCTTTGCAAAGTGCGCCGGCCACTGGCCGCAGGCGCGGCTCCACGAGCACAGCGGCCGGGTATCGAAGGGCCAGAATCTCGGAAAAGAGCGACCGGAGCAGCCGATCCTCAAACAACCCTCCCGTCATAGCCACCGGAGCCCGGTCCTCGAATCCCAATCGCTTCGCCACAGCACTGGTGGTCACGGACATCTCTTCAGCGGCGCGTGAGAGGATCTCACCGGCTATCCGATCCCCGGCGCCGGCCGCGCTGAAGGCACAGCGTGCGAGTCCGGCCACGTCGTAGGGACCCAGACGCCGGACCGCGGCTGCCACTTCATCCTCGTGCTTCAGGTTGAGCGCGTCCAGCACCAGTGGCGTCAGCACCGTCGAGCTCCCCCGGCCGTCGTACGCGCGGAGCACGGCAGCCAGGACGTCGCGCCCGATCGCAAATCCGCTGCCCTGATCGTCCACGAGATGGCCCCACCCTCCGGCCCTGGCCTCGTCGCCCTGCGCGTTCCGGCCGAACACCACCGAGCCCGTGCCCGCGATCACGACGATCCCCGGATGGCCGGGGAATGCGCCTTCAAGCACGATGAGACTGTCATGGACGATGCGGACAACACCCGGGAGCTTGGATCCCACCCGAGCCTCGAGGGGATGCCGCAGGTCCTCGTACTCGCTCCCGGCCACGCCGGCCACCGCAAGCGTCACCGGGTTCCGGCGCGCGGCCTGCCGGATCGCTGACAGGATCTCCCGCGCGGCTCTGGCGACCCCGACCTTGTACGGATTGGCGGGTCCCCTGAGGCTCTGCCCTACCGGGCCCCCGTCCTCGCGCACCGCCAAAGCGCGCGTGTGGGTGCCGCCAGCGTCGACCCCAACCAGAATCATCGCGACTCGGCCCTACACCTCGGTCCTCCATCCTGAGGGATAGAGGCCGGGCACCGACACCGGCAGGCGGCCCTGCGGGCGGATCTCGCCGAACAGGACGCCCACACCCGCGGCTACGCACGGAGGCCGATATCCCACCGCGCAGATGTATGCGTCCACGTCGGCCAGGCCCGCGAGCTCGTAGGGATCTCGGCAGGCGAGCACGATCACGCGCGCGCGGCGCTCTCCGGCCAGGCGCTGTCCAGCCAGCAGGTGGACAAACCGGTGCTGTGAGTCGTCCGGGAAATCGAACCCGGCGAGCGGGTACTTCTCGGTAATCACCACGACCACCGCGGCGCTCTGCGCCAGGGCAAGCGCCGCGTCGAGCCGTTCGGGATGCACGGCGAGTTGCTCGGTGTTCCGATGCCGTCGCTTGATTTCCTGAAACGCCACCTCAAAGGGTCGCTCGACGACGTTGGGGCCAATCCCCCGACCTCCGGCCATCCGCGTGAACCCCTCGGGGTCGGTGGCCGAGAGTACGACGATCCGGTCGTCCGGCTTCACGCGAAGCGGTACCACCCCGCCCCGGTTCTGGACCAGGACTACCGCCGCCTCCGCAGCGCGGCGCTCCACGCCGCGGTGTTCGGGACTCCCGACCGCACGGGCCGCGTCCGCGGGATTCGGGGTGACAGAAGCCGCCAGGTCATGACGCTGTTTCAGGGTCCGAATCCGCAGCACCGCATCGTCAATCCGCGCGGCGTCCACCTCGCCTCGCCGCACCGCTGCGCTCAGCCCGCGAATGAGCCGCACCTGATTGTCGAGATACCGACCCCGCTCGTCGCCGTATCGCTCCTCCGCCAGCAGGATCATATCGGCGCCTGCCTGGACTGTCCGGACGACCGCCTCCACCGGACCATACATGCGGCGCATGGCGCCCATGTTGAAGGAGTCGGTCAGAATGACGCCGTCAAATCCCATCGTCCCGCGCAGGAGTCCGGTCAGCAACGGCGGCGAGAGCGTGGCGGGCCATACGGGGTCAATGGCGGGAAAGATCACGTGCGAGGTCATCACGATGTCCACGCCAGCCGCCACCGCTTCGCGGAACGGCCTGAACTCGCGCTCTTCCAGAGACTCAACGTCGCGGTCCACCGTCGCCAGGCCCCGGTGAGAGTCGAGCGTCGTATCGCCATGACCGGGGAAATGTTTCGCGGTGGCGCACACGCCGGCGCTGTGGAGCCCTTCGATGGCCGCGCGCACATGCGCGGCGACCAGGTCGGGCTGCTCGCCGAAGGACCGCATGCCGATGATCGGATTCGCAGGGTTGGTGTTGGTGTCCGCGACCGGAGCCAGATCAGCGTTCATGCCCACGGCACGCAGCTCTACGCCGAACACGGCGTACATCGCGCGGGTATGCTCCACCGACCAGGTCGCGCCGAGCCCCAGATTGCCAGGGCCCGGGCAGGAGTACGGCGTGAGCACCGCCCAGGCGCCCTCCTGGTCCGCGGCCAGGAGCAGGGGCATCCCCGCGGCCTCCCGTGCGAGCGCCTGCAGCCCCGCCGCGAGCCGGGCGGCCTGTCCGGGATCGGTGAAGTTGTCGTTGCTCAGATAGCAGGCGCCCACGAAGTGCTCGCGGACGAGGACCGCGGCGTCATCGATGGTCGTGCCGGCAAAAGCCAGCATGAACATCTGCCCGATCTTCTGCTCCAGCGTCACTGAACCGCGCCCATGGACAAGCCGCGGACGACGTACCGTTGGAAGAACAACGCCATGAGGATCGGCGGGAGCATGGTGACCACCGCCGCGGCCGACATCTGCTCCCACGCCACCTCGTACTGGCCGATGAACAGCGACAGCACGACCGTCAGCGGCTGCGACGTCTCGGAGTTGGTGAAGATGAGCGGCACCAGGAAGGAGTTCCACACGGTGAGGAACGCCACGAGGAACACCGAGACGAGGCCTGGCAGGGCTACCGGGAGGACGACGGTGAGAAGCGCGCGGAAGCGCGACGCGCCGTCGATCAGGGCGGCTTCCTCGATATCACGCGGTGTCCCCCGGATGTAGGTCTGCATCAGCCACACATAGAGAGGCGCGCCGTAGGCCACGAAGAGGAGGGTGAGGCCCAGCCGGGAGTCCACCAGCCCCAGGCTGCTCATCAACTGAAACAGCGCGATCAGCGAGACCCAGATCGGAAGCGGCACCAGCACCAGCATCATGAAGAAGAGGAACGCGCGTCCACGGAAGTTCAGGCGGGCGAAGGCATAGCCGGCGAGCGAGGCCAACATGCTGAGGACCGCCGCCGAAGTGACCGCCACGATCAGACTGTTGCGAACGCCCGAGTAGAGGAGGGTCGCCGATGGGAGAAACCCTCCAGCGCGGTACTTCGGGCCCGTGGTGAACACGTCGATGTAGTTCTGCAGTGTGGGCTCGCGCGGAATCCAGTGCTTATACGGAACCGCATAGAGTTCGATCCGGGTCGAGAGGCTGCTCACGATGACCCAGTAAATGGGCGCCAGCGACCACACCACGAGCAGGCCGACAAAGATGTAGAACACGATGCGATTCCGCCGGCGGCCCGAGGGGACGGCGTACACGTCAGCCACCGCGCTCGTACAGCGTCCGCACGAAGACGTAGCCCACGCCCATCGAGAGCAGCAAGATCACGTAGGCGACCGCCGATCCGAGCCCGATGTCCAGGTTCCTGAAGACGACCTCGTAGTTCATGATCATGACGGTCTTGGTGAAGGGATTGATCACCTGCCCGGCCGCCCCGCCCGCGGTCAGCGACCAGACCACGTCAAAGATCTGAAACGTGACGATGAACTCCACGGCCAGCGCCACTGTGAAGGCCGGCAGCAGCATGGGGAAGGTGATCGACCGGAAGACCTGACGCGGCCTGGCGCCATCCACGCGGGCGGCCTCGTAGATGTCCTGAGGGATGGATTGTAGACCGGCCAGCAGCAGCACCATCGCGAAGGGGAACCGTGTCCAGACCTGCGCCACCGCCACCCAGAAGAGCTGGGCCGGGGGCGAGGCGAGCCAGTGCTGGTACTCTTGGATGACGCCTAGCTGATAGAGCAGGCCGTTCAGCGCTCCGTAGTCGCCGTTGAGGATCCACGACCACATGAAGCCATTGACCAGGGGCGGCAGCATCCACGGGAGAATC
>JBQTJG010000411.1:0-1793 GCA_052387355.1 Armatimonadota bacterium | reverse complement strand
GGCGCTGGCTTCCGGCTCGTCGGGGTCAAGCCACGCGTGGCCGGCGAAATGGAGGATGTCGTAGTCGCCGGCTGCGAGCGTGTCCATGAAGCGGGCGCGCGTGGCCTCGTCGCGCCGGAGCTGGGTGACCTCGACGCTGAACGCGCCATGGTTCCCCTGAAGCTCGGCCAGGGTGGAGATCTCCATCTCGGCAGCCGCCAGGTCATCGGTCGGATTGATGACGGCCAGGATGCGAACGACAGCGTCTTCTTGAAGCGGATCGCGCCCTCGACGCGGAATGACACGGGTCGCGACCAGACGGCCGAACGGCGTCCGCTGCGAGATCGGCCCATGCGTCGTGGCGATGAGTTCCCAAGGGAGGTTGAGGATGGTTTCGTCGATATCCAGCAACACCGCCGTCGGCACGATCGAGGCGAGAACCTCCTCGCCGCGCGTTGTCACGAATGTCTTGTAGAGCCGCGTGCCGAGTTCCTCGACCCGCACGCGGGTGTTGTCGGGGGTAAGCTTCTTGCGCACGCTCCATTGGTGCAGCTCGCCGGTCGCGGCGAGAAGCCACTGTTCAGTGTCAGCGTCCACGGCGACATTCTGCTGCCAGCTGATCCCCGTGCCCTCCTCATGAATCGTGACGAGAAACTCCAGGGGCGCACCGGGCTTTGGGAGATCAGCCTGATACCGGGCGATCGACAGGTGCATCACCCGCGGCATCGTCTGTTGTCCCTTCCCGTACCTGCCAAACATCGTCCAGTGAAGTTCTCCGTTGTCCAAGGCGCTCCCTGGAGGCCGAGGGCGCTTGTTCCGAGGCCGGATGAGCACATCTCGTGTTGTTACATGGAGGTGAGGCTGTGGATCGTATCATCCAGTGGCTGACCTATCTTGGATGGCTGTTCGGAGGAATCGTGATCCTGTATGGTCTGCAGCGATTCCTGACGGAGCGGATCGTCCCGGCCCTGCTGGTCTCGATGGCGGTGGTGATCGCCGGTCCCCTGGAGGACTTCCTCAAGAACCGTGTCAGACGAGGGCAGCGGTCCCCAGAGCAGCCAGCGGTCACGCTCGTCGACCGCGCCACGAGTCTAGCGTTCCTGCTCCTGCTGGTGGTCGCGATCTCTCGCATGTGAGACCCCCGCGTCCTGGAGGGACGGCGCCGGCTCACAAAGAACCATCTTCGCTAAGTGGGTCACGAGAGACTGCGCCCTGCCGGAGCGTGCAGCCTCCTCCTCTGAGAGGATAGCTATGGCAGGCATTCGCTACCTGGACTTCGACCTGCAGATTCAACGCGTGGAATCGCATTATCGCGTCGAGGTCGATTCCCCCGCCGGTCAGGCCTCCGCGACATTTCGACTGCCGTTCTCCGATCTGGAACTCGAGAACTTCCTGCTGCGCGTCGGCCGCACGCGGCGTGCCACGCGGCGCATCGATTCGCCCGAGGTCAAGGCGGCCAAGGACTTTGGGCAGAGCCTCTTCGACGCGGTGTTCACCGGAGAGCTGCGCGGCGTCTTGCGCAGCAGCATCGAGGAATCCAGGCGCCAGGGCGGGGGGCTCCGCATCCGCCTGCGTCTGACCGACGTTCCTGAGCTGGCCGATCTTCCCTGGGAGTATCTCTACAATCCGGCGCTCAACCGCTTCCTCGGCCTGTCCGTGAGTACACCCCTGGTTCGCTATCTCGATCTTCCCGAGCGCATCGACCCTCTCCTGGTCAGCCCGCCCCTGAAGATTCTGGTGATGATCTCCAGCCCGCACGACTACCCCCAGCTCGATGTCGAGCGAGAGTGGACGAAGCTGCGGGAGGCCCTGGG
>JBQTJG010000410.1:0-24640 GCA_052387355.1 Armatimonadota bacterium | reverse complement strand
GATGCCGGGGGACAACATCACGATGGGGGTGAAGCTGATCACGCCGGTGGCGTTGGAAGAGGGGCTGCGGTTTGCGATCCGGGAAGGCGGCCGGACGGTCGGCGCCGGCGTCGTCGTCAAGGTGGAGGCGTAGCCCGATGGCGGTCGCGCAGAAGATCCGGATCAAGCTCAAGGCCTTCGACCACAAAGTCCTCGACCAGTCGGCGGAGAAGATCGTCACTGTGGTGCGGAAGTCCGGGGCGCGCGTGAGCGGCCCGGTGCCGCTGCCTACCCATCGCAACCTGTTCTGCGTGATCCGATCCCCGCATATCGATAAGGAGTCGATGGAACACTTCGAGATTCGCACGCATCGGCGCCTGATCGATATCCTGGAACCGACCCAGAAGACCGTCGACGAACTCATGCACCTCGATCTCCCTGCGGGGGTCGATATCGAGATCAAGCTGTAGGGGTCAGGAGAGATGGCTGCGATTCTCGGACGCAAACTCGGTATGACCCGCGTCTTCGACGACGGCGGCACGAGCGTCGCCGTCACCGTGATCGAGGCCGGCCCATGCATCGTGGTCGACACTCGGACGCCTGAGCGCGACGGCTATGCCGCGGTGCGCGTGGCCTTCGATCCGGTGCCGGAGCGCAAGCTGACGAAACCTATGAAGGGCGTCTTCGCCAGGCGCAAGATCGCCGCGCACCGCGTGATCCGCGAATTCCCGCTTCCCGACGCAGAGATTCAGCCGGGGCAGGCCATCACTGTGGAGGCGTTCGAGGCGGGCCAGATGGTCGATATCACCGGCACGAGCATCGGCAAGGGATTCACCGGGGCCATGAAGCGCCATGGGTTCGGTGGGCAGCGCGACTCGCACGGCGTGTCGCTCATGCACCGCGCCATCGGATCGATTGGATCGTCAGACATTGCGCGCGTCTTCAAGGGCAAGCGCATGGCGGGCAGGCACGGGAGCCAGCGGGTCACGGTGAAGCGCCTGCGCGTCATCCGGGTGGATCCGAAGAACAATCTGCTGCTGGTGCGGGGGGCAGCGCCTGGAGTGCGAGGTGCGCTCCTGGTGGTCCGCACCGCTTCATAAGGCCGGGCGCCGCAAGGAGACAGAGTACGATGCCTAAGGTCACGAGCTTCGATGCGACAGGTGCGCCGGCCGGCGAGATCGAGCTGCCCGAGGCGATCTTCGGACTGCATCCGCTCCGTCCGCTGCTGCACCAGGCGCTCCTCGCCGAGCTGGCGAACCGCCGGGCGGGTACGCACGCGACGCGCACGCGCGGGCGCGTGCGTGGCGGCGGCCGGAAGCCCTGGCGCCAGAAAGGCACCGGACGCGCCCGGGCAGGGAGCCGGCGATCGCCGCTATGGATCGGCGGAGGGATCACGTTTGGTCCGCAGCCGCGCGACCACAGCCGCGTGCTTTCCCGGCGTGAGCGCGCTACCGCGCTCCGGGCGGCGCTATCGGCGCAAGCGCAGGCTGGACGGATCGTGGTGCTCGAGCCGCCGGCCGCGGATCGGGCGAGGACGAAGACCGTGGCGGCCCTAATGAAGGCCGTGGGCGCCACAAGCTCGACAGTCGTCGTCGCGGCTGAGAGCGAAAAGGCGCTCGCGCGGGCGACCGGCAACCTGCGCGGCGCCCGGGTGTTGTCGGCGCGGCGACTGTCGCTGAAGCCCCTGCTCAGTTCCGGGATCGTCGTCATCACCCGACCGGCGCTGGCTGAGCTGCAGGAGGCGTTGGGATCGTGAACTACCACGAGATCATTCGCCGGCCGATTCTCACCGAGAAGAGCCTACGAGGCAACGAGGGCGGCAAGTATACGTTCGAAGTAGCGCCTGGCGCCAACAAGATGGCCGTCAGGCAGGCGGTCGAGGAGATTTTCTCGGTGCATGTGCGCAAGGTCAATGTCATCAACATTCCGGGGCGCGTGCGCCGCCGGGGGCGCTACACCTTCAACGCCCCGGGGCTGCGCAAGGCGATCGTCACGCTGGCACCGGGCCAGAAGATCGATCTCGAAAGTCTGACGTAGGCCGGGGTTTTGGAGGCCACGATGGGGACGAAGAAGTTCAAGCCAACGACGCCGGGCCGGCGCTTTGCGACCGTCTCGAGTTTTGAGGAGATCACGAAGACCAGGCCCGAACGCTCGCTGCTCCAGCCGTTGCGGGCGCGGGCCGGCCGGAACCACCAGGGAAAGGTGACGGTGCGGCATCAGGGCGGCGGCCATAAGCGTCAATATCGGGTGGTTGACTTCAAGCGGAACAAGGATGGGATCCCCGCGCGAGTCGCGGCGATCGAGTATGATCCCAACCGGTCCGCCCGCCTGGCGCTGCTGAACTATGCCGATGGCGAGAAGCGATACATCCTGGCGCCTGTCGGTCTCAACGTCGGGAATGAGGTGTCCTCCGGACTCGACGCCGATATTCGTCCGGGGAACGCCCTGCCGCTTCGCGCGATCCCGGTGGGCACCGTGGTGCACAACATCGAACTCATCCCGTCGCGCGGCGGGCAGATGGTGCGCGCCGCCGGCGGGGGTGCGCAGATCATGGCCAAGGAAGGTGATCACGCCCATCTGCGGCTGCCGTCAGGCGAGGTGCGGCTCGTGCCGATCGACTGTCGGGCGACCATCGGGCAGGTCGGCAACGTCGACAACGAGGCCGTGAAACTCGGCAAGGCCGGACGGTCTCGATGGATGGGACGCCGCCCCTCGGTGCGGGGTGTCGCCATGGATCCTTCCAGCCATCCGCACGGCGGCGGAGAGGGACGGTCGCCGATAGGGATGCCGGGACCGGTCAGTCCGTGGGGCAAGCCCACGCTTGGGTACAAGACGCGGAAGGCCAAGCGCAGCGACGCCTTGATCGGCAAGCGGCGCAAGTAACGCAGGAGGTCGAGTCATCGCGATGGGACGCTCGAGGAAGAAGGGGCCGTTCGTTGATGAGCATCTGGCGGAGAAGATCCAGGGACTCAACCGGTCCCGAGAGCGGCGCGTTGTCAGAACCTGGTCGCGTCGCTCCACCGTCATGCCCGACTTCGTGGGACATACGATCGCCGTCTACGATGGCCGTAAGCACGTGCCGATCTACGTGACGGAGCAGATGGTGGGGCACAAGCTCGGCGAGTTCGCTCCGACGCGGACGTTCAAGGGACACGGCACGGCATCCGAGCGTTCAACGACACTGAAGTAGGAGTGGCGCCGACGTAGCGGCGGAGGAGATCGGCGGAGGAGACGATGGAGGTCAAGGCGACCGCCAAATATATCAGCATGTCGCCCCTGAAAGTTCGCCGGGCCCTGGCGGGCCTGCGCGGGCTGCAGGTCGATGAGGCCCAGGCGCGGCTGCGCGCCGCTCCGGATCTGGCGTCGAAGGCGGTCGCCAAAGTCCTGAAGTCGGCCGTGGCCAACGCTGAGAACAACCATGAGCTTGATCCCGACGGTCTCGTTGTGGCGCGGGCGTATGCCGATCGTGGGCCGGTGGCCAAGCGGGTCACTCCCCGTGCCCGGGGTCGGGCGGACACGATCACCAAGCGGAGCAGTCACATCACCGTGGTCGTGGGCGAGCGCACGGGTCGGTAGACGCTTCCGGAGGTGTGAGGTGGGGCAGAAGGTCAATCCAGTCGGGTTGCGGGTCGGCATCATCAGGGACTGGGAGTCCCGATGGTACGCCAAGAACATGGCGGATCTCATCGAGGAAGACCAGAAGATCCGCACCCTGATCAAGAAAAAGCTATACCGCGCCGGCATCTCGCGTGTCGAGATCGAGCGGGCGGCGAACCGGGTCCGGGTCGTCATCCACTCGGCGCGGCCGGGCATCATCATCGGTCGCGGCGGCACCGGCATCGATTCGCTCAAGAAGGAACTGGACGCTCTGACCGGGCGGCAGATCCTGCTCAGTGTGAACGAGGTCCGTCGGCCCGAGATCGAGGCGCAGCTCGTGGCCGAGAACGTGGCGCAGCAGCTCGAGCGCCGCATTGCCTACCGTCGGGCCATGAAACAGGCAGTGCAGCGCAGCCTGCGGGCCGGGGCCAAGGGCATCCGGATCGCCTGCAGCGGCCGGCTCGGCGGCTCCGAGATCGCCCGGTACGAATGGTACCGGGAGGGCCGCGTGCCGCTGCACACCTTGCGGGCTGACATCGACTTCGGCGTGGCCGAGGCGCTCACGACCTATGGTCGCATTGGGGTCAAGGTCTGGATCTACCGCGGCGAGATTCTGCCTGAAAGCCGGCGACATGAGCCCGAGCACCGCCGGCCGCCCCGTCCGGAGGTTTCTGGCGACGGCCCCGTGGTGATCCCGACGCGCACCCCAGCGGTCAGCGTGAGGAGGAAGGGCCCTGATGTTGACGCCCAAGCGGACCAAGTACCGTAAAGCCCACCGCGGCAACATGGCGGGCAAGGCGCACGCCGGCTCATCCGTGGCCTTTGGTGAGTACGGCCTGCAGGCGCTCGCGCCGGCGTGGGTGACCAGCGCGCAGCTCGAGGCCGCCCGCCGGACGATCACGCGGTTCATCAAGCGCGGCGGGAAACTGTGGATCAGGGTCTTTCCGGATAAGCCCGTCACCAAGAAGCCGGCGGAAACGCGCATGGGGAGCGGCAAAGGGAATCCCGAGTTCTGGGTGGTCGTGGTGCGGCCGGGCCGGGTGCTGTTCGAGCTCGCCGGGGTCCCCGAGGATCAGGCCAAAGAAGCGATGACCCTGGCCTCGCACAAGCTTCCGATCAAGACGAAGTTCGTGTCGCGGGTGGTGGCCTAATCGATGAAAGCGAGCGCGCTGCGGGAGATGACGGTTGCCGAGCTGGCCAAGAAGCTCGATGAGATGGAGCGCGAGCTCTGGGCGCTGCGGATCAAAGTGTCGCAGCAACGCAACACCTCCAAGATCCGTGAGCTGCGTCGGGACATCGCGCGGCTCAAGATGACGCTGGCGGCCACTGACGTCGGGGCTGAGGTGCGAGCATGAGCGAACGAGGCAGACGCAAGACCCGGGTCGGTGTGGTCACCAGCGACACGATGATGAAGACCGTCGTCGTCCGGATCGAGAGCGTGACCCGCCACCCGCTCTACAGAAAGACGATCCGGCAGTCCAAAGGGCTCAAGGCGCACGATGAGGGCAACGCGGCCAAGGTGGGCGATCGTGTGCGAATCGCCGAGACCCGGCCCCTGTCGAAAGACAAGCGCTGGCGGGTCGTCGAGGTCCTGGAACGGGCGCGCTAGCGTCGGAGGAACGCCATGATTCAGCAGCAGAGCCGGCTGAAGGTCGCGGATAACACGGGCGCACGCGAGTTGCTGTGCATCAGGGTCATCGGCGGGTCGCGCCGGCGCTATGCGACGATCGGCGATGTGATCGTGGCGTCGGTGAAAGTGGCGATTCCCAACAGCCCGGTGAAGAAGGGGGATGTCGTGCGGGCGGTGGTCGTGCGCACCAAGAAGGAGGTGCGCCGTCACGACGGATCCTATATCCGGTTTGACGACAACGCGGCGGTGCTGCTTTCGGATGCCGCCAATCCCCGGGGCACGCGCATCTTCGGGCCTGTCGCGCGCGAGTTGCGTGAGAAACAGTTCATGAAGATCATTTCGCTCGCGCCCGAGGTCCTGTGACCGGCGCGGCCGGAGGCGACATGATGGGGGCACTGATGGAAAGGACCAGAATTCACCTGCGCAAGGGTGACACGGTCGAGGTCATCGGCGGCAAGTTCAGCGGCAGGCGCGGAAAGGTGCTGGACGTGCTCACCGACCGGGGACGCGTGATTGTCGAGGGCGTGAATCTGGTCAAGCGGCACGTGAAGCCGAGCCGGAAGGCGCCGCAGGGCGGCATCATCGAGAAAGCGGCCCCCCTGCCTGCCGCGCGTCTGATGGTCGTGTGCGCCAAGTGCGGCGAGGCGACGCGTCTCGGGCGCCGCTTCCTGGGCGACGGGACCAAGGTGCGCTACTGCAAGCGCTGCGGCGAGCAGTTCGAGGTCTAGACGAATCGATAGAGGCGGGGGAACACCATGGCAGCCAGACTCAAAGAGCGCTATAGAACCGAGGTCGCGTCGAAGGTGCGCGAGCGGTTCGGTCTGCGCAATGTGATGGAGACGCCGCGACTGGAGAAAGTCGTCATCAACGCGCGTGTGGGCGGGGCCGTCCAGGATCCGAGGCAGATCGACAAGGTGGTCGAAGAGATCACGCTGATCGCCGGCCAGAAGCCGGTGGTGACCCGGGCCCGCCGGTCGATCGCCGCCTTCAAGCTGCGCCAGGGGATGCCGATCGGTGTGAAGGTGACCCTGCGCGGGGATCGCATGTACGAGTTCCTCGACAAGCTTCTCAACATCGCGCTGCCCCGGATCAAGGACTTCAAGGGGATTTCCGAGCGCGCGTTTGACGGTCGGGGCAGCCTGAACCTGGGCATCAAGGAACAGCTCATCTTCCCGGAGATCGAGTACGACAAGGTCGACAAGATCCGCGGGATGGACGTGACGCTGGTGACCACGGCGCAGACGGACGAGCAGGCCCGGGAACTGCTGCGCCAGTTGGGCCTGCGGCTCCGTGAGGGCGGTCCGAACGAAGCCGAGGCGCAGGTCTAGAGAGGAGCACGTGCGTGCCGAAGAAATCGACGCTCGAACGTTGGAAGCGCACGCCGAAGTTCAAGGTCCGCAAGTACACCCGGTGCCGGCGGTGCGGCCGTCCGCGCGCCGTCTTTCGGATGTTGGGCCTGTGCCGGATCTGCCTCCGGCAGCTCGCGTACCGCGGTGAGATTCCGGGGATGATGAAGGCGAGTTGGTAGTTAGTATGTGATAAGTCGTCGGTACGTGGTAAGGAGGATGCGAACGGTGGGCGGAGTGATCACGGATTCGATTGCGGATATGCTGACGCGGCTGCGCAACGCGAATGCGGCGAAAGACGATCATGTGTTGGTCCCGGCGAGCCGCCTGAAGCTCGCGATCGCCAGGATCCTGAAGACCGAGGGGTACATCGCCGATGTGCAGATGATCGAGCGCAAGCCGCAGAACCACCTGCGCCTGCAGTTGCGGTACGGACCGCGGCGGCAACAGATCCTGACCGGTCTCCGTCGCGTGAGCCGGCCCGGGCTGAGGATCTACGCCAAGCGCAGCGCCGTGCCTCGGGTGCGGGGCGGGCTTGGGGTGGCGATCCTGTCGACCTCGAGCGGCCTCATGACCGACCGGGAGGCTCGCCGGGTCGGCGTGGGCGGAGAGGTCATCTGCTATGTTTGGTAATCACGCGGCCTCCTGCGGAGGGGTGTGAGCAATGTCACGGATCGGGCGTCTGCCCATCCCCGTGCCCAAGGGGGTCGAGGTCAACGTGGATGGGCGCACAGTCGAGGTGACGGGTCCCAAAGGGCAGCTCTCCCGTCAGGTCCACCCGGATATGCGCGTGGCGATCGACGGCGGCGCGGTCACCGTGACGCGGCCGACCGATTTGCGCCACCACCGCGCTCTGCACGGGCTCACCCGGGCACTGCTCGCGAACATGGTCAGGGGCGTCGTGGACGGCTACCGGGTGGACATGGAGATCCACGGTATTGGCTACCGGGCCACACGGCAGGGGCGTCAAGTAGCGCTGCAGGTCGGCTATTCGCATCCGGTCGAGCTCACGCCGCCGGCGGGCGTCGAGATCGAGGTTCCTCAGCCCAACCGACTGTCCGTTGTCGGGACTGACAAGGAACTGGTCGGCCAGATGGCGGCAACCATTCGCGGGATTCGGCCGCCCGATCCCTACAAGGGGAAGGGCATCCGGTTCGCCGGCGAGCGGATCAAGCTGAAGGCCGGCAAGGCCGGCAAGACCGCCGGTAAGGCGTAGCCGGCGAGGCGAAGGGAAGACACCCATGTATACACGTCATGATCGCAACCTGTTGCGGCAGCGCCGGCACCTTCGCGCGAGGCGCCGGCTGGTGGGCGCCGCCGCCAAGCCGCGCCTGTCCGTGTTCCGCAGCCTCAAGCAGATCTATGCGCAACTGGTCGACGACGAGACCGGCCGCACTGTGGCATCGGCATCGACGCTTGATCCTGAAGTCCGTGAGCGCGCCGCCGGTAGGAAGAAGGCCGAGGCGAGCGCCGTCGTCGGCGAAGTCCTGGCCCAGCGCGCCCGCGCCCGCGGGATCACGGCCGCCGTCTTCGACCGTAGCGGGTACCTCTATCACGGTCGGATCCGCGCGCTGGCCGAGGCCGCTCGCGCGGCCGGCCTGGAATTCTAATGCCGCGCTCGCAGGGGGAATGACGTGCCGAGTCGCATCGATCCATCCAGCATCAATTTGACCGTCGAGAAGGCGGTCTTTATCAACCGGGTGGCCAAGGTCACGAAGGGCGCCAAGCGGTTCAAGTTCAGCGCTCTCGTCGTCGTCGGCGACGAGAACGGGCATGTGGGCGTCGGGTTGGGAAAGGCCTCCGAGGTCCCGGACGCGATCCGCAAGGGCGTGGAAGACGCCAAGAAGGGACTGCTTGCGGTCCGCCGCGTGCGCACGACCATCCCGCACGAGGTGCTCGGCATCTTCGGCGCGGCACGAGTCCTCCTCCGGCCCGCCTCCGAGGGTACCGGTGTCATCGCCGGCGGCGCGGTGCGCGCCGTCCTTGAGGCTGCCGGCATCAAGGACATTCTGACGAAGGCTCTGGGCTCGACCAATCCTGTCAACGTGGCTCGAGCTACGCTTGCCGGACTCGACGCGCTGCGGCAGCCCGAGGAAGTGGCCCGCATGCGCGGCCGGCCGGTTGAGGAACTCCTGCGGAGGGCATAGGGAACGCCATGGCATTCATCGGTACACTGGGCCCAGCGCGCGGCTCGCGCCGCCGCCGACGTCGCGTCGGTCGGGGGCTCGGCTCCGGGCGCGGCGTCTATGCGGGGAAGGGCCGCAAGGGCCAGAAGGCCCGGTCCGGCCCCGGCCCTCGGCCCGGATTCGAGGGCGGGCAGACCCCATTGTTCAAGCGACTGCCGTTTCGCCGTGGCGTTCGCGGCCCCGGCAGCAATATGACCGGGGGAAAGCCCAGGGCCCGGCCGCAGGAGGTGCGCCTCCGCGATCTCGACCGTTTCCCTGCAGGCGCCGAGGTCACTCCTGCCGCGCTGCGAGGCGTCGGCGTGGTCGGTCCCGGACCGATCAAGATCCTGGCGACCGGCCGCCTGGCCGTGGCCCTCACGGTGCGCGCGCACGCCTTTACGGCGGGAGCACGCCGCGCGATCGAGGCCGCAGGCGGGAAGGCCGAGGTGCTGAAGTCATGATGCAGGTGCGTTCGCTCTCGAATCCGCTGCGCATTCCAGATCTGCGGCGGCGCCTGATCTTCACCGCGATCATGCTGGCTCTGTACCGGCTGGGCGCTCACCTGCCGGTTCCCGGGGTCAATGTCGCGGCGATCGAGAACCTGTTCAAACAGCAGGGGAGTCTGTTCAGCTTCCTCGATCTCTTCGTCGGAGGCGCGCTGTCCAATTTCGCGATCTTCGCGCTCGGGGTCTTTCCCTACATCACGGCGTCGATCATCTTCAGCCTTCTTCAAGTGGTGTTCCCTCGATTGAAGGAGATGGCCACCGAAGAGGGCGAGGCCGGCCGGCGGCGCATCGGCATGTACACGCGCTATCTGACCGTGGCGCTGGCGCTCCTGCAGGCCTATGGCCAGTACTACCTGATCAGCAGCCAGGGCGCCGTGCCGGACCAGCGGCCGCTCGTGATCGCCACGATCATGCTCACCCTGACGGCCGGCACGATGCTGCTGACCTGGATGGGCGAGATCATGACCGAACACGGCGTCGGCAACGGCGTCTCGCTCATCATCTTCGGCGGCATTGTCGCCCGGCTACCCGCGCAGACCGCGCAGACGCTTACCCTCGTGCGCGCCGGCGAGGTCGCCTGGTACCAGTTCTTCCTCGACATCCTCGTCATCGTGGTGAGCATCGTCTCTGTCGTGGCTATTACACAAGCTGTGCGCAAGATCCCGGTGCAGTACGCCAAACGCGTGGTCGGGCGGCGGGTGTACGGCGGGCAGTCCACTCACCTCCCGATGCGGCTGATCCAGGCGGGCGTCATCCCGATCATCTTCGCCATCTCCGTGCTGCAGTTTCCGGGGACCATCGCGTCGTTTTCCCGCTGGGAGCCGCTCCAGCGCATCGGGCAGTTGGTCCTCCCGGGCCGGCCGCTGGGCGACCTCCTCTATTTTGTCCTGATTATCATCTTCACGTACTTCTACACCGCGGTCTCGTTCGACCCCAATGACGTCTCCAACAACATCAAGAAGTACGGTGGGTTTATCCCAGGCATCCGGCCTGGGAGGCCGACCAGCGAGTATCTGGGACGCGTGACCGAACGGTTGACGCTGGTGGGCGCCCTCACCCTGGCCGTCATCGCGATCGCGCCGGTCTACCTTGCCCGGGGGACCGGGGTGTTGACCCTCTACCTGGCCGGGACCTCGCTGCTCATCGTCGTGGGTGTGGCCCTCGAGACGATGAAGCAGCTCGAGGCCTACGTGCTGATGCGGCACTATGAAGGATTCATGAAGTGAATTTGGTGTTCCTCGGGTTGCCCGGCGCCGGGAAAGGGACGCAGGCCCGGCTGCTGGCCCAACGGATGAGGATCCCGCAAATCGCGACCGGCGATATGCTGCGCGCGACGATTGCCAGTGGATCCCCACTCGGCCAAGAGGCCGACCGCTACGTGAGTCAGGGCGATCTGGTGCCCGACGCCGTCATGATCGGCATCATCGCGGAGCGGCTGCAGCAGCCTGATGCCGCCGCCGGGTTCATTCTCGATGGGTTTCCGCGTACCATCGCGCAGGCCGAGGCGCTCGAGGCGGTCCTCGCCGGGATGAACCGCCGAATCGACCGGGTGATCTACTTTGAGGTCGGGGAAGACACGCTGATCAGACGGCTGGCCGGCCGGCTCATCTGTCGCCGTAACGGTCACATCTTCAATGTCCACTCGAAGCCGCCCGCGATCAGTGGCGTCTGCGACATCTGCGGGGGTGAGCTCTATTCCCGCGACGACGATCAGGCCGACAAGGTGCGCCACCGTCATCAGGTCTATCATGAGCAGACCGAGCCACTGCTGGCGTTTTATCAGGCGCGCCGACTGTTCGTCTCGATCAAGGCCGAGGGGAACGTCGAGAAGGTCACCGACGCCCTGCTGGCGCTCGTCGCGCCCCGAGTGCTGCCATGAAGGGCCTGGTCGTCTTGAAGACTTCCGACGAACTGGCCTCGATGCGGCGGGCCGGACGGCTCGCCGCGCAGGCGCTTCGGGCGGTGGCGCAGGCGGTCGCTCCAGGCGTGACGACCGCGGAACTCGATCGCGTCGGCGACGCGTTCATCAGGCGCGCAGGCGGTATTCCATCGTTCAAGGGTTATCGCGGGTACCCTGCGAGCATTTGCACCTCGATCGACGACGAGGTCGTACACGGTATCCCGGGGCTCCGAGTCCTTGAAGAGGGCGAGATCGTCTCCATCGACCTCGGCGTGCTGCTCGACGGGTTTCACGCGGACGTGGCGATGACCGTCCCGGTCGGGAGGGTTCCGCCCGAGGTCCGGCGCCTGGTGGCGACGACCGAAACGGCGCTGGACGCAGGCATCGCGGCGGCGAGGCCAGGCGCGACGCTCGGGGACCTCTCGTGGGCCATCCAGTCGGTCGTCGAAGCCGCCGGGTTCTCCGCGGTCCGAGACTTCGCGGGGCACGGGATCGGCCGCGTGCTTCACGAGGAGCTCCAAGTGCCGAATATCGGGCGTCCAGGCACCGGCGTCACGCTGCAGGCCGGCATGACACTGGCGATCGAGCCAATGGTAAACATGGGTGGTCCGGATGTGGTCATGGAAAGCGATGGATGGACCGTCCGGACGCTCGATCAGACGCTGGCGGCGCACGCGGAGCACACCGTGGCGATCACGGTTAATGGTCCCGAGATCCTTACTAGACTCAACGGGGCCCGAGCCGTATACTGAATGGTTGGGGATCGCGTAACACCGCGGCCTTCCGCCGAGCTGGTGGGCATGGTGGTGACCTCGCGAGCGGGTCGCGACGCGGGTGATCGCTACGTCATCGTAGCGGTGGCGGGCGACGACATGGTTCTGGTTGCAGACGGCGGCCGGCGCGGGGCCGGCCGCCCCAAGCGGAAGAACGTCAAGCACCTGGTGGTGCACGGTCCCGCCCAGGCGATTGCCGGCCGGCTGCGCGACGGCCAGGCAGTGAGTGATGAGGAGCTACGAGAGGCGTTGGGCGTCATCATGGAGGGCGAATGACCAAACAAGATGCGATTGAGGTCGAGGGGACGGTCGCCGAGGTCCTGCCCAACGCGATGTTTCGGGTGTCCCTGTCCAGTGGGCACAAGGTGCTGGCGCACATCTCGGGCAAGATGCGGATTCACTTCATCCGCATCCTTCCCGGCGACCGCGTGAAAGTCGAGCTCTCGCCATATGATCCGACACGCGGGCGGATCACCTACCGGTACCGCTAGATCAGCGGGCGAAGGAGTCGGCGGCATGAAGGTTCGGGCATCGGTTCGCACGATGTGTGAGAAGTGCAAGATCATCAAGCGTGGGCGGCGGGTTTTGGTCATCTGCGAGAACCCAAAGCACAAGCAGAAACAGGGGTAGGAGGCCACCAATGGCACGCATCGCCGGAGTCGACCTGCCGAGGGACAAACGCGTCGAGGCGGCGCTCCCCTACATCTTCGGGATCGGACTCAGCCGCGCCCGCCAGATCTGTCGCGCCGTCGGGGTGAGCCCCGACACGCGCGTGCGCGCGCTTGCTGAAGACGAGGTGACGCGTCTGCGGGACTTCATCGACAAGTCGTACAAGGTGGAGGGCGATCTGCGCCGCGACATCGCGATGGATATCCGCCGGCTCGTCGAGATCGGCTCCTACCGAGGGATCCGTCATAAAAAGAGCCTGCCGGTGCGTGGGCAGCGCTCGCGCACGAATGCCCGGACCCGGAAGGGGCCCAAGAAGACCGTCGGGGTGCGGCGGAAGGCTGCGGTTCCGGCCGGCGCTGCGCCGGCCGCACAGACGAAGTAGGCGTGGGGGAGAGGTCAGATGGCCAACAAGCCGAGAGCGCGAAAGCGGGAGCGAAAGAGCATCCCGGTGGGCGTCGCCCACATCAGGTCGAGCTTCAACAACACCGTCGTGACGATCACCGATCCCCGGGGTAACGTCGTGTCCTGGTCGAGCGCCGGGACCTCGGGGTTCAAGGGGTCGCGCAAGGGCACTCCGTTCGCGGCGAGTGTCGCCGCCGAGACCGCGGCGCGCAAGGCGATGGAGCACGGCCTGCGGCAGGTTGAGGTGTTTGTCCGGGGTCCCGGGTCGGGGCGCGAGGCGGCCATCCGGTCGCTGCAGTCGGCCGGGCTCGAGGTCAACCTCATTCGGGACGTGACGCCGGTGCCGCACAACGGATGCCGCCCGCCGAAGCGGCGGCGCGTGTAGCCGGGCTTTCATGGTCGGGCGCGTAGTCGGGTAGAGGAGGAACGGATGGGACGGTCCACAGGATCGGTGTGTCGGCTGTGCCGCCGCGAGGGGATGAAGCTCTACCTTAAGGGCGAGAAGTGCAACACCGAGAAGTGCCCGGTGCAGAAGAGGCCGGCGCCCCCCGGGATGCACGGTGTGTCCCGGCGGAAGCTGAGCGAGTTTGGGGTCCGGCTGCGTGAGAAGCAGAAGCTGCGCCGCATCTACGGCCTCCACGAGACCCAGTTCAAGACCTATTTCAGGCGCGCCGCCAAATCCAAAGGCGTGACGGGTACGCGGCTCCTGCAGTTGCTGGAGACGCGACTCGACAACGTGATCTACCGCCTCGGCCTGGCGGCCTCCCGTAAGGAGGCTCGCCAGATCGTGGCCCACGGCCATGTCGCAGTCGACGGCGCGCGGGTGACGATCCCGTCGTACGGGATCCGGCCCGGCCAGCGGGTGGCCTCGAGTGATCCAGGGCACCCGCACCCGCGCATGAAGGACCTGGCCGAGACGGCTGCCGCAGGTCGGCGGCCGCCGTCGTGGATGGAGGTCGATCCGACCCGCCTGGAGGCGCGCGTCCTGGCCCTTCCGGCGCGCGAAGAGATCGACGTGCCGATCCAGGAGCAGCTCGTCGTCGAGTACTACTCCCGCTGAGGTCGTGTGGGATCTGCGGTTGCAGGCATAGGAGGTACGCCAACAATGGCCATTGGCACGCTGTGGGAAGCGCCCACGCCGAAGGTGGAATACGCCGAGCTGTCGGACACGTACGGGAAGTTCGTCATCGAGCCGCTCGATCGCGGCTTCGGCGTGACGCTCGGCAACTCGCTGCGCCGGGTGCTGCTGTCGTCGATCTCGGGCGCGGCCGCCACTTCGATCAAGATCGAAGGGGTGCTGCATGAGTTCTCGACGATTCCCGGGGTCGTGGAAGACGTCACGCAGATCGTCCTCAACGTGAAAGAGCTGACGCTCCGGCTGTACACCGACAAGCCGAAGCTTCTGCGGCTCGACGTCAAGGGCAAGAAAGACGTCACGGGCGGCGACATCCAGGAAGACCCGGAGGTCGAGATCCTCAACGCCGACCTCCACATTGCCACTCTCGACCGCAAGGACGCGCACCTCCAGATGGAGATCGTGGTGGAGCGCGGCAAGGGGTACGTCTCGGCCGAGCGGCACCGCCGGAGCGAGCATGTCATCGGCGTCATTCCCGTCGATTCGATCTTCTCCCCGATCCGGAAGGTCAACTTCTCAGTGGAGGACACCCGGGTCGGCCACGCCACCGATCTGGATCGGCTCGTGCTGGAGATCTGGACCGACGGATCGCTCCGGCCGGAAGAAGCTCTTCAGGAAGCCTCGCGCCTGCTGATTGATCACTTCCGCCTCTTTGCAGGCATCGCCGACGAGGCCGGCGCGGGCGCGCCGTTTGGGATCACCGAGGATCCGGACCGCGCCAAGGCGATGGCGATGCCGATCGAGGATCTGGATCTGTCGGTGCGGCCGTACAACTGCCTGAAGCGGGCCGGAATCCAGACGGTCGGCGATTTGATCAAGAAGACCGAGGACGAGGTCGTGGCCGTGAAGAACTTCGGCCGCAAGTCCCTCGACGAGGTCAAGGAAAAGCTGGCTGCCCACGGCCTCAGCCTGAGACAGCCGGAACCGTCGTAAGGAGCCAGGCCATGGCATTGGGAGCAAAGCGCCGCAAGCTGGGCCGGGACACCGGCGAGCGCCGGGCGGTCTTTCGGGATCTCGTCAGCGCGCTCATTCTCCATGAGCGCATCGAGACCACGGACGCCAAGGCGAAAGAGACGAAGAAGATCGCCGATAGCATCATCTCCACGGCGCTGGCGAACGACATGCTCGCCCGGCGTCGCGTGCGGCGGTTCGTCACCGATCCTCAAGTGCTCAAGCGCCTGTTCAAAGATATCGTGCCCCGGTACCAGGCCGGCCGCGGCGGCTACACGCGCGTGCTGAAGACACGCATCCGCCGGGGCGACGCCGCCAGGATGGCGCTGGTCGAACTGGTCAAGTAGGTCTCCCTGGGCCCGTGCGCGAGCCCTTCATTGAGGTCGACGACCTCAGGTTCACCTACCGTCCCGAAACTCCGCAGGCCGTCCAGGCGTTGGACGGCGTGTCGTTTTCCATCCGGTCGGGAGAGTACGTCGGCATTGCCGGCGGCAACGGGTCCGGGAAGTCCACCCTCGCCAGGCACCTGAACGCCCTCCTGATCCCGACGTCAGGCCACGTCCGTGTGCGCGGCCTTGATACCCGGGACCGTGACGCGGGACAATCGATCCGGCGGCAGGTCGGCATGATCTTCCAGAATCCCGACAATCAGCTCGTGGCCACAGTCGTAGAGGAAGACGTCGCGTTTGGGCCCGAGAACCTTGGTCTGCCGCCGAAGGTCATCGAGGAGCGGGTCGGCAGCGCGCTCGCCGCTGTCGGGATGACCGCCTTCCGCCGTCACGCGCCCCACCTGCTCTCGGGGGGACAGAAGCAGCGGGTCGCCATAGCCGGCATCCTGGCCATGCGCCCGGCGTGCATCGTACTCGACGAGCCCACGACCATGCTCGACCCCCAGGGCCGCGCCGAAGTGCTCGCCGCGGCCGGCGAGCTCAACCGGCGCGACGGCATCACGATCGTCCTCATCTCGCACGCGATGGAGGATCTGGTCGGGGCGGGTCGTATCATCGCGCTCGACGCCGGCCGCATCGTGATCGACGGTCCTGCTGCCGACGTATTCGATCGCATCGAGGAGGCACCCGGCGGACGGCTCGTTCCGCCACCGATGGTGAGGCTGGCCGGCTGGCTGCGGGATGACGGCATCCCCGTGCCCGGCGGCCTGCACAACGTGGAGGAACTCGCCGACGCGATTGCCGCCGCGCTCGGCGTCCGGTCGCGCCTCGATGCCTGATCCGTTGATCGAGTGCCGGGACGTGACGCATATCTACCTGCGCGGCACCCCGATGGAGGCGACCGCGCTGCGGGGCGTGACCCTGCAGGTGCGCATGGGCGAGGTGCTGGGCGTCATCGGGCCGACCGGCTCGGGCAAGTCGACGCTGATCCAGCACTTCAATGGGCTGCTGAGGCCGACGGGCGGCACGGTCAAGGTCGCCGGCGAGGACCTCTGGGCGCCGCGCGCCGATCGCCGGCGCGCCCGACAGCAGATTGGTCTGGTCTTCCAGTTCCCCGAATACCAGCTCTTCGAGGATACCGTCCGAAAGGATGTCGCCTACGGACCGCGCAATCTGGGATTGTCCGAATCCACGATCGCGGCCCGGGTCGCCGAGGCGCTGAGCCATGTGGGTCTGGATCCTGCACGGTTTGGCGATCGCTCGCCCTTCACGCTGTCCGGGGGAGAGATGCGACGCGTCGCGCTCGCAGGCGTGCTGGCGATGCAGCCGCGTGTGCTCGTGCTGGATGAGCCCACGGCAGGCCTTGATCCGCGCGGTAAGGAAGCGTTGATGGATCGCTTTCATGCGCTGCACCGCCAGGGGCTCGGGATCGTCCTGGTGACGCACAACATGGATGACGTGGCTCGCCTTGCAGGGCGCATTGTGGTCATGGATGCGGGACGGGTGATCTTCGAGGGATCACCGCGCGAGGTCTTCGCACGGGAGGACGATCTTCGCCGGATCGGGCTCGGACTGCCGCAGGCGGCGCAACTGGTGCGCCAGCTCCGGGACCGGGGTGTGGCGACCGCCGACGCGTTCACGATCGCCGAGGCCCGGGCTGTGATCCGAACGGCCTGGCGAGGGCGAGCGCATGGGACTCACTAGCGCCATCACGATCGGTCAGTATCTGCCGCGGACCTCGACGCTGCACCGACTCGATCCCCGCACCAAGATTCTCATCACGATAGGGCTGGCGATCGTCCTGTTCTTCATCTCCTCCTTCGCAGGCCTCGGATTGCTTGCGGCGAGTCTGCTCGGCCTGCTGGCGCTCGGACAGATCCCGCTCGGGTACGCCCTGCGGGGGCTGCGGCCGATCGTGATCCTGCTGCTGCTGACCGTGTTCCTCAACGCCTTCTTCGCCGGCGGGGATCAGACTCCCGAGCTGTTCAGGCTCGGTCCCCTGGTCGCCACCCAGGGAGGTGTCCGCACCGGCGCATTCGTCGGCGTCCGTCTCGTCCTCCTGGTCGTCGCCACCACGCTGCTCACGTTTACGACGTCGCCCGTGGAGCTCACCGACGGCCTGGAGCGGCTCCTGCGGCCGTTCCGCCGCGTCGGCGTGCCGGCGCACGAACTGGCCATGATGATGACCATTGCACTCCGGTTCGTTCCCACCCTGCTGGAAGAGACCGAGAAGATCATGAAAGCGCAGATGGCGCGGGGCGCCGACTTCGGGCGCGGGTCCATCGTCCAGCGCGCCCGTGCGTTCGTGCCCGTGCTGGTGCCGCTGATGATCGGCGCGTTCCGCCGCTCGGAAGAACTCGCGCTCGCCATGGAGGCGCGCTGCTATCGCGGTGGGGAGGGTCGGACCCGGATGAAGGAACTGCGGTGGCGCGCCGCCGACGTGCTGGCGTTCGCGCTGGCGGCCACCGCATCGGCCGTGTTCCTGCGTGTCCGCTGAACGACCGATGCGCCGACTGGCCCTGATCATCGAGTACGACGGGACGGACTACGCCGGCTGGCAGCGCCAGCCTACCAGGCGCACCATCCAGGCCGCCATCGAGCACGCCCTGGCCTCGCTCGTTCAGGCGTCCTGCCCGATCGTCGGCGCCGGCCGAACCGACGCCGGCGTGCACGCGCAGGGTCAGGTTGCACATGCCACGACGGTCAGCCTGCTGCGATCGGGACGCATTCGTGACGGCCTGAACGCGCTGCTCCCCCGCGATATTGTCGTCCGTGAGGTCACGGACGCGGCCCCGGACTTTCACGCCCGGCGCGACGCACGCCTGAGAATCTACCGGTATGTGGTGCTGGCGCGGCCGCGGCCCTCGGCGCTGCTCCGCCGGTACACATTCCATGTGGCTGAGCCGCTCGACACCGCGGCGATGCAGGCGGGCGCCAGATGCCTGGTCGGCTCGCATGACTTTGCCGCATTTCGGGTCACGGGGACCACGACCACATCGACGCTGTGCACACTACGCACCGTCCGCGTAGAATCGCGAGGCGATCTCCTCATCTTCACGGTCGCGGCGAATCGCTTCCTGCGCCAGATGGTGCGGCGCGTCGTGGGCTCGCTGCTCATGGTCGGACGCGGCGCGCTGGCGCCGGACGCGATCGGAGTCATCTTGCAGTCAGGCGACAATCGCCGGGCGGGCCCGCCGGCGCCCGCGCATGGACTGTGCCTGGTCCGAATCGTCTATGGCATGGGCCGTCTGGGGCGGCGGGAGAACGCCCCCATGATGCTATAATCGTCGCACGGGCCCGTAGCTCAAGTGGCAGAGCAGCGCCCTCATAAGGCGCCGGTTCCTGGATCGAAGCCAGGCGGGCCCACCATGGCGCGCCTGGCTGCACGAGGAAGAACGTGGCAGGGCCCCGGCATCGGACGGTGACGGATCCCGTCGGGGCTTGGAGGTGACGCACAGGTGGACGAGCGAGAGCGCACCGGGGTCTTTCATCTCGGCGAGTTGACCGCCGGCGGCGTGCAGGACATGCTGAGTTATGTCTACCGCAAGCTCGAAGAACGGGGATACGATCCCGTCGAGCAGATCGTCGGGTATCTCCTGTCGGGAGATCCAACGTACATTACCAGCCACGGTGACGCGCGGAAGGTCATCCGCCAGGTCGACCGCCTCCTGCTGCTCGAGGAACTGGTCCAGGCCTACGTGGAGAGCCGGCTGCGCGCCCCGACGCCCTAGCAGCAGACGACGCATTGCTCGCAGGAGGGTCTCGGTGGGAAAGCTGATCATCACTGGCGGCCGGCGCTTGCGCGGCGCCATCAAGGTCGCCGGAGGGAAGAATAGCTCACTCGCCGTGATTGCCGCCGCCGCGCTGGCGGCGGACGTCTCCACGCTGGAGAATGTCCCGGACTGCCGCGACGTCGCCACGCTCGTTGGGATCTTGGAGGCCCTGGGCGCTCGGGTCACCCGCGCCGCGGACCGCATGACCATCGACGCGCGCTCCCTGACGAGCCACGTCGCGCCGTACGATCTGTGCCGCAGCATGCGGGCGTCGTTCTACATGGCCGGGGTCCTGCTCGGTCGGATGGGCCGGGCGCAGGTCCCGCTGCCGGGCGGCTGCTCGATCGGCGCGCGTCCGGTGGATTTCCACCTGCGAGGATTTGCCACGCTCGGCGCCAGGGTCGCGACCGAGCACGGGTACGTGAAAGCCTCTGTGCGCCGGCTCAAGGGTGCGGTCTATTACGTCCCGCGCAGCAGCGTCGGCACCACGATCAACATGATGATGGCGGCCAGCACGGCTCGCGGGACCACGGTGCTGCAAAACGCCGCACGCGAGCCTGAGATCGTCGATACTGCTGTCTTCCTCAATCTCATGGGCGCCCGGATCAAGGGCGCCGGCACCGACACGATCACAATCGAAGGCGTCAAGGCGCTCCACGGCAATGCGTATGCGATCATTCCCGATCGCCTCGAGGCTGGCAGCTTTCTGCTGGCTGGGGCGGCCACGAGCGGCGACGTGCTCGTTGAGGGGATGATCCCGGAGCACGTGACGGCGTTGTTGACGAAGATGGAAGAGGCAGGGGTCGAGGTGGTCCGGGACACCGACGGTGTGCGCGCGCGGGCCGGCGCCGAGATTCGCGCCGTCGATGTGGACACCGCGCCCTATCCCGGGTTCGCCACCGACCTGCACCCGCAGATGGTCGCCTTGCTCACTGCGGCGCGTGGCACCTCAAGGATCCGCGAGACGATTTTTGAGGCCAGGTTTGCCTATACCGACGAGCTGCGACGCATGGGTGCGGACATCAAAGTCGAGGGCGATACCGTTCATGTGACTGGGGTCACGAGGCTGAGCGGCGCGCCGGTCGAAGCGCAAGACCTTCGCGGCGGTGCGGCGCTCTTCATCGCCGCCCTGGCCGCCGACGGCGTGACCGAGATCGGAAACGTCGAGAACCTCGACCGCGGGTACGACGGTCTCGAGAGTAAGTTGATGTTGCTGGGCGCCAGAGTCGTCCGGGACGGCGCCGCCGTCGTTCGCGAGGTCGGGTAGGATGGCCCGCGCGTTGGGCCTCCGCGTTCTACAGCAGACCGTGTGTCGGCTGGGTCACGTCCCCGTGCGGTGACTCGTCTGCCGCGTCCTCGGCCCCCTCGGGGTCAGCCAGGAGGCCGCCGTCCCGCCACATCGCCAGTTGCATGTCCAGGGGCGGCATGGTCGCCAGCAGCCGCAGCAGGCTGTCCACGATCGCGGGATCCAGCGCTGTTCCAGCCATCCGCTGCAGTTCCATCTTTGCTTCCTCGATCGTCTTGCGGGGGCGGTAAGGACGGTTCGACGTCAACGCGTCGAAGGCGTCGGCCACGCGGATGATCCGCGCCCCCAAGGGGATATCACGGCCTGTCAGCGCATCCGGATACCCTGTTCCGTCAAACGATTCCTGATGGTACAGGATCAGGTCGACGAGGTGGCTGAACGCTTTGGCGTCCTGAAGCATGGCCGCCCCGCGCTCGGGATGCTTCCTCACGATCTTCCATTCATCGGGTGTGAGCGGGCCCGGCTTCTGGAGAATGGCCTCCGGCACGGCCAGCTTCCCGAGATCGTGGAGAAGACTGGCCAGCCTGACACGTTCGACCTCATGGGCCGGAAGGTCCAACTCCATCGCCATGGCGACCGCCGTGCTGGCGACCCGCTGACAGTGGGTCATGGTCTCCGGGTCCTTAGCCTCCAGCGCCGAGATCAGCACCTTCACGCTGCTGCGGACGAGATGACGCATCTCCTCCCGGATCCTTGCCAGCCTTCCTCGCGCATCCCAGGGATCGGCGTCGAGTGGCGTCTCCCCTGACGCGCGACCGTCCCGGGCGCCCGTATCGGCATCCCATCGCGTGAGAGAATCCCCACCCGACGGTTGCACAGATGTCGCATCGTCCAGTTCTTCCAACGATAGCGGTTCACGAAACGCCACCCTGTTCTTGCCCTGCTTCTTGGCTTCCAGGAGGGCGGCGTCCGCCTGCTCGATCATCAGGTCGGCAGAGACCCTGCCGTGCTCCCGCAGCAGATACGTCGATGCTCCGATGCTGACGGTAATGTGAAACGAACCTTCTGCGGTCGGGATCTCCGTCTCTTCAATCGTCCTGCGCAGCCATTCGGCCTGCTCCAGGAGGGCATCGCGGTCCAGCCCGGGCAAGAGCCAGACAAATTCCTCTCCGCCGTACCGGCAGGCTGCGTCGTCGTCGCGTCGGCCCTCGACCATGACCTTGGCGACCTGACGCAGCACGTCATCGCCCACCTGGTGCCCGTAGCGGTCGTTGATACTCTTGAACCAGTCGATGTCCAGAATCAGGCACGACAGGGGTTGACCGCTGCGCGCGGCGCGCTCCATTTCCAGATGCAGGCGGTCGTCGAACGCGCGGCGGTTGAGCAGACTTGTCAGCGAGTCGCTGGCCGCCAGCTCTTCGAGGAAGCCCACGCGGCGTCTCAATAGATCCTCGCGCTCTTTCACCCGGAGGACGACCCGGATGCGGGCGAGCATATCGGCGAGATTGATCGGCCGGGCGACGCAGTCAGCCGCGCCTTCCTCCAGGCTCTGCACCCGGAGATCCACCTCGTCGACGGCGTTCACGGCGATGACGGGAATGACATGCGTCGCGGGATCCATCTTCAACACCCTGAGGACGTCGATCCCGTTCGCATCGGGTATGGCGAGATCAAGCAGAATCAGGTCCGGCGTCTGCGCTCGCGCCACCGCGACAATGTCGCGGCCCGTATTGAGGGTGTGGAGATGCGTTCCAAGCGAGTCCAGCCGGCGATGGAGCGCCCGCATTGAGTCATCAAAATGGGCGACCAGGATGCGGGCAGGGCGAGAGCCGAATTGCAGCTTGGCCGTCGTTTCAAGACCCGTACCCTGAAGGGCCGATCGAGGACTATGTGACGTCTTCAATGGGGCCACCCATTGCCTCCCAACCGGACGCTCGCTTGCGGTCCGGCCTGAGGTCGGGACATCCGGCTCGTCCCACGTTGCGCGTTCGCATTATGTTGTGCCCTGCGCGCAGGTGGGCTAGTCGCGCATGCGACGAGAGGGCCACGGCGTCTCAGCCCGCCGCGGCGGCGAGATCAATCTTCCCCGAGATCTCCACCCCAGATCATGGCAGTGTTGCGCACGCCTCGATGAACTCGGCTGCCCGTCCGTCGATGCTGCAGGAGAATCATTCAGGGCCAACCAGTCTTGTATAAGTCTTCGCGGGAATACCCGTTGCCGCTGTGTAGACGGCAATCTCAGAAACCCCGTCCAGGCCGAGTTCTCGCTCGATCTCCATGTCTCGCGTCGCCGCCGTCGTGAATGGCGCGAGTCCGAGCCGTGTACAGACGAGATGAAACGTCTGGCCCAGGTGACCTGCATCGAGGAGCAAGACACGATATGCATGGGACTGGCTGTACTTCCACATGCTCCTCGTGACCACAGCGGTCATGAAGAAAACAACGGCGGCATCACCGACCCACACCTGGTTGGCGCACAGACGCACCACGAGATCTTCGAACAGCCCGGGCCGGAGCAATTGCATTCCATGGCGCCTCACCGAGTAATGGTAAATGCCTGACCTGATCCCCTTGACACGCAGCACGACCGGATAGACCTCGATCGGGTGTCGAGCACCGCCTGATGGGCTGGTCTTGAGGATGTATGACCCGACTGCAAGATCAAAGATCGTGTGCGTACGTCCCCAGGTCCACAGGAGTATCGTCGAGAAGTCATGCGCAGAGATCGTCTGCCGGGCAAACTGGCGCCTGGTTCGGCGCTTGCTGAGGACATCCCAGAACTCGCCCACCTGCTCTTCAAATGAACCCGCAAGCTTTATGGCGGCCTGGCCTCGATCCTTGAATGGGGACGGAGGAGCGACCTCCCGCGCGCGCTGAGCAAGACTCGCGCGCTGGACCTCTGGACTTTCTTCAAAGGTCAGGTGCTGAGTCCCGTAGTGAAAGTGCCGCGCGTCCTGTTTCCACACCCATTGCTTGTCGAGCAGGCGCTCTTTTTCGTCCACCGACGAGCCTTCGACGACGAGCACATCCTGGGATATCAACTGGTCTACCAATTGCGGAGCATGTGGGATTGGGGCAAAGTGCCTCAGTAGCGTGTCCTTCGCAACATAGTGATCCAGAGTCTGAAGGACTTGCGCCACCAATGGCGCGACCGTCGTTTGCCTACCCGTCAAGTAGTTCTCCAGGACAAACTCGCCGTTCTCCCAGAAGCCAACCAGACCCCGCGCTCGGCGAATTCGAAGTCGTCGCATGCGTTTATGTCACACGCAGCACGTATCGCCTCGGTACCAATAGCTCGCAACCTTCAGATTGGCAACGGCGCGCCGCCCCGCGTAGAATGTGATTTCCGCCGGCATCCGGGGATTCAGTCCCTTCCATTGGTCAAGGATCGCACCCATCTGCGCGTCGGTGAGTCTGATCCGCACCTTCTGTTTTGCTGCCCATTTCTTCACAAGGCGGGACGCCTCTTCGGGCTTCAGATCGGCCTTCGCGGACTTTTCGGCACTCCGGGACTCCTGCTTTGCCATAACGCACCTCCCCGGTGTTTGCTTCGAGTATGAGCTGCAGGCGATTTCTCTTCACTGGTGCCCGTACCTCCCGTGCGGGCAGCTACTCATCAAGAGATCTTCAGTGCGGGTGCCGTCCTTGTCCTCGCCGTAGAAGCCTGTTTCATTCTGCGCGTTAGCAGGCCGTTAGCAGAAGACTCCGCGCCACACCGAGTTTTCCTTTATCCTGGGGAGGGGTGCTATCCTAAGTGGTTTGACCCTGGAGGCATTTTAGCTCACGCGCCGGGAGCGCCTCACGGTAGGCCAGTGACGGTCGTCCGGGTCCAGGCCGCGTCCGGTTGATTTGGCAACCGGCTCCTCACTCTGACTCAGATCACCAGGTGACCTGAGCCGGTTTCATCGGGGCGCCGCGTGCGAGATCGTCCAAAATGGCAATGTTCTTGGCGACCGCTCCCATCTGCTTATCGTCCTTGCGTGTGAATTGCGCGGTCTTGCCTTTGGCGGGTGTGCCGATAATGACGTCTTGAAAACCGAAAAAGAGATCGATCGGGCTATCCGCCTGGGTAATGATCCCGGTTTGCTTCTTCTCGTCAATCCAGGTAATTGTGCCTCTGAGAATTTGAGGTTGTGTGCTCATAGATGAGATGCCTCCCGCGACGGTTGTCGCGCTCAT
>JBQTJG010000409.1:0-1503 GCA_052387355.1 Armatimonadota bacterium | reverse complement strand
GCTGAGCACGGCGCAGCCCACGGATGATCTTCTGGCGGATGCCGCCGCACTGACGGAACAACATGTGAGCGATCCCATGACCGACGTCCTCGCAGACGGCGAGTACCGACGGGCCATGGCAGGCGTGATGGTGCGGCGCGCCCTGGCGCGGGCGACGAGGCGGGCACAAACGCAGGCGGAGGGAAGAGAATCCGGTGAGTGACGTGCCTGCCGTTGAAGCCCCGGCGTCTCCGGCCGGCGGAGAGGCCAGGGTCACCGTCCGGCTCACCGTCAACGGCGAGCCTCGGCAGGCCCAGGTCGATCCGCGCATGCTGCTCGTCTTTCTGGTGCGGGAGATCTTCGAGCTGACCGGGACGCGCTTCGGCTGCCTGACCGGACACTGCGGCGCCTGCACCGTGCTACTCAACGGACGGGCCGTCAAGTCGTGCACGGTCCTGGCGGCCAGCGCCGATGGAGATAGGGTCCAGACGATCGAAGGACTGGCCGCAGATGGTTCGCTTCACCCGATCCAGCAGGCCTTCTGGGATCAGTTCGGCTTTCAGTGCGGATTCTGCACGCCCGGGATGATCATGACCACCCTGGAGCTGCTCGCCGACACGCCCAACCCGACACAAGAGGGAATCAAGGCTGGCATCTCGGGGAATCTCTGTCGGTGCACCGGGTACCAGAGCATCGTCGGGGCGATCGGCGCAGCCGCCAGGGCGCTCAACGCCGCTGCGGCGTCCACCGGCGAGATCCGTCGAGAGGACGCCGCGCGATGAAGATCTGGTTTCAAAAGCATACGGTCGCCGGAAGGCTTCCCGGCCTCGACCGCGCGTACGAAGAACACGTGCAACAGATCGCCCGGCCCGAGACCGACGTGCACTTTCATTCACTGCCTCCCGAAACGTATCAGGCGTCCCTGCCCGAGCGGTACGTGCGATACGCCTCGGTGGAATCGCTCTTTGCGATGTACTTCTCTCTTCAGGCGATTCGGGCTGAACGAGCGGGCTACGATGTCTTCGTGATTGGGACAAGTCAGGATCCGGGGCTCATCGAGGCGAGGGGCTGGGTCCAGATCCCCGTCCTCGGATACGGCGAGACCGCGAGCCACGTGGCCGCCATGTTGGCACGGCGGTTCTCATTCGTCGGGTTCATCCCGGAGTTGGCTGAACCGATCACGGCCAACATGCGCCGGCAAGGATTCGCGGACCGTCTGGGCCCCTTCGCGTTCGTGTCCACCGGACCCCAGGGCATCGAGGCGGCATTCGGCGGCACTCCCGGTCCGTTCATCGAGGCGTTTCACGCGGCCGCCCGCACGGCGATCGCCGGTGGCGCCGAAGTGATCATCCCCGCCGATGGCCTGACGAACGAAATTCTCTTCGCCGCCGGCGTCAGGGAGGTGGATGGGGCGCCGGTCATCGACGCCAACGGGCTACTGATCAAGATGGCGGAACTGTTTGTGGACCTGCGGCGGCAGGGGCAGATCGCCAAGCCGACGCGAGGCTACTACAATCGCCGGCC
>JBQTJG010000408.1:0-11826 GCA_052387355.1 Armatimonadota bacterium | reverse complement strand
TTGATGACCACGCCGCGCACGACCAGGGTCGTCGAGCCACCCCCATCGAGGTTCAACGCGTCGGTCACGCCGAGCTGGCGCAACAGCATCGCCCGCTCCACCAAGGACATCCCGAGGCTGTGATACGGTTGGCGGCCGCCAACAACCATGAGCACGATGCGGCCGTCTGCCAGACGGCCGATCGCCGTGCGCGGATGACGTCGGTCCGCAAACGACGCCCGAAACCCTTCCCCGCCGACATAGTGACCATTCGCCAGGAGGCGCGGACCGCCGCCCAGTACGTGCCGCGCGCTTTCCCACCGCGTATCGCCTGAGCCGGGAACCAGGCGCATACGGAGCGTCACGTGATCGCCCGGCTTGAATGCGGCCACGAGCGCCGGTCGGCTCCGGCTGTGCCCGGACAGGACGTACCCGCCCGACGGGATAGTGTTGTTGCCCCGGCCATCGGTCACGCTTTGCACGACGTCGCCGGCCACCATGACCTCGGCGCCGAACGCGTTCGTGCGCGTCGTCGCCCCGTAGGACTGGCGATAGAGCACGATCTCATTGGAGCCACGCTCGCGGTTAACCCCATCGATGGCGACGGTGCCTGCCTCGCTGCTTGCGGCGGCATCGAGCCGGAGCGTGTCAAAGAGCACCTGGCCATCGTCGGTGAGTCCGACGCAACTGCGTCCTGGCAGCGGCTCGCTCACCACTTCGCCGTCGACGACGAGACATCCCAGCGGGTCGCCGGCGATCGAGAAGAATCCGCCGTTAATCGCCGCGACGGCTCCGGCTCGGCGCGCAGCTTCGCTGGTGCGGCCCCGACCGATGGCAAGGTCACGCGCCAGCGCTGGCCGCAGTCGCACGCCGCCTGCGGGCTCGATGAGCAGGGTCCCCGTCCAAAACGGACCCTTGAGCGCCTCGTAGTCTCGCACGGTGATGAGCGTCCACGTGGTCAATCCGTCGCCGGTGAGCCGGAGCTGCAGGGCCACCGCCTCCCCCCTGGTGGCGAAGTTCCCCACGCGCACTGTGTAGAGGTCGTCGACCTGATCGATCACCACCGGCAAGCCGCGCGCCCGCATCTGCTCCGCGAGCCGGCGCGCGCGGTCCTCGTCCGGGAACGCGCCGACCTGCACGCGCCACACCGGGAGCGTCCTCAACGCCCCACGCTTTTCCAGGACCAGGGTGATCCCGTTGCCAAGAGAGACGGTGAATCCCAGTGAGACTCCGCCCTCGACCGCCTGCAGATAGCCCCAGATGAGACTGGCCGCCTCGGCGCGCGTCATCGGATCGAATGGCCGGACCCGCTCGGCGGGGGGTTCGCGAAGCATGGGCGGTGTACTGAGCGCGGCGACCGCGATGGCGCCGCGAGTCGCCGGCGGGAGCCCATCGGCGTCCCTGAACGGCAGCGTGGCGTTGACCATGTACGAGGCTTCGAACGTATGGCCGAGCGCGCGGACGAGAAAGACGAACGCGTCCCCCCGGACGAGCGGCGCGTTCGGCCTGAAGGCGCCACCGGGCGGCACGATGCCATAGACGACGGCGGTCGCCACGGCGGAGGCGAGTTCAGGCGCGGATCCGAGATCGGAGAACGACGAGAGTTCGGGACGCACGAGAGGGAGTCCCCGGGCGGCTACGAGCCAGGCGACGAGCTGTGCGCGGGTGACCGCCTCATCCGGATTGAACAGACCGTCGGCTTCCAGGCCGATGACGCCGCGGCCGACCAGATCCCCGACGCGTTCTTCAGCCCAATGGCCACGAAGATCCGTGGGCCGGGTCTGCGCGATGGCGGAGACCGCCGAGATCGTCAAGACGACCGCCACAGCCACGGCCAGAGGGGTGACAGTCAGGAGTCTCGCGCGCGACGTGATCATCGGGATTCTGGCATCACTATACGTTTTTCCCTACCCCTCATGTTTCCCACATAACGCGTCTTTCAGAAAAATCAAGAATTTGTGTCGTGGGGAGAAGGAGAATCTATATATGGTATCGAACACGCAGACGACGGCAAGTATCTGCCGTCCATCTTCCAGGAGAAGGAGGCGAGGACGGTGGCGAAGAAAGCCAAGAAGGCCGCTAAGAAGAAGGGCAAGTAGCCGCCCTGCGCTTGCCCCAGAGAAACGGTGGGAACTCCCGCCGTTTCTCTGTTTTGTGACGGGCAGCACCACCGATGACCGCATGCACGCCCCCTCGGATAAACGCTTTCTATGAAAGGGGATCACTCGAACGCGCTGAAGCCCGTGAGCTCTCGACCAAGGATCAGCGTATGGATATCGTACGTTCCCTCGTACGTGTCCACGGTTTCCAGATTCGCGGCGTGGCGCATCGAGTGATACTCCAGCGTGATGCCGTACGCGCCGAGAATGGTCCGGGCCGCCCGCGCGATCTCCAAGGCCGCCCGCGCGTTGTTGCGTTTCGCCAGTGAAACGTGCGCGTACCGCATCGCCTGCCGGTCCTTGAGCTGACCCAGGCGGAACGCCAGCAACTGCCCCTTGGTGATCTCGGTGAGCATGTCGACCAGGCGGGCCTGGATGAGCTGTCGCGCGGCGATCGGCCGGCCGAACGCCACGCGCTCCTTCGCGTAGGCGAGGGCCTCCTCGAAGCATGCGATCGCGGCGCCGATGACACCCCACGCGATGCCGAACCGCGCCTGGGTCAGGCACGAGAGCGGCGCCCGCAGTCCATTCCCGTCAGGCAACCTGGCGTCTTCGCCGACGCGTACGCCTTCCAGGACGAGTTCGGACGTGTCGGACGCCCGCATGCTGGCTTTGGTGTGCAACTCGTGAGCGGAGAACCCCGGCGCGCCCCGCTCCACCAAGAAGCCGCGGATCTCGCCCTCGTCGTCCTTCGCCCAGATCACCGCCACGTCCGCCATTGAGCCGTTTGTGATCCACATCTTGGTGCCGGTCAATTCCCACCCGTCTCCGCGGCGCCTGGCGCGGGTCTGCATCGCGCCCGGATCTGAGCCGGCGTTCGGCTCGGTCAGACCGAAACACCCGATCGCCTCGCCGTGAGCCAGCCGCGGGAGCCACGTCCGCTTCTGCGTCTCGCTGCCGAACGCATAGATCGGATACATCACGAGCGCGCCCTGCACCGAGGCGAACGAGCGCAGGCCAGAGTCGGCGCGTTCCAATTCTTGCAGGATCAGACCGTAGGCAATGTTGGTCACACCCGCCGCGCCGTATTCGGTGGGCAGGTTGGCGCCGAGCACGCCCAGATCGCCAAGCGGCTTGATGAGATGACGAGGAAACTCGCCGCGCAGCCACCAGCCTCCGACATGGGGGATGACGTCGCGGTCGACGAAGCGGCGGACCGTGTCGCGTACCAGGCGTTCATCGTCGGTCAGCAGTTCGTCGATCCCATAGAAGTCGGTGGGCCGGACCGCTAGTTCTTTCATCGATGGCCTCCGGGTGCAGGATGTCGCTTCTGATTCTATGGGAAGTGATGACGCTTGGGGAGGGGTTGCCGGCCATGCGCGGAACGGTATGGCGAGACCAGCATGATGCTGACTATGCCTGCCAGCAGGACTCAGGCGGGCCGTGTCGCAGAACTCTGATCAGCCCCTGGCGAGGAAGGAGTTGAGGATTGGCCCGATCATGAAGGCCATATTGACGGGAGGTGGGAACGTGAGGGTTGGAGCGACTGCATTTCTGGTTGTCATGGCGCTCGTCATCAGTGTCCTGCCCCAAGGGGCGCAGGCGCTGCCTATCAAGCCCGCCAAGTTGACCATGGCGGTCGTCGCCGGCGGCGAAACCAAAGGCCTCAAGGCGATTCTTCCCCGCTGGGAAAGGGAAAAGGGGGTCAAGATCGAGCTCGTCGAGTTTCCGTATTCTACCCTGTACGAGAAGCTCGTCACCACGTTCCAGGCCAACGCCGCCACATACGACCTGCTGATCGCCGACGATCCATGGATGCCCAAGTTTGGGTCCGAAGGCTGGCTGACTCCGCTCGACCAGGAGTTCGGCTACAAGCGCGACCCGGACATCTTCCCTGTAGTCTACGACCTGGGCTCTTGGCCGCCGCCGCGTGGTCCCGTGCCCCCGGGAGAGAAAGGAAAACCCAGGCACCTCTATGCGATCACCCTGGTCGGCAACGTCGAGTTTTTCATGTATCGCAAAGACCTCGTCTCCGAGCCCAAGACCTGGGACGACGTGATCGCCAACGCGAAGAAGGTGCACAATCCCCAGACCCCCATATACGGGATCGTGCTTCGCGGGGCCAAAGGGAATCCGGTGATATCAGAGTTCACGCCGGTGCTGCTGTCCTTCGGCGGCCGGATCTTCGACGACAACTGGAAAGTGGTGTTGAACTCGAAGGAAGCCGTGGCCGCCCTCAAGTTCTTCGCCAAGGACCTCAAGCAGTACGCCCCGCCCGGGGTCGAGAGCTACGATGCGGGCGAGCGCGCGCGGGAGGTCGCAACCGGCCGGGCCGCTCAGGGGTTCATCTGGCCAGCGGAGATCACCGACATTGTCGAGAATCCGTCGGTCTCGAAGGTCGTCGGGAAGCTGGGCTATACGCTTGCCCCCAAGGGGCCCGGCGGCATCCACGGCCCGCTGATCGGCAACTGGCTGCTCGGGATTCCAAAAGGGTCCAAGAACAAGGCCTGGGCCTATGAGTTCATCAATTGGGCCACCAGCGCTCCAGTCCAGAAGCCCTATGCGCTGAGTGGCGGCATCCCATTCCGCAAGTCCGTCCTGCGGGACGCGGAGATGAATAAGAAGTTCGCGTTCTTCAAGGCGATGGCCGCTTCGCTTGAAGCCCCAGCGCAGTGGCGTCCCCGGACCCAGGAGTGGTTTGCCGTCGAGGCGATTCTTGGCACGCACGTGAATGCGGCGCTCGCCGGCATCGAGACGCCGGAGGATGCCATCGCCAAGGCTGCCAGCGAGATCGAGAAGCGCATGCGCGAGGCGGGCTACTACAAGTAAGGTGACGCGGGGGATCGGCCGCGCCGATCCCCCGCGTCTTCCCATGACGCCCGCGGCCGGACTGCGACGCGCGACCCCGTATCTGCTGGCCGGCATCCCCATTCTCTTGCTCTTCGTGCTGGTCGCCTACCCCATGCTCTACAATGTGCACCTGAGCCTGCGAAACTACCGGACCGGCGCGTTCGTGGGGCTGCACAACTTTGCGCGCGTGTTCGATGACCCGACCTTCGCGGCATCGTTGCGCGCGACCGCCATCTACGTCGTGGTGGCGGTAGGCGCCGAAGTCCTTCTCGGGTTGGCTCTCGCCCTCTTCATCCATCGAACGATCGTCAGCGCGACCGTCCGCACCCTCGTCTATGTGCTGCTGATCATTCCGATGGTGACACCCCCGATCGTGGCAGGCGTCATCGCCCGCCTGATCTACACACCAAACTATGGGATCCTCAATTACCTGCTGCACGGGCTGCGCCTGATCCACCAGGATGTCCAGTGGCTTTCCACGAGCGCAGGCGCGATGTTCTCAGTCCTCAGCGTCGATGTCTGGCAGTGGACGCCGTTCGTGTTCCTGGTCTGTCTGGCCGGATTCCAGGCGGTTCCTCAGGACGTGGCCGAAGCCGCGAAAGTGGACGGCGCCGGCGGATGGAGCCTGTTTCGCCTCATTGAGTTTCCCTACCTGAGATCATTGCTGCTGCTCCTGCTGGTTTTTCGGTTCACCGATACCTTTCGCGTGTTCGACCATGTGATGGTCTTGACCGCCGGAGGGCCGGGTGCCAGCACGGAATTCATCAGTGTCTACCTCTACCGGATCGCGTTCAAGTTCTTCGACCTCAGCTATGCTGCCGCGATTGGGCTATACGTCGTTGTCGTCGCGTCCGTCGCGTTCTCGATGCTCAACCGGTGGCTCGCCGCG
Source organism: Armatimonadota bacterium (assembly GCA_052387355.1). Lineage (GTDB taxonomy): Bacteria > Sysuimicrobiota > Sysuimicrobiia > Sysuimicrobiales > Humicultoraceae > JBQTJG01. The sequence continues at coordinate 6,009 of JBQTJG010000408.1, read as the reverse complement.
GAAGGTGTGATGTGACCCGCCGCCGGCTCGTCGTTACGCTCGCGTACGGCGTCCTGACGTGCATCGTCGCGGTATACATGTTCCCGTTCTTCTGGATGATCTCAACAGCGATGAAGTCGAAGGCCGAGCTGTATAGCTACCCTCCGTCGCTCGTGCCCGCCGTCCCGACCGCTGAGTCGTTTGTGTCCGTGCTGGGGAGCCGGGGGTACAGCCACCTGTTGCTCAACAGCCTGGTCGCCTGCCTAGCCGCCGTGCTGGGTGCCGTCGCACTCAGCATGCTCATCGCGTACCCGCTGACGCGAATGCCTGTGCACCCTAGATTCCGCGGGGCTCTGCTGAGCTGGATCCTCAGCTTGCGGTTCCTGCCCCCCATCGTGGTGGTCATCCCCTTCTTCGACATCGTCCGGGGACTCGGTCTGTACGACACACGATCGGGTCTCATCTTACTGTATACGATTTTCGGTCTGCCGTTCGCGGTGTGGATGGTGAAGGGGTTCCTCGCGGAGATCCCGATGGAGATTGAGGAGGCCGCGTTCGTCGACGGCGCGACGCGCCTGCGCGCGTTCTTTCAGATTCTTCTGCCCCAGATGGCCCCTGCGCTGCTGGCCGCCGGGGTTATCACGTTCTCGCTGACATGGAGCGAGTTCATGTTTGCCTTCATCATGACCGCGTCCCCGCAGTCGCAGACGTTTTCGATCGGCGTGGCCAGTCTGGTGACGCAGTTCGAGATCATTTGGAATGAAATGGCTGCGGCCGGGGTGATCTCAGCGCTGGTGCCGGTCGTGCTCCTGCTCCTTGCGCGACGCTACGTGGTGATGGCTCTCACCTTCGGCGCCGTGCGGGAGAAGTCATAGGCCCATGCCCACGTTGGGGTTGAACGGCGCCACCACCGGCGAGCGCGCGGACCTCGAGACCGACATCCGCGTAGCCGGAGAGGCCGGGTATCAGGTTGTCGAGGTGCGTGACGCGAAGATCGAACGATACCTGGCTGCCGGCGGCTCCCTGACGGCGCTGCGCCACAAATTGCACGCGGCGCATGTGGAAGTCCTGAGCGTCAACGCGATCGAAGATTCGACGCTTCACACAGGAGACCGTCTGGAGCGCATTCTGGTCCGATGCAGGACACTCTGCGACTGGGCAAAGGGGCTCGACTGTCCCTACGTGGTCGCCGTCCCGAGCTTCTTGTCGACGGCCGGTTCCTCCGAGATTCAGACCGCCGAGATTCCGATCTCCGAGACTCAGGTGCGCGATCGGACGGTATCGTCGCTACGCGCTATGGCCTCGGTCGCGGCGGGATTCGACGTGAGGCTGGGGTTCGAGTTCCTGGGATTTCCGACGTGCTCGGTCAGCACGGTGCGCGCAGCCCGGGGGATTCTCGACGATCTCGGAGATCCCCGGATCGGGCTGGTCATCGATGCCTTTCACTTCTACGCCGGAGGCTCGCAATTGGAGGACCTCGACGGTCTGGATGGCTCGCGCGTCTTCATCGTCCACCTCGACGATGCTGAGGCAGGCGCGCCCGCCGGGCTCACCGACGCGCACCGCCTGCTGCCGGGAGAGGGGGTCATTCCCTTGAAGGGGTTGATCGCCCGCCTCGACCGAGCCGGCTACAGCGGCGCCTATTCGCTGGAGCTATTCCGGCCCGAGTATTGGACCTGGGATCCAGAGGAACTCGCGCGCCGCGGCATCGAGAGCATGCGAAGGGTGTTTCAGTGACGATGGCAGGCGTGACCGGATGAGCGTCAAGGTCGGCATCCTTGGCGCGGGGTTCATCGGACGGATCCATGCACTCAACCTCAAGCGAGATTCTCGGGTTGAGATCGTGGGGATTGCCGACGTGGCGCCGGCTGCGGCCGCGCGACTGGCTGGCGAAGTGGGATCGAGGGCGTTGGATGGATTGCCCGCGCTAATCGATGCGGGCGCGCAGGCCGTCTTCATCTGTACGCCCAACTCGCAACACGTCGAGCCGGTCGTCGCGGCGCTTTCCGCCGGGCTGCACGTCTTCTCCGAGAAGCCGATGGCCACCTCGCTCGACGGGGCCCGGACGATCCGCGAGGCTGCGGCGCGGGCGCGCGGCGCGTACCAGATCGGACTGAACCGGCGATTCGCCAACGTCTATCGCTTCGCCAAGCAGCGGATCGACGATGGCCGGCTGATCCCGCGGCTCGCGCAGATGAAGCACAATCGTGGCGAGCTACAGCAGCCGCCCTGGACGGGCGATCCTTCCGTCACCGGCGGTTATCTCTACGAGACGCCCGTCCACCTCTTTGACATGGGTCGGTTTCTCTTCGGCGACGTGGCGCAGGTCGCGGGCGCAGCCCGGCAGAGTGTCTATCGTGAGCTCGATGGGTTCGCGATGCTCTTCACCTTCAGGAGCGGCGTCGTGGCGTCGATGACGAGCGTGGCCCATACGTCGTGGTTCTTCCCCTACGAGCGCGTCGAGGTCTACGGCGACCACTGCACCGTGGTTACCGAGGAGCTGGAGCGGGCGTGGTTCAGCCCCGGCGTGCGCGACCAAGTCGAGGCGGTCGATTGCTTCCACATGTCGTTTGAGCAGAAGTGGGGATACGTTGACGAGGACCGGCTGTTCATCTCGACGGTGCTCGATGAGCGGCCTCCGGCGGTGACGGCCGAGGACGGCTACCGCGCGACGGAACTGGTCGAAGCCACGTACCGCGCGGTGAAGACAGGGCAGACTGTGCGGCTGCCACTATCCGAGCCGGCGCAAGGAGCGACTGACCGATGAAGTTCGGCTACACCATCGTTTACGCTCGAGACGTCGCCAGCGCCGTCTCACTCTATGAGGCTGCGTTTGGTCTGCGCCGGCGCTTCATCCACGAGGGCGGGCAGTACGCTGAGATGGAGACGGGGCAAACAACGCTCGCGTTTGCGTCTCTGAGTCTGGCGAAGTCCAATGTGCCAACGGGATTCCGTGCGAATGATCCTTTCGACCCGCCGGCGGGCATTGAAATTGCCCTAACGACACCAGATGTTGAGACCGCATTCAAGCGTGCCGTGAGCGCGGGAGCGGCATCAGTCGCGGAACCACAAGTGAAACCATGGGGGCAGACCGTGGCATATGTCCGCGATCTCGATGGGGTGTTGGTCGAGATCGCAAGCGCGACGTAAGAGATGAGATATCGCCTGCTCGTCGCGGACATCGACGGCACTCTCGTCAATCGGGAGCGCGAGATCACTCCACCTGTCCAGGCGGCCGTCGCGGCGGCCCAGGCACGCGGTGTGCGGATCTGCCTGGCCACCGGCCGCATCTGGCCCTCAGCTCGGCAGTTCGTCGAAGGGCTCGGCGCTGACCCTCCGGTCATCCTCTACAATGGTGCCATGGTCTATGACTTCGCCCGCGACGAGGTCTGGCAGAGAGTGCCGCTGCCGATCGAGCAGGCGCGCGACGCGCTGCGCATTCTCCGAGGGCATCCGGCGGTGCAACCCCATCTTTATGTTGACGACCGCGTGTATGTCCAAAGGATGACCAAATCCACGATGATCTACCAGCGAAAGGACAACCTGCCGGTCGAGGTCGTCGGCGATCTTGCCGATTGGCTATCAGTCGACCCGATGAAGATCCTGATTGTCGGCGAGCGTCCCGCACTCGAGGCGGTGGCTCGGGATCTTGATGCGCTGCCGTATTTGGTGAACCATGTGTTCTCTGAGGTCATCTACCTCGAGGTCCTGCCGCCCGGGATCAGCAAGGGCGTCGCGCTCGGGGCCCTGGCGGAGCGCCTGGGAATCGAGCGCGAGGCGATCATCGCCGTGGGCGACAACCTCAACGATCTCGCGATGATCGAGTACGCAGGGCTCGGTGTGGCGATGGCGAACGGGCCAGAGACGCTTCGATCGAGAGCCGATTTCGTTGCGCCCAGCAACGACGATCACGGCCTTCAGGAGGTCATCGAACGGTTCATCCTGGCGCCTGTTCGGTCGCACGGCGGGACATGATCAGGACATGATCAAGACGGACGAGAATATCAACGAGGGGTGAGAGTATGAAGCGATTCGTTGTCCTCGGAGTGCTCGTGGCACTGGCGCTGACCGGCCTGGGAGCGACGGGCCTCGGCGTGACCGGTCTGGGGGTGGCCTACGCCCAATCGAACAGGATCGTCGTGTACTCGGCCCTGCCGGATCTCGAGACCAGCCTGGTCAGCCGGCAGTTCACGCAGCGCACCGGCATCCAGGTCGAGGCCCTGAGCGTGGCGGCAGCCGGCACCCTGGCGGCCCGGATCCGCGCTGAGAAGGATCGACCGCGCGCGGACATCTTCGTCGGCGGCTCGGCCGACTTTCATGCCCCGCTCGCGCGCGAGGGCCTGCTGCTCGCGTACAAGTCGCCGGCGGCGGCCGAGGCCAAGGTGAACCCTGCGTACCTCGATCGGGACGGCTACTGGCACGGCTGGTATCTGGGCGCGCTGGGGATCATCATCAACACCGACCGGTGGGACCGTGAGATGACGCCGCGCCGCGTCGCTAAGCCGGCAAACTGGGACGATCTGTTGAAGCCCGAGTTTCGCGGGCAGTTCATCATGCCGAGCCCCATCACGACCGGCGGCGGGTATATCTTCGTCGCCGCTCAAATCTTCCGGCTCGGCGAGGATCGCGCCTGGACCTATCTGCGCGCGCTGAACACCAACGCGTCACAGTACACGCCGACCGCGCCGGGCACCATCACGCTGCTCGCCCGCGGCGAGAGCGTCGTCGGCATGATGTGGGCGCACGAGGGCATCGGTGCCCGCCTGGCCAACCAGCAGCCGCTCGAGACGATCGTCCCGCCCGATACCGCGTTCGAGATCGGCGCGGTGTCGATTCTCAAGGGCAGCCCGAATCCCGAGGGCGCAAAGGCCTACGTGGACTTCCTGATGACGCGGACGCCACAGGACATCAACGCGAAGTATGGGTTTCGCTACCCCGTCCGCGGCGACGTGCCTGTGCCGATGGGCGCCACGCCGTTCGAGGCTCTGAAGTTCGTCAAATACGACCGCGCCTGGGCGATTGAGAACCAGACCCGCGTGCGCGAGCGGTGGACCACGGAGATCCGCCGGTAGGCCGGACCGGTTTCCCGTGACCTCGGCCATGAGCGGCCCGGCGCGCGTTCGCAGCGACCGGGCCGCTCGGGTTTACCTCCTCGTTCACCCATGGCGGTGATCCCGCTTGGCCGGCTGCGGCGGCATATCGCCGATCCTGGGGTCGCCATCGCGTTCCTGGGCGCCGCCGTGGTGCTGGCCGTCTTCGTGGTCTACCCAACGTTCCGCGTGCTCGTCTATCCCTCGCTGCAGGACTACCTGCAAATCCCTCAGAGCGCCCGGTGGATGCAGGCCGCCCGCAACAGCCTGGCCATGATGGTGATCTCCACCCTGACGGCGACGCTCGCAGGGCTGATCTTCGCCTTTGCGATCACGCGCCCCGACATTCCAGGCCGGCGCCTTTTCCGCAGCATCGCGGTGCTGCCTTTGTTCGCGCCGCCGTTCATGGTGGCCTTCGCCTATATCCTGATGTTCGGGCGGCAAGGCCTGATCACCAGGACGCTGTTGGGGCTGAACGCCAATATCTTTGGGTGGCACGGCCTGTGGCTGGTTCAGACCGTCGCGTTCTTCCCTCTCGCGATGCTGATCATCATGGGTGTGCTGGAAGCGGTGAACCCCAGCCTCGAACACGCGGCCCGGAACCTGGGCGCCGACGAATGGGCTGTGGTGCGGACGATCTCGCTGGCGCTGGCGCGGCCGGGCATCGCCGGCGCGATGCTGGTCGTGGCGATCTCCGTGCTCGCCGACTTCGGCAACGCCGTGGTCATCGCCGGCGGATTTCCGCTGCTGGCCACCGAGGCGTGGTTCCGGATGGAGGGCCTCGCCGACCTCAAGGGCGCCGCGCTCGTGGTCGCAATGCTGATCATCCCGACCGCGATGCTGTTTCTGCTCGAGCGCTACTGGGTCAGCCGGCGGACGTATGTCACCATCACCGGCCGCGGGGGCCGGATCGAGCGGCCGCCGACGCATCCGGCCCTGA
>JBQTJG010000407.1:0-13040 GCA_052387355.1 Armatimonadota bacterium | reverse complement strand
GGCCCATGGACGAGGTCGGCCGGCACGCGCTCGTCGGGCTCGATGCGTCCTTTCCTGAGCGCGTGGCTCCCGGAGATTTCGTGGTGGCAGGGCTCAACTTCGGCTGCGGGTCGAGCCGGGAGGCCGCGGTCATGGCGCTGAAGCAGGCAGGAGTGGCCGCCGTGATCGCCCGGTCGTTTGCGCGGATCTTCTTACGCAACGCGATCAACAACGGGTTCCCCGCGGTCATCATTGCCGAGACATCAGGCATTCGCCAATCTGATCGCCTCAGGCTCGACCTCGGAACCAGAGTGGTGACGAACCTGCGCACGGGAGAAGCGCTCTCGGTCCAGAACCTGACAGGGACCTCGCAGGAGATCCTTCGGCGCGGTGGGATCGTGGCCTACACGCTGGCCAGGATCCAGCAGGCGAGGTGAATGCGACGATGCGGACATCGACCCGGCTCCGCCAGCGCCTGAGCGACCCAGCCATTGTCGTGGCGCCCGGCGCCCATGACGCCCTGACCGCGCGCATCATCGAGCGGGCCGGGTTTGAGGCCATCTACTTCACCGGCGCGGGATTCTCGTAGACTCACCTCGGCGCGCCCGACCTGGGGCTGGTCAGCCTCACCGAGACGGTCTCGCGTGCCGCAACCGTCGTGGACGCGACGAGTCTTCCCGTCATCGCGGACGCCGATACCGGATACGGCAACGCGCTCAACATGACTCGGACGGTCCGAGAGTTTGAGCGGGCCGGGGTCGCCGCCATTCAGCTTGAGGATCAGGTATTCCCCAAGCGCTGCGGTCACCTGACCGGCAAGGCGGTCATCCCTGCTGACGAGATGGTCGGCAAGATCAAGGCTGCCGCAGACAGTCGCCACGACGCCGACCTGGTGATCATCGCGCGCACGGACGCCCGCGCGGTGACGGGCCTGAACGAAGCCATCGAGCGGGCGCAACGCTATCGTGAGGCCGGCGCCGACGTGCTCTTCGTCGAGGCGCCCGCCTCTCGGGAGGAACTCGCCCAGATTGCGCAGGGGCTCGCCCCGCCGCTTGTAGCCAACATGGTCGAAGGCGGCGCCACGCCCCTGTGCAGCGTCGTGGACCTGGACGCAATGGGCTATCGACTCGTGATCTTCCCCGGCGCCGCGGTCCGCATGGCCGCAGCGGCGATCGTACGATTAATGGCGACATTGAAGCGCGAGGGCACGACCGCCGGGCTGCTCGACGAGATGCTCTCGTTCCGCGAGCTGAACGATCTTCTAGGCCTGCAAACGTACCGCCAGATGGAAGAACGCTATCTGCCAGTACCGTTAGGAGGAGCGCCGATGAGCCGGTTTGACCTGGCTGTCCTCAATGGCACGGTCGTCGTTCCCTACACGGGAGAGCTGCGCTGCGACCTTGGCATCCGTGACGGGCGGGTTGTCGCCCTGGCGGATGCGATCGATCCTGCGACGGCGCAAGAGGTCGTGGATGCCACCGGGCATCTGGTGATGCCGGGCGCGGTGGACTCGCACTTTCACCTCGGCATCTACCGTTCGATCGCCCAGGACACTGCGTCTGAGACCCAGTCGGCCCTGGCAGGCGGCGTCACCTCGGTCATCAGCTACTTCCGCACCGGCTCGCACTACCTCAACAAGACCGGCCGTTACCGCGACATCTATCCTGAAGTGCTGGGCCTGACCGAGGGCCGCGCTCACACCGATTATGGTTTCCACATCGCTATCATGACCGCCGAACAACTTGACGAGGTCGACTGGTTGGTCTCGGCGCAGGGCGTGGCGTCGTTCAAGTATTACATGTTCTACAAGGGGCTGAACCTCACCGCCGATTCTACACGCGGCAGCGACTACACGATGTCCGACAGCTACGACCTCGGGCATCTGTACCTGTTCATGCACCAGGTCTCAGCGGCCGCCCAGCGGTACCGGGGGAAGGGCCGGATCTCGCTCAGCCTCCACTGCGAACATGCCGAGCTGATCCGGGTGTTCATCGAACAGGTCAAGCGGGCGGGGCTGACCGGCCTGGAAGCCTATCACAAGTCTCGCCCGCCGCTCACTGAACGCCTCTCGATGGCAGAAGCGGTCACCCTCGCAGACGTGGCCCGATGTCCCATCAACTTGCTGCACCTCAGCAGCCGCGAGGCCGTCACCGCGGGCGCTGAGGCCCAGCGTGACTATCCGCACCTCGATGTCCGGCTGGAAACCACGCTGCACCATCTGGCGTTGACCTACGCGACCGCAGGAGGGATTCAGGGGAAGGTCAACCCTCCGATTCGAACCGAGGACGACCGCGCCGCGCTGTGGGATGCGGTCATCGATGGGACCATCGATACCGTCGTGAGCGACCATGCCTGCTGCTTCGAAGAGCAGAAGGGCGAAGATCTTTGGAAGGCGCTGCCGGGGTTCGGAGGAACCGCACTGCTGTACCCGTATCTCGTGTCCGAGGGCGTCCATCGCCGTGGGCTGAGCCTGACGCGTGTCGCCGAGCTCGCGAGCGCGAACTCCGCGAGGGCGTTCGGGCTCTATCCTCGAAAGGGAACGATCGCGCCGGGGAGTGATGCCGACTTGACGATCATCGATCCAAACAACGAGCGGGTCGTCGCGCCTGAGGTCTTGCTGTCTGCCCAGGACTTCACCCCGTTTGCCGGGATGCGCGTTCGCGGATGGCCCACGCACACCATCCTGCGCGGCCGCGTGGTGTACCATCAGGGGAAGGTCACGGCCCCGCCGACCGGCCGGTACCTCCGCCGGCCCATTGGGCTGCATCAGGGGCCTCTCGCCACGCGGGCTGCGGTCGAGACGACAAAGGGAGGTCAACCTCGGTGAGAACGATGCGCATGGTTCCAGCACTGACGCTGCTGTCAGCCGTCGCGGCTCTCGCGCTCGCGTCACTGACGCCTGTTGGCGGCGCGCCGGCGGCGCCGGCGGGTGGCGCGGCGACACCCCGGCGGGGCGGCTCGCTGAACGCGACGTTCAGCTCCGATCCGGCCCACCTCGATCCCCACCGGGGCACCACGGCGCAGAACTTCATCCCACTGGTCTACAATGGGCTGGTGCGGTTCAAGACCGGTACCGACGTCCGCGTCGACGAGTACGTCCTCGAGCCTGATCTGGCAGAGCGATGGGAGCAGCCCAATCCGACGACGTATGTCTTCCGGCTGCGGCGTGGCGTCCGGTTCCACAACGTCGCGCCGGTCAGCGGCCGGGAGCTCACCTCCGACGACATCGTCTGGAGCCTGGAACGGATGCTCGCTGATGACCCCGAGAACATCAAGCGCGACCTGTTCTCGGTGGTCAAGAGCTACGAGGCCGTCGACCGATACACGGTCCGCATCACGCTGAGCGAGCCGTTCGCGCCGTTCCTCGACAACCTGGCGACGGTGTTCGCGTCGATCGTGCCCAGGGCCGAGATCGACTACAAGCGCGTGGCGATCGGCACGGGTCCCTTCCTACTCGACTCGTTCACGAGGGGTGCCCGGTATGTGTACAGGCGGCACCAGCAGTATTACGAGCGGGGCAAGCCCTACCTGGACGAAATCGTCATCCACATCTTGCGGGACTTTGCGACCCGCGCGGCCGCGCTGCGCGCCAGCCGCGTCGACGTCGTTGACCTGCTGCCCTTCGGTCAGGCACAGCCGATCATCAAAGAGGGCAATCTGGTGTGGGAGAAATATCAGGGGATCTTCAGCGTCCACGCCAGGCTGAACGTGAGCCGCGCGCCGCTGAACAATGAGAAAGTGCGTCAGGCGATGTCGCTGGCGATGAACCGCCAGGCGATCGCCATCGCGCTCGGCGGCGGTGAAGGCGTGGTCAACGGCCCGGTGCCTACCGGCCTGGGGAAGTGGGCGGTGGACTGGCGGCAACTGCCGTTCTTCCAGCGCGACGTCACGAAGGCAAAGGGCTTTCTCCGCGAGGCCGGCTTCCCGGATGGCTTCACCATCGAAGCGGTCGGCGGGTCGAGTCCCGACAACCGCCGCATCATCCTCGAAGCGATGCAGGCCCAGTGGCGGCAGATCGGCATCACCCTGAACATCCGCCTGATCGACACAGCAACGGTGCAGCGTGTGCGGTTCCAGCGCGACTTCACAATCCTGGCCGATAACTTCACCCTCTCGAGCGATCCGGACAGCTACCTGTTTCTGGAATATCATTCCAAGAGCAGCGGGAACGTGGGCGGCTACGGCGATCCGGAGCTGGACAAACTGCTCGAGGCCCAACGACGCGAGCTGAATCCGGCCAGGCGCCTCGAGCTGGTGCGCCAGGCCTCGGTGCGCGCGGCGCGCGACGCGTTCATCCTGACCACGGGCGACCCGATCTACGTCAGCCTGGCCTGGCCCTACGTGAAGGGTTTCAGACACAGCAACATCAACCAGTATCTGCCATTGAAGAACGTCTGGCTGGAGAAGTAGGCTCGGGCCGCATCCCGGTTCGGAGTCCGATGCAACAGTATCTCGTCAAGCGGCTGGTCCTCGGCCTGGCGGCGCTGCTCGGCCTGTCGATCCTGGCCTTCGGATTGATTCGTCTTGTCCCCGGCGACTATCTCATGGCGCAGCTCGCCGAGTCGGGGAACATCTCCGACCTCGCGGCGGCCCGGGCGCAGCTCGGCATCGACCGGCCGTTTGCCGTGCAGTACGTGACGTGGCTGGCGGGCGTCTTTCGAGGCGATCTCGGGATCTCATTCTGGTCCAAGCACCCGGTGATGGAAGACCTCGTGGCGGCGCTGCCGGTGAGCATTCAGCTCGCCGTCATGGCGATGCTCCTGTCGATGCTCCTGGCGCTGCCGTTCGGCGCGCTCGGCGCGTCACACCGCGGCGGACTCGCCGACTATCTGGGCCGGATACTGAGCTTCGGTGGCCTGAGCATCCCGCACTTCTGGATCGCCACGCTGGTGCTGCTCTACGGCTCGATCTGGTTCCGGTGGGTGCCGCCACTGGGGTACATCTCGCCCCGTGTCTCGCTGGCGCAGAACCTCGAGCAGTTCATCATTCCTGCGGCCATCCTGGGGATTCATCTGTCGGCGCGCAGCCTGCGCCTGGTGCGCTCGTCGCTGCTTGAAGCCCTACAAGAGGACTATGTGCGCACGGCGTGGGCCAAGGGGCTGGCCGGCCGACGCGTGATGTGGGGTCACGCGTTCCGCAACGCGCTGATCCCCATCGTGACCATCCTGGGCAGCCAGTTTGTGTTCCTGCTCAGCGGCAGCGTCATCATCGAGGACATCTTCTCGCTGTCCGGCGTCGGACGGTACGTGGTGGAGTCGATCACGCACCGCGACTATCCTGCGGTGCAGGGGGCCATCCTCTTCATCGGCGTCGTGGTAGTGGCGATCAACCTGCTCGTCGACATGAGCTACGCCTGGATCGATCCCAGGATCCGGTACCGGTAGTGCGCAAGGTCATGTACGATCTTCCACTCCCGGTGGCGGCTCAAACGCCCGCCTCAACATGGTCGCGGAGCTCGTGGGGCCTGAGGGCCTGGCGATGGGCGCGGCGCCACCCGGCAGGCGCGCTGGCGGGCGTCGTGCTGCTGGCGATCCTGACTACCGCGCTCCTGGCGGCGTGGATCAGCCCGCACGATCCCTTCGCCCAGGACTACGACGCGCTGATGGCCCGGCCTGGCGGCACATACTGGTTTGGGACCGACTACCTCGGCCGCGACGTTCTCTCCCGCACATTTCTTGGAGGACGCACCTCGCTGGCGATCAGCCTGTCGGCCATCGCGGCAGGCACGCTCATCGGCACACTCATCGGACTGATCTCCGGCTACTTCGGCGGATGGATCGATGGCGTGGTACAGCGGGTCGTGGATGTCGTCATGGCGCTTCCGGCGATCATCCTGGCACTGGCGCTCATGGCCGTACTGGGGCCGCGCACCGAGAACGTGGTGCTGGCGATCGCCACGGTCATCATCCCCAGTTTGGCCCGGGTGGTCCGCGGGACCGTGCTGGGATTGCGCGAAACGCAGTTTATCGAGTCCGCGCGGGCGCTCGGCGCGCCGGACGCGCGCATCATTGCCCGCCACGTGTTCCCCAACACCGTGGCGCCGGTTGTGGTTGTGGCCACGAACGCCCTCTCGGCGGCCATCTTGATCGAGGCGTCGTTGGGATTCCTGGGACTGGGCACACAGCCACCGACCCCGTCGTGGGGCAACATGCTCAGCGAGGAAGCGCGCCGCTACTTCGAGCAGGCGCCGTGGATGGCGCTGCCGCCCGGTATCGCGTTGAGCCTGACGGTGATGGCGGTTAACTTCCTCGGCGACGCGCTGCGCGATTCGCTCGACCCGCGACTGCGGAGGGCGCTGTCATGATCGAGGAGGTGCTGGCGGTGCACCAGCGCCGGTTCGATCAGTGCGTGGCCGAACTGGCGGACTTCTGCCGCATCGCTTCGGTCGGCGGCGATGATGCGTCAATGGATGAGGCCGTGGCGTGGTTGGCGCGCGTCATGGAGGATGCGGGCATCGAGGTCCACGTGCTGCCAGGAGAAGGCAACCATCCCTACGTCGTGGGCGTCGCGCGCGGCGGCTCGGGCCGCGCGCTGCTGTTCTTCAACCACTATGATGTCGCCAACTACACCAATCCCGTACCGCAGGCTGTGGGTCCGGGCGAGCGGCATCCATTTTCTGGCGTCGTGGAAGATGGCCGGATCTATGCCCGCGGCGTGGCGGACGACAAAGCCACGCTGCTCTCGCGCATTCATGCCGTACGGACGTGGCGTGAGGCGCGCGACGAGCTACCTGTCACTGTCAAGTTCCTGCTCGAAGGCAAGCGCAGCCTTGCCACAAACGGGCTGGAGCGGTTTCTCGCCAGGCACTTTCCGCTGGTCCGCGCCGACGCATGCTGCTGGGAGGCCGGCGCCAAAGACGAGGCCGACCGCCCCGTGATCACGCTCGGCCACAAGGGCCAGGTCTACGTGGAACTCTCGTGCCGTACGGCAAACGCCGACTTTCCCTCGCGGATCACAGCGCTGCCCAACGCGGCCTGGCGCCTGGTCTGGGCGCTGGCGGCGCTGAAAGGCCCGGACGAGCGCGTCCGCGTGCCCGGGTTCTACGACGGGGTCCGGCCGATCACCGATGACGCCGAGGCGCAGTTCTACGCCCGCCTGTCGGCGGATCCGGGCGGCCTGCGGCAGCGGACCGGCGTGCGCAGGTTCCTGCGAGATCTCGACGGTCAAGACGTCATGCGCTTCATCTATTCCGAGCCTGTCGCCGGGATCTGCGGCGTCGCGGCCGGCTATACCGGTGCGGGCCACAAGCTCGTCACCCCTGGTGATGCCCGCGCTCGAGTCGAGTTCCGCCTGGTTCCCGACCAGGACCCCGACCGACTCCTCGCCGCGCTGCGCGCGCATCTCGATGCCGCAGGATTCGACGACGTGGCTATCGAGGTGCTGGGATCGAACCCTCCGTATGGCATTCCCGCGGACTCGCCGCTCCCCGTCCTCGTCGCGGCGGCGGCGCGTGAGACCTACGGCATCGATCCGGTCCTCGTGCCATTCGCCACCGGAATCGGATCGCGGTACCTGTTCCGCCGGCATACCACGATGCCCATCGTCGGCTTCGCCGTCGGCTACGCCGGGTCGGCGCTCGAGACGAACGAAGAGCACGTCCGCGTGCGGGATTACGACGAAGGCATTCGCCACATTCTGGCGATCCTGTCCCGCGCGCACGCCTTGCCAAAGATCGAGGAGGCCGTGGGTAGCCGATGACCACCACGCGCCTCGATGCGGCCGGCGCATATATCAAAGACGGAATGGACCGGTGGACAGTGGAGCTGGCCGAGTATTGCCGGCTCCCCAGCGTCGCGGAGCATCCCGAGGCGATGCACGCCGCAGCGGCGTGGCTGGTGCGCAGGCTTGAGACTGCGGGCCTGGACGCGCGTCTCCTGCCGGTTCCCGGGGCATTTCCGACGGTCTATGCGGAGCGTCGAGGCCGCAGCCCCCGGACTGTGCTGTTCTTCAATCATTACGACATCGCAGCGTACACCAACCCCGTTGTCTGCGAAGGCCGCGAACTGCCGGTCGAGGTCCGAGACGACAAGATCTACAGCCGCGGTGTTGCCGACGACAAGGGCTGCACCTTCTCGCGCATCGTCGCGGTCGAGGCAATGCTAAGAACCCACGGCGATCTGCCGGTCGGTGTCAAGTTCCTGATCCTGGGCAAGCGCCATGCGAACGACGTCAACCTGGAACACTTCTTGACGAATTGTCGTGACCTGGCTGCCAGCGACGCCGTGATCTGGGAGACCGGGGCGAAGGATGATCAGGAGCGTCCGACCGCGTCGCTTGGCGCAAAGGGATATGTCTATCTCGAGTTGCGCGCGCAAGGGGCAACGATCCCCCAGCCCTCGCGGTTCAACATCCTGCCCAATCCGGCCTGGGACCTGATCTGGGCGCTTAGCACGCTCAAGGATCGGAACGAGCGCATCCTGATCGACGGGTTCTACAACGACGTCGTGCCGCCGACCGCCGAGGACCTGGCCGCGGTCGACGAGTTCGGCGAGTCGCTGGGCCGCGCGATGCTCGACCGCATCGGGCTGCCGCAGTTCGTGTTGGGAAAGACCGGCGCCGCCGCGGCGCGCCACTGGTTCTTCGAGCCGTCGTGCACCGTCTGCGGGCTCGTCGGAGGCTACACCGGCCCGGGCGAGCGGCTGGTCATCCCCACCGAGGCCACAGCCAAGGTAGAGATCCGGCTGGTCGCCGCGCAGCGTCCAGACGACATCGTGCAAAAGGTGCGAGCGTATCTCGACCGGCACGGCTTCGGCCCTATCGAAATGACGGTGCTCTCACACACCATGCCCTACCGGACGCCATTGTCCGATCCGCTGGTGCGGGCGGCGCAGCGGGCGGCGGCGCACGTCTATGGACAGCGGCTGATCATCCGGCCGACATCGATCGGTATGAGTCCCAAGTTTAGATTCGCGCCGCGCCCGACCGTGGGATTGGGCGTCGAGTATGCCGGCTCACGGATGGAAGAGCCTGACGAGCACATCCGGGTCGCGGACTGGGAAGAAGGCGCGCGCATGATCGTCGCCGTGCTGGACGAATACGCTCGGGAGGGAGCGCGGTGATCGTTCGCAGACAGGACGGCCAACTGGTTCTGATCCACCAGCTCGATCACTCGGCCCTCTCGGGAGAGTTCACCCGGCACTGGGGTCACGATCGCTTTGAGCGCCCGGCGGCCCTCGAGACCGTGGCGCTGGCCAGCGCCCGACATGACGAGGGCTGGCGTCACGAGGACGACAAGCCGCTGTACGATCCCGACACGAAGCGCCCACTTCACTTTCGCGACGTCGACGTTCGATCCCACGCGGTGTTCTACAAGGCGGGCGTCGAGCGCATCATCGCGCTTGACCCCTATGCCGGCTTGCTGGTGAGCATGCACTACGCGGGGTTCTATCAAGGTCGGTACGGCGCCGGGCCGGTCCGGATGACGAAGGTCACGTCCGAGGTGCGCCCGGTCACAGACGCTATCGTCGCCGAGCAGGAGACCATGCAGGCCGCGCTCAAGCGCCGGCTCTGGAACCCCTCGCAGCGGCGCAGCGAGTTCGAACGCCGCCTGTGGATGCACTACGAGTTGATCCAGGCATGGGACTTCCTCTCGCTGTTCGCGTGCCTGAACGACCTCAGCCATCCGGCGGGGCAACGCATCGGAACGGTGCCTCTCGCCATCGACGGGCCGGCCGTCGAGCTGTCCGTGCAGACTACCGGGGATGGGACCATCACGGTCGATCCCTACCCGTTCGATGTCCCCAGACTCGAGGCCGTGATCCCGGCTCGCGTGATCCCCGATCGGCCGTACGAGACGCCTGAGGAGCTTCATGGCGCCATGCGAGAGGCGCACGACGCGTCCATCCGCTGCGCCTTTGTGCCCGCAACGCCAGCGAACCGGCAAGGAACAATCTGATGCCGGGCCGGTACGTCGGATCACCAGTCAGAATCATCAAGGGCGACCTGTTCGTCACGGGCCGCGCGCGGTTTGTGGCCGACCTCAACCTGCCCGGGATGCTGCACGTGGCGATTCTCCGCACCCCGCATGCACACGCCCGCATCCGATCGATCGACGCGGCCGCGGCTGTGCGAGCGCCTGGGGTTGTCAGAGTCCTGACGGGTGAGGACGCCAGGCAGCACATCGAGCAAATCCCGCATCGTGTCGATCCGAGCGTCTATGGAGGGAAACACGCAGACATCCACTGTTTGGCGGTAGGCAAGGCGATCTATGCCGGCCAGCCGGTGGCGGCGGTCGTGGCCTCGAGCAGGGAGGAGGCCCGTGCGGCAGTCGGTCTGATTGGGGTCGACTACGAAGTGCTTCCAGCCGTGCTGGACGGCGAAGCGGCGCTGCGCCCTGACGCGCCGCGTGTCGTCGACGCATGGGATGACAACGTCATGCATAGCGGCCACTTCTCCGGCGGCGATGTTGAACAGTCCTTCCGCGACGCCGAGCAGGTGCTGCAGGCCTCGATCAGGATCCACCGATACTCGACGCAGCCGATCGAGACACGCGCGTACGTTGCGGTGTTCAACCGGTTCGACGACGTCCTGACGCTCTATGCCACGACGCAGAACCCGCATCAATTGCGCCACATGCTCGCCGGCGCGCTGCGCCTGCCAGAGAATAGGATCAGAATCATCGTCCCCAACCTCGGCGGCGCGTTCGGCCTCAAGATGATTGGGCATCCCGAGGAGTCACTCGTCTGTCTGCTGGCGATGCTGACCGGCCATCCAGTGAAGTGGGTTGAGGACCGAGAAGACTGCCTCGTGATCGGGGGCCGGGAGCAGGTCCATCACGTGGGGGTGGCATTCAACCGTGATGGTCGGATCGTAGGACTGCGGGACCGCATCGTAGCGAATGTGGGCGCGCCATACTCGACGCCCGGGTGGGGCATGGCGAACCTGACTGCGGTGACGATCCCGTGCGGCTATGACATCCGGAACGTAGACATCCAGTACACCATTGCGGTGACCAACAAGGGGCCGTGGACCGCCTCGCGGGGGTACGGCAAAGAGGCGAGCAACCTGGTCATGGAGCGCATCATGGACCTGGTGGCCCGGCGCCTTGATATGGATCCGGTCGAGGTCCGACTGTGCAATCTCATCCCCTCCACAGCCTTTCCCTATAGGACCGCCACCGGGTTGGAGATCGACAGCGGCGACTATCACGCCGTGCTGAAGCAGGCGATGGAGCGGATCGACTATCGTGGCTGGCGCGAGCGGCAACGGCAGTTGCGCCGCGAGGGGCGTCTCATCGGCATCGGGGTAGCCTGCGAGCTGACGCCCGAAGGTGGGAGCCTGCCCCGGTCGCTGGTCGCGGGCTATGATACCACCACCGTCCGAGTCGACCCTTCAGGCAAAGTGATCGTGCTCACGGGCGTGACCAATCCTGGCGGCGGCAACGACACAGGCATCGCCCAGGTCGTGGCCGACGAACTTGGGGTGGATATCGACGAGATCAGGGTGATCCAGGGCGATACCGATCTCTGCCCGTACGGTTTCGGCAACTACAGCGGCAGGAGCCTGATCGTCGGCGGCGGATCCGCGGCGCTGGCCGCGCGAGACGTTCGGGCGAAGATGGCGACGATGGCCGGCGTTCTGCTTCAGGTCGATCTAGACGACCTGCTGTTCGAGCGCAGCCGGATTCATCCCCGCGGGTCTGTAGAGCGAGGGCTGACCTTCAAAGATGTGGCGTACACGATCTACACGCGGGCCTATGACGTCGCCAGCATGGTGGAGCCGCCGCTCGAGGCGACGCGTACGTACAAACCGCCCCACATCCGTCACACCCCTGACGAACACGGCAAACTCAACCCGTACCCAACCTATTCGAACGGCGCCTATATCGCGGTGGTGGAGATCGACCCGCAGACCGGCCGGATCAGCATTCTCAAGTTCGCAGCCGTGCACGATTGCGGCGTCATTGTCAACCCGCGGCTCGTCGAAGGGCAGTTGTCCGGCGCCATTGCGATGGGTATCGGTGCGGCGCTGGGTGAAGAGCTGCAGTACGCTGCGGACGGCGGTCGCCTCACCACATCCTTTAAGGAATACCTGATGCCTCGCGCCGGCGATGTTCCGGACATCGAGTTAGGCCACCACTCAACGCCAAGCCCGTACACATTGCTCGGCACCAAAGGTGGAGGTGAGGCCGGCGTGGGCGGGTCGACGGCCTCGGTCGTCAACGCGGTCGCTGATGCCCTTGCGCCGCACGGCGTGGAGATTCTTGAGTTACCGCTGCGGCCGCCGGTATTGTGGAGGGCCATGCGGAGTTGACCTATCATCGTCCTGCCGGTCTTGAGGATGCGCTGTCCCTCCTGCATCGGCTGGGGCCGGATGCGAGAGTGCTCGCCGGCGGCCAGGACATTGTCCCACTGATGAACCAGGGGCGTGTGCGTCCCAGCGCGCTGATCGATCTCAAGGCGTTGTCGTCCATCGATCGTATCCAGAGGCGAAACGGCTCGATCATCGTTGGCGCTTGGACAACGCATCGCAGTCTCGAGCGCTCAGAGCAGATTCGGTGTGAGTGCGGCCTTCTCGCCGAGGCGGCGAGCCAGATCGGCGGCGGTGTGCAGGTCCGCAACCGCGGGACGATCGGCGGGGCCGTATGCTCGGGCAATCCCGTCTACGATTACGCGCCCTGCCTGGTGGCCATGGATGCTGAATTCCGGATCATGAGCCTGACGGGAGAGCGTATCGTCATGGCGCGAGAGTTCTTTCGGGATGCACACGTCACGGCGCTCCGGCCGGATGAGCTGCTGCTGGGGATCGTCGTGCCGGCCTTCGATCCGAGCATCGCCTTTGCCTACGAGAAACTGACGTTCACCGAGGGATGCTACAACATCGCCAGCGCGGCGGCCATCGTCGAGCTCGGTCCGGATGGCGCCTACACGCGCCTCCGCCTTGCGATCGGCGGCGTAGCTCCGGTTCCTCTTCGACTGCGCGAGGTTGAGACTATGCTGAGCACGGCGCAGCCCACGGATGATCTTCTGGCGGATGCCGCCGCACTGACGGAACAACATGTGAGCGATCCCATGACCGACGTCCTCGCAGACGGCGAGTACCGACGGGCCATGGCAGGCGTG
>JBQTJG010000406.1:0-3351 GCA_052387355.1 Armatimonadota bacterium | reverse complement strand
ATCCACGCGCGGTCTTCTTCACCCACTGGATCGTGGCATTCACCGCCTCCAGGCCGGCGTTGGTGATCCGGTGGCGCAGGTAGGTTACGACATTGGGGAGGTGGCGGCGGATGAGTTTGGCCACCTCCGCCATCGGCTTCAGCCGGCTATGCGTCGCCTGCCAGTACCACCGGGCGAAGAATTTCTGGGCCGCCCCGACGTAGGCGTACTCCCAGAACCGGCGAAACCGCTCCTTGAGCATCCACGCCCGGGCCACCTTGAGGTCACTGGCCAGCAGCTCGCGAAAGAGGAGTCGTTGGGTGGAGGTCATGTCTTCCGGGCGGCGCAGCCAGAGGTATTTCGTGCCCACCAACCGGTCGTCTTGGCCCTTTTGGAGGGCGCGGTGTTCGGCTTTGCGCACCTTGTCCACGGCCTCGTGCAGATGCTTGACGATGTGGAACTTGTCGAACACGATCTTGGTGGTCGCGTCCGGCACATGCGCCTGCGCGGCCTGAAGGTAGGGCTCCCACATGTCCATGGCGATCGCTGTGATCCCCTCCCGCTGCGCAGGCGTCAGCATGGACCAAAACCCGTCCAGGCTCTCCGCCTTCCGATCGTCGCCCAGATAGAGGACCCGATTCCCTCGCAGATCAGCCACCACCGTGAGATACCGATGGCGCTTGGCGATGGCCTTCTCGTCGATCCCCACGTGCGCGACCACTTCCTGCCCGCGCCGTCTCAACCCTCGGGCCACCGCCCGGGCTTTGATGCCCCAGGCTTCATCCCAACTGATGCGGAGCAGCGCGGCGGCTCCTTGGACCGAGCACTCCCGCAGGAGCTCGATCGCCAGCCGTTCGAACAGCAGCGTGAACTGGCTGCCCGGCTCGGCCCAGGGGACCTGCAGTTGCTTGACGCCATGCTGGGGGCATTCGACCCGAGGGATCTCCGTCTCGATCCACGTGACCAACTGGCAGGTGTCCAGGTGGCGCCAGCGGCGGAGTTTGCGATCATACCCCGGGACGAGCCTCTGGCATTCCGGACAGGGGAAAGGCCCGGGCCCGGCATTCACCTTGACTGTCACTTGCTCACCGGGGATGTCCAACTCCACACTCACGACCGTCCAGGGCGGCGTCAGTCCCAGTATGGCCCGGTACAGCTCCACGTCGCGCATCTCGGCCCCCCTCTTTTGGCCAAGAGCATAGCGCAACGAGGATCAGCTTACCCACACGACTTCCCGAAGAGCCAAGAAAAGTGACGCTTCCCTTGGGGTATTCAGTCACGGCCTGCCCCCAGGTCGCAAGAACTACGACTCAACCCAGACACTCCCCTTCTTCGTGTGAGCGGGATCCCAGCGGCTGTGTGGGGCGTACGACAGCCGCAGGTCGTCGGGCCTGCTAGTGTTCGTTTGGAAACTCAGCAGTCGGTCTGCGCCGGCGTCGGTTTACAGGAGAGGCCCCATGAGGATCGACTGCCACTGCCACGCCTTCACCGCGGAATACCTCCAGACGATGCAGCAATGCTACCCGGATGCCGTCAGGCTAGGGGAGGACCGTGAGGGACGATTGGTGGGTATTTGGGCCGACACGCAGATGCCGGCGTGGGACCACAATCAGCGGCTGACGGAGATCGACGGGGCGGGAGTGGACATCGAGCTCCTTTCCAATCCCATGGTCTATGATCGGGTCGACGAGCACAGCCCGGAGCTATGTCGGCTCGTGAACGACATGCTGGCAGAGTCATGCAGGCGAACCCCCGATCGGTTCAAGGCTCTTGCCCATGTGCCGTTCAACGACATGGATATCGCCCTTCAAGAGTTAGGTCGTGCTCTCGATACGCTCGGCTGCGTCGGAGTTCTCGTGAACTCAAACGTTGGCCGCCGGTATCTTCACACGCCGGACTTCTTCCTCTTCTGGCAAGAAGTGAGCCGTCGCCGAGTTCCAGTCTTCATGCACCCTGGCCACTCATCCTACTACCAGGACGACGAAATGCCTCCGATGCTTGCCTTTCCCTTCGACACCACCCTCTCCGTTACGAAGCTCCTCTTCAGCGGGCACTTCGAGCGGTTCCCGGACACGGTGTTGGTGCTTTCGCACCTGGGAGGCGCTCTGCCTTATCTGGTGCACCGACTCGACGCCTGGTTCGAGTTGCCGGCATACCGTACCAGGTACGCACTGACACCCCGCCAGCCCGGTGAGTACATGAAGAAACTGTATGTGGACACCGCGCAGGGCTGGCAGCACGCGGCGTTCACTTGCGCCCGGGAGGTGGTGGGCATCGACCACATCATCTACGGTACAGACCATTTCATGACAGGCAGCAATTTCATGGACCTGACCAATGCGTTTCTCGACGGGTTGCCGCTCGCGCCTCTGGAGCGGGAGAAGATTTACAGTAAGAACATCGAGCGAATCGCTGCCTTCGGCCGGCAACACACGCTGCCAGCGCGAGAATCGACCTGACTGATCAGTAGATCCGCTTCATCAACTCTTCGGGCTTCAACACCCGTACGAGGCCCTTGCTGCGCCGAATCAGCCCCTGCTTCTCGTAGTCGCCGAGGCATTTGTTGATCGTTTCCCGGGTCGTCCCCACGAGTTCGGCCAGCTCTCTCTGGGTCAAACGCGGATACTGCGGGATCCCGTCTGGCCCAAGCTGCCGGCCGGGCTCATGGATCTGGAGCAAGACTCTGGCCAGGCGTTGAGGAACATCCAAGAACGCGGCCTCCTGGACCAATCCCGTCGTGCGCCGCACACGCCGGCTCAGCGCCTCGATCACCCGGATCGCGGTGCTGGGATGGGACCGCAGGAACTCCAAGAACGGCTCCCTGTGGAGTGCCAGAAGCCGGGAGTCGACCCTCGTTACTGCATCGGCGGAACGGGACTCGCCGTCCAGAAGGGCCAGCTCACCGAAGAAGCCTCCTTGTCCCAGGATCGCCAGGATCACCTCTTTCCCATGAGAAGAAACCAGCGTTACCTTGACCTCACCAGACTCGATGATGTACAGAGTGGATCCAGGATCGCTCTGGCGGAAGACGGTCTCACCCTTCCGATAGAGGCGGCGCTGAAGCAACGCGGCGAGGGCCTTGAGCTCCTCTGGAGACAGGCCTTGGAAGATGGACACCTCGGACAAGGCCAGCGGGCTAGGCATCTGAACCTACCTCGACTCTGAGATGATCCCCAAGACCAGCTACGCCGGAGCATACTGCCAGGGCATCGGCTGTATCATTACGCGGAGATTTTTCCCTGCCCTGTAAGCGGAATCACATGTCCAGTGTCAGTCACCTGACTGCTATCCGCGCGTTCGTATCATATCCTCTGCACAGGAGACTCGGATCTCGGAGGGATTATGTGATGGATCGCGAATGCACGCCCCAAC
>JBQTJG010000405.1:0-3194 GCA_052387355.1 Armatimonadota bacterium | reverse complement strand
CGACGCGATCCTGATCGAAGCCGGCCTGAGCTTCCTCGGCCTGGGCGTTCAACCGCCGGACACGTCATGGGGGAACATGCTGGGGACAGGACGAAACTTCCTGGAGCTTGCCAACGGTCTCTCCGTGTTTCCGGGAGCCGCCATCATGCTGGCCGTGCTGGGCTTCAACTTTGCAGGCGACGGTCTCAGGGATGTGCTCGATCCTCGGTTGCGCGGGGGATAGCGACAGAGAGGAGGCAATAGAATGGACAAAGACAAGGGCAGCAAGATCTTGACCGACGAGCCTGGAGGCGGCCTCACCCGGCGGGAGCTGATCAAGGTGGCTGGAGCGGTCAGCCTGGCGAGTCTCGTGGGCGCCTGGCCCGCACCGGCGGTTGCGGCTCCGGCCGTGATTATCAAGCGCGGGGGCACGCTCAACTGGGGTGAGGTCAACGACCCCATCAGCCTCGACCCGCATACCCGCAACAACGCTTCGAGCACCGTGCTGCGGCGGATGATCTACCAGAGCTTTACGCGCCACAATCCGCGCACGCTCGCCGTCGAGCCGGCGCTGGCCACAAAGTGGGAATACAAGTCGCCCACCGAGATCATCTGGACACTGCGTCAGAATGTCGTTTTCCACAACGGCCGGCCCTTCACCGCGGAAGACGCCAAGTGGAGCGTGGATCGATTGATCGATCCAAAGACGGCCAGCCCCTTCGCCAACTGGTATCTCGCGATTGAGAAGACCGAAGTTGTCAGTCGACTCGTGCTGAAGATGATCCTCAAGCAGCCGGACCCGGTCCTGCCAGGGAAGTTCGGAGCGATGGTCGTGTCAGGCTTCGCCCCCGCCGGAATCGAGCCGAATACGCTGGCCTCCCAACCCGTGGGCACCGGCCCGTATATGCTCGCAGAATACGTCCCCAACGACCACGTCACCCTGGTTCGCAACGGGAACTATTGGGAGCGCGGCATCCCGTACATCGACACGATGAGTGTCAAGTTTGTCCCGCAGGAGGATACGCGAATCGCCGCGCTGCGCGCGGGCGCGCTGGATTTTTCGATTCTGAGCGCCGACGGCGCGAGGCGTCTGGCTGGCAGTCCAAATCTGAAATTCATCAAAGGGGTGCACGGGGTCTTCACGGTGATCAAGCTGCATCAGCGGTTCGCACCGTTCAGAGACATGCGTGTGCGGCGGGCAATGGATCTGGCGATCGATCGGAAGGAGATCATCGAAAAGGCGCTCGGTGGCTCGGGCACGATCATTGGACCCATCGTCCATGGCTGGGAAGACTATGGCATTCCCGCGGATCGGTTGCCCTATAAGGTGGACATCGATCAGGCGAAGAAGTTGATGGCCGAGGCGGGGTACCCCAGCGGCTTTGACGTCACCGGCATCAGTCTGCCCGAAGGCCATCCAGCAGCCTTCTTCCCGAGCCTGGCGACCGCGGCGGAACAGTGGAAGAAGATCGGCATTACGGTCAGAATCCAGCAGTTGGAGCTTGGAGCGTGGCTGCAGAGGAACAACACGCTCGATTATGATCTGCTGATCGGCAACCGCGGCTTCCGAGGCGATCCGATCGACGTGATCACGCCGCATTACCACCGCAAAGGCAACGACAACCCCAGCGGGTACGCCAACTCGCAGGTGCAACGATGGATCGAACAGGCCTCGGTCGAACCGGACCGCGTCAAGCGTCGCGACCTCTACCTGAGAATTCAGCAGAGGGTCTTGCAGGATGTGCCCTGGATCTTCCTCTGGGCCCCCATCGAGAATTATGGCATGCAGCGATATGTCATGGGGTACGATCACGTCGCGTTCGATAGTTACAAGGACCTGATGGCGATCACCTGGCTGGATAAGTGATCGTCCCGGCCGGGGCGCGGTGACTCACCTCGCCGTCCACATCACCACCCCGCTTCCGCACGAGCACCTGGAGCGCATCCGGGCCGCCTCCCCACGGGTGCGCCTGACCTATCACCCGTACTTGCCGTATGAACAGCCCGTTGGGATGGAGGCTGACCTGGGGGACGTTGAGGTGCTGCTCTCGTATCATGCGTACTTTGAGATGACGTCTGCGCCGTGCCTGCGCTGGCTGCAACTGGCGGGCGATGGCGTCAACCATCTGCAGGGCACGCCGATCATGGGCAGCGACGTCGTCATCACCAACGCGCGCATCTTCGCCACCCCAATCACGGAGTACGTCTTTGCGTCGATCCTCTCGTTTTGCCACCGGTTCCCACAGATGCGGGAGCGGTTCCAGAAGGGACGCGCCTGGCCGAAGAACCAATGGGAGGAGTATGCGGGCTCCGAGGTGGCCGGCAAGACGATGGCGATTATCGGGTATGGGTCGATCGGGCACACGCTCGCGCGGGTGGCGCAGAGTTTCGAGATGACGGTGATCGCCACGCGCCGCAGCGTCGAACGCCCCGTGCGTGAAGGGGACGTGTTCGTCTATCCTGCCGGTCACCTGCGTCAGGTGTTGGCCCAGGCCGATTTTGTCGTCGTGTGTTTGCCCCTTACCCCTGAGACAGAAGGCGTGATCGGTGAGACTGAACTGCGCGCGATGAAACCGACCGCCTATCTGGTCAGTGTGGGCCGCGGCAAGGTGATCGATGATGCGGCCCTGCTCAAGGCGCTCAGAGAAGGATGGATTGGGGGCGCGGGACTCGACGTGCACGCGCAGACCCCCCTTCCTGCACACAGTCCGTATTTCGACCTTCGAAACGTTATTCTGACGCCGCACATGTCTGGCGTCAGCGAGGGATACCCTGAACGCATGATGGCGCTATTCTGCGAGAACCTTCGTCGCTATGTGGCCGGGGAGGCGCTGATCAACGTCGTCGACAAGCGAAAGGGATACTAGGCGATTGTCAACCTTACTGGCCGGGGTCGCGCGCCGTACGATCACTCCGCCGTTGGGCATCAAGACGGTGGGATTTTCTTCACGTGAAGGTGTGGTCGAGGCAATCGAGAGCGATTTGACAACGACCTGTCTCGTCCTGGCTGATGCGGTGGGGGGACGGGTTCGGTCCAAAGTGGCGATCATTGCGCTGGATCTCTGTGTGGTGCCGCTGCGCACGATGGCGGCATGGCGCCGCGTCGTCGCGGAGGCGATTGGGACCACGGCCTCCCACGTCATGGTCAACCTCAACCACACGCACAGCGGGCCGGCCTTGCCCGACTACCCTCCCGAGTTCAGTTTTCAACTCCC
>JBQTJG010000404.1:0-1933 GCA_052387355.1 Armatimonadota bacterium | reverse complement strand
TTCGCCTTGCAGGTGCCGCAGGTGCCGGTGCCGCATTCGTACGGCAGGTCCACGCCGGCGCGCAAGCCCGCGTACAGCACCTTCTCGCCAGGCCGCGCGTCGAACTCGAAGCCGCGATTGCGGGCATTGACTTGGACCCGCATCAGAAGGGGATGTGATATCCATAGCCGAGCAGCCGCGTGTCGAGCTTCACGACCCGCCTTGCCAGCTTCGGTTGCGCCCCGTCGAGCTTGACGGTGTCGTGAAACCTGCCCACCGCGAAGAGCTCGGTCGCGCCGCCGTCGAGCTGGGTGCGAAAGACCTGCAGCGCCGAGACTACAGAAGCAGCTTTTTCCGAAGAATCCAGTTCAACCGTATACACCGTAGCGTGGCGCGTGAGCGGCGAATGGTCGCTGTTGTGGCGCGGCAGGTTGGTGAACAGCGTCTCCATGCCCTTGCGGTCATGGTCGAGCCAGACCATGTCGCGCTTGATCTCGGGGCTGTGCGTCGTGATCGTGTAGCGAAAGGCCTCGTCGCACAGGTCGAGGAACGCCTTGAAGTCCCTGGTGTCCAGCGCGAGGCAGGAGCGATAGACCAGCTCCTCGATCGCCTGGCGACGCTCCGGCGCAAGCATGGGTTCAGGCCGCGACACGAACCGGGTCGTACGCGGGCCGGCCCATGCGCCTGGACCATTCGGCGTAGTAGTGCCGCATGCCGACCTCGTCGTGGATGGTGCTCCCCTCCTCGCGTCCCTGGAGCACCCAGCGGCTGTCCGTGCCCTGGCGCATCGCGCGCCCCTGGCCATGCACGCCGAGCAGGTCCTCGTGCAGGTTGCGGCCGAACGGTCCCCAGATCGTGTTGTGGTCGAACACGCGTTGCGCGCGCTCCTGCGCTGAGTCGCGCTTCAACCCGAGGCCGCGAAACTCGATCAGCACCTCGTTCGGGCCGAGCGGGATCGAGGTGTCGATGCGCATCACCGAAGTGCGCAGGTTGTAGGTCATGCCGGGGAAGAGATCGACCATGTACCAGCCGCCGGGCGCCATTCCCGGCCAGCCGACCGCGCGTTCTTTCGACCCCTCGTACTTGTCGTACTGGATCTGCATCGAGCCGACGGTGGCGTGCCCGTTCGGGAAGGCGGTGTATTTGCGATCGAAGTAGCCCGGCTGCAGCATCCCGGTGATGCGGTTAAAGTAGTGCAGGAAGTCGTGGTAGAACTCGCTGTTGGTGTCGTGCCACAGCTTGAAGTTGGTGCGCACATGCGCCTTGTGGAAGTGGAACACTTCCATCGGCTCCTGCATGTAGGGCTCGAGGATGTCCAGCGCGCCGCCGATGGACTCGCGCAGCGGCGCGCAATCGTCGGTCAGGTTCACCCAAACGAAACCGCCGAAGGCAACTTCGCACTTCACTTCGCGCAGCGCGGCGTCCTCCTTGCAGAAGCGATCCTGGTAGCCCTGCTCGGCGCGCGAGATGTCGACGCAGTTACCGCGCGTGTCGAATGACCACTGGTGAAAGATGCAGGTCATGCGCTTCGCGTTGCCCGACGGGTCGTACAGGATCGTGTTGCCGCGGTGCGGGCAGATGTTGTAGAACGCGCGCACCCTGGCGTCGTCGCCGCGCACCACGATCAGCGGCACGCCGGCGGGATGCGTGAACAGGCGATAGTCGAAGGCCGCAGGCAGCTCGGACTCGTGGCAGGCAATGATCCACGACGGCCTGAAGATCTTTTCCTTTTCCTCCTTGAAGATCGCCTCGTCGGTATAGAGGCGCGAATCGACGTAGTGCGTCGCCGGGAATTTCGGCGGCGCGCTCCACTCGGCGGCGGTTCTGCCCATGAGCAAGTCTCCTTCAGCCCGATTCTGTGCCTGCGCCGCCGGAGGCGGCAAGACTGTTCGCTTCTATCTTCATTCGCTGTCGTTTCATCGCGAAACGTGTGCCGCCGGAAACAAAAACGGCC
>JBQTJG010000403.1:0-6237 GCA_052387355.1 Armatimonadota bacterium | reverse complement strand
GCCGGCGCCACACACCTCTTTGTGTCAACCATGGGCGCTGGGTTCACGAGGCTCGACAAGCATCTCCAAGTGCTTCATCGTTTTCGCGATGCGCTGAGCGGCTCGTTCTGATGCTCCCAGGCTCTTGGTCGCGAGACGGCCTCCAGACGCCGCCGCCCGTTGACGCCTTGCGGGAGCGTACCTAAGATGTACACAATCGCTAGAGCGAGCACGGCATTCGAAGCCTAGCACCTGTCGCGTCATGGCAAAAGACGTGCACGAGATGGTGTGGCACATTGTTCGTTGAGGAGGAGGCACGTCAGTGATGAGACCTGTCCGCCTGTATCAGGTTTTCGCCGGCCATCCGCGTCGACACCACAGTCCGCTCCTCAGATCTGCACTGATGGCCGCGATCGCGGTGGCGCTGAGCGCCTCTATAGGCTCTGTCTCCGCGCCGGCCGCAGCACCCGCAGCAAGACCCACGGGCCAGCTAGTCATCGCCGTGGCGAATACCCCCGTCACTGTCGATCCCGAATTCGGCGGCGGCGCGTCGCCGGCCAGTTGGGAGGCGATGGTGGCCACCTACGACCCTCTCGTTTTCTATCAGAAGAAACCCGGGACCAGCGGACAGTTTGCGCTCGATTTTCAGCAGATCGAGGGGCGTCTGGCCGAATCCTGGGCAGTGTCCGACGATAAGCTGACCTATACGTTCCGCCTCCGCAGGAACGTCAAGAGCGCCTTTGGCAACGAGATGACTGCCGATGATGTCAAGTGGTCGTGGGACCGGGGCTACGAGTTGCGGGCGACGCGCCTCTTCCTCGGGACCGTAGCGGGCCTGGCCGGTAAGGACAGTGTACAGGTTGTGAACCGCTACACCGTGGCATTTCGGTTGCAACAGCAGAGCGCCGTGGTCCTCCCAACGATGACGCTGTACAACACCGCCATCATTGACTCCACGGAGGCGAAGAAGCATGCCGCTGCCGACGATCCCTGGGCACGAAGGTGGCTGCAGTCCAACTCGGCTGGCTTTGGCGCCTATCAGTTGGAGTCCATGACGCCTGGGACGCACGCGACGTTCACGGCGAATCCGAACTACTATCGCAGTGGGCTGCCGCAGGTAGGGAAAGTCGTCTACCGTGAGGTGCCGGACAGCGGGACCCGGCTCTCCCTGCTGGTGTTTGGCGGCGTTGTCGACATCGCCGAAGGATTGACCCCCCGTGAACTTCAGCAGCTGACGGGGCGGAGCGGCGCGAAACTGGTCAGCCATCCCGGCAATGCGTTCGTCTCGGCCCAGATGAACGTGATGAGACCGCCGTTCGACAACCCGAAAGTTCGCCAGGCGGTGGCCTATGCTGCGCCGTACGACGCCATCCGGAACGAGATCTACCTGGGCACGCTGCGGCCCATCAAGAGCATCATTCCTGAAGTGACGCCCTGCTACACCGACAAATACTTCCCCTACAGGACAGACGAAGCGCGCGCCAGGGCGCTCTTGTCGGAGTCCGGCATCCGGATGCCGCTCCAGGTCCCTCTCACCTACAGTCAGGCGCTGCCTGAGCATGAGCAGGTAGCCCAGGTGCTGCAAACCGCGCTGCGCCGCGTGGGGATCGAGTTGCTCCTCGACAAGGTGACGCCGGCCCGCTATCGTGAGCTCGTCAACGGGAAACAGGCGCTGTTCTATATTGCCCAGGGCTCCAGCTTTGTGAACGACCCAGGGTACAATATCACGCTCTGGTACGCAAGGGGGTTCGCCGGCGCGGTCAACTGGACTGGCTACAACAACCCGCGCGTAGAGGATTTGCTGGCGCGTGGAGCGAGTGAGGCTGATCCGAGGAGGCGCTGCGCCTCCTACGACGAGATCCAGAAGATCATCCTCGATGATTCGCCCTGGGTATATCTCGGCGTTGTCGACCACTCCGTCGGGTTTCGGGACCGGGTGCAGGGATACTTCTGGAGCCCGGACAACGTCATGCGGCTGCACGAGCTCACCAAGCGGTAACACGGCTCTTCATCGACAAGGCATGAGCGCTTACATCCTGCGCCGCCTGCTTCTCATCGTGCCGCAGGCGGTCATGCTGGCGCTCGTGACCTTCCTGATGGTCCGGCTCCTGCCAGGGAACCCGGCTGCGCTGATCGCCGGCCCCATGGCCACACCTGAAATGGTCGCGGCGGTTGAGGAATGGCTGGGGCTCCATGAACCACTTCACCAGCAGTTCGTGGCCTACCTGGGGAGGCTGGTCCATGGCGATCTCGGACGTAGCTGGTACACCGGGCGGGCAGTCAGTGAGGATTTGCTTCAGCGCCTCCCCCATACACTGGAACTCATCGGGCCGAGCCTCTTCCTGGCGGTGGCGATCGGGGTGCCTGTCGGCGCATTCCTGGCGCGCGCGGGGACCGGCTGGCTTGGGCGGGCCCTCTCCCCCTATATGTTAAGCACCGGCGCCATTCCTGCGTATTGGTTGGGTCTAGTGCTCACCTTTGCTCTTGCGTTTCAGCTCCGTTGGGCGCCACCCCCCTTTGGCCGGCTCGATCCATCAATCGGCCCGCCAGCCGCTCACACCGGGTTCCTGCTGATCGACAGCCTCCTGGTGGGCAATGCTGACGCCATCAGGTCCGTGGTGGCGCACCTGGTCTTACCCGTCCTCACACTGGTGCTCGTCACGGCGGGCAACATCATGAAAATGACGCGAAGTCTGGTCAGAGAGACACTACTGGCGGACTACATCCGCACCGCCCGCGCGAAGGGCCTCGCGGAACGTAGTGTCCTGCTCCGGCATGCGCTCCGGAACGCCTTGATTCCGATCATTACGCTCGTGGGCGTCATGTTTGGCTATCTGCTCACGGGCGCGGTGCTCGTCGAGACGGTCTTTGCCTGGGGCGGACTTGGCCAGTACGCCGTCCAGGCCGTGACGAACTCCGATTACGCCGCTATCCAGGGAGTCGTGCTCCTGACGGCGATCCTCTCAATGTTGGCGTACCTTCTTATCGACATCCTGTACCTGGCGGCAGATCCTCGAATCCGGTATCGGTAAATGGGCGGGCGCGGGGTCGGAACCGCAGCGGAGCAGACCAAGGCAGTCTCGCTCGCAAGCAGGGCCGGCATCGTCACCCCTGAAACAGGACACCGCGCATTCCGAACGCAACGTCGTCGTCTTCTCGCCGTGCTCTCCCCCACTCGCCGCCTCGGCTTTGCCATCGTGATCCTGAATGTGCTGCTGATCCCGCTGGTCCCCGCGATTGCCCCCTACGAGCCGCAGACGGCTGATCCGTCGAAGATCCTCCGCGCGCCGACCGCTGAGCACTTACTCGGGACGGACTCGGTGGGGATGGACATCCTCTCGCGGGTGCTCTTTGCACCGCGGATCGATCTGACGGTTCCGCTGGCAGCCGTCGCCGCGTCGGCTTTGCTGGGACTGGTGCTTGGCGGCATCGCCGGATATTTCCGGGGATCGAGTATTGACCTGTTGATGCGCACCGTCGACACGATCCAGAGTTTCCCGATCTTCATTCTCGCCATGGCGCTGGCCGCGTTCACCGGACGAAGTCTCATCGCATTGACCTGCGTTCTGGCCGCAGTCCAGCTCCCAATCTTCCTGCGATTGGTGCGGGGTGAGGTGCTGAGTGTCCGAGAACGCACCTACATCGAAGCGGCACGCGGGATCGGCCTCGACGAGTGGCATATCCTGCTGCGCCACGCCCTGCCGAATGCCGTCGTTCCTGTGATCGTGCAAGCGTCGGTCGCCATCGGCTGGTCGATCCTCCTCATCTCCGGCCTGAGCTTTGTCGGCGCCGGCGTCCGCGTCCCCACGCCCGAGTGGGGATCAATGGTGGCGGTAGGAGCTCCAAGCATCGCCCTTGGGCACTGGTGGCCCGCCTTTTACCCCGGACTCGCCATCGCGGTCACCGTGATCGGCTTCGCCCTCGTCGGAGAAACGTTCGAGGACTACCTCCGGCCTGGCAGTCCTGAGGGCGGCTAACCTACTTCGTGGACCGCCCGTTCGTGTATGCAGTGGTGGAAGAGGTGATTCGCCTCGATATGCCGATCATCTTCCACACTGATTTAAACAACCTGGCGTGCAGCCTGGCCGGGCTGAGCCCGGCGGATGAGGCTGCAGTCCCTGGGCGGCAGTGTCGCTAGGCTGCTGAAGCTCGCCCCGGCCGCAGCCTTGCCGCGACGCGCTCGATAAACGCCCCCAGTTGCCCCAGCGGATCCCACGTGGTGAATCGAACGATCGGGATCTGGCAGCCTGCATCCAGGAACGCCTGCAGCCGAGATACGCACTCCTCCGCGGGCCCGAAGATTCCCCACCGCGTAAGCTCTGCGGGGGTGAAGTCTGCCGTGTAGTACGCGTCCAGGAATCGCTTGCTTTCGGCGAGCGCGGCCTCCTTGCTCGCGTTGACGTTGACCATTAGGTGTTGTGAGGACTCCAATGAATCGGGGTCGCGACCGGCGGCTCCCGCGTACTCACGGATCAGCCGCCAGCGCTCCCCGAACTCCTGCGGGTGAACCAGGGCTGTCATCCAGCCGTCCGCCAGGGTGCCCGCGCGGGCAAGCGCCTTTCGGAACCTCTCTTCCCCGATGAGCTCCGGGTTGGGGCTGCTCGCGATCCAGATCGGCGGGGTGGGTTTTTGGACGGGCTTTGGCTCGACGCGGACGTCTTCAAACTGATAGTACCGGCCGCGGTGCGTGACGCGATCCTCTGTCCAGAGCCGGCGCAGGATGGTGATGCCCTCCTCGAGTCGCGCCACTCGCTGGCGCCGCTCCATGCCCATGGCCCGCATCTCGGTCTCAAAGTCGCCAGCACCACTTCCGGGTCCCGTCGGGCCGCCGATGCACGCCGCGAGGATGGTCCTTCCGTTGGAGACGGCGTCAAGGGTCGCCCACTGTGCCGCGAATAGGATCGGATGCCTGAGGTTGAAGCTTGCCATGCACGCCGGCCCGAGCCGGAGGCGGTTCGTTCGGGCGGCTAGCGTCGCCAGCAACACGACGGCTTCGGGGCGCGGCTTGGCAATGATGCTGTCTCCCACCCATGCGGAGCCGAACACCATTGACTGGTCTGCGATTTCGGCCATCTGCACCATCTGCTCGTACGTGATGGCCCCAAACAAGACCCCGCTGTTCGGGAGGCTCAATCCTAGCTGTACGGAGCCGGTGCGCATTGCCGATCCTCCTCTTCATCCAAGCCGATACAGGGCGTGATCGAGACGAACCCTTCCCACGGTCCTTGTCGTAGGCTGGTTCTCTGGCCGGAACGTTTTTGCCGTGGGTGTACTTCCTCCCTCTAACCCTGCCAGGACTCAGAGCGTCACGGCAAGCAGTGGCTTGGCGCTGGAGGCGCAGGTGGTCGAGGGCCCTGGAAATTGTGCCTCAACGGCTAAGGCTTCCGCCAAAGCAGGCCGCGGAAGCCGATGTGCTGACAGGCGGGCGGCTGCGCCTCGGAGTGGGCGTGGGATGGAACAGCGTCGAGTATGACGCCTTGGGCATGGACTTCCAGACTCGCGGAGCACGCATCGAAGAGCAGGTGCCGGTGCTGCGAGCCTTGTGGACGCAGGAGTCTGTGGCGTTCCATGGGCAATGGCACATAGAGGAGTCCGGGATCAATCCGCTGCCGGTTCAACGCCCCATCCCGATCTGGATGGGAGGCGACGCCGACATCGTCCTTCGCCGAATTGCCCGATTTGCCGACGGCTGGTTCGCACGTCCGGGACCTCCCTCAGAGCGTCACCGGACCAGCCGGGATCGGCTGCATAGGTATGTCGTCGAGGCAGGACGCGATCCCAAGACCGTCGGCCTCAAGGTCCAACTCCACCTGTCCAGGACGGGGCTTGACGAGTGCCGCGACGCCGTCGATGCGTGGAATGCGCTGGGAGCCACGCACCTCTTCTTGTCAACGTTGGGAGTTGGGCTCGAGACGCCGGACGGGCATATCAGATGATTCGCCGCGTGCGGGAGCTGATGAGCGATTACTTTGACGTCACGCGAATGCCGTCGCCCGATTGGGGCTCGGAACCGCCGCTAGGAACCCAGGATCTCGGTAGACGACTCAACCGTCACCGGATCGCGGAATGACGCCAGCACCGGCGTCGTGGCCTCGACGACGTCGATCAACTCGCGCAGACGGTCCTGGGGGTCAGGGGAGTGCAGTCGCGCTCTGTACCGAAGCCGCTCGAATCCAGCGCGCACGCCAGGTGTCGTCTGGAACACTCCACGCAGGTCGAGGACCCCCTCGACCTCAACCTCGAGCGCATCGAGTCGAA
>JBQTJG010000402.1:0-2460 GCA_052387355.1 Armatimonadota bacterium | reverse complement strand
TTACTCACCAACTTCAACGGCTTCCATCTCAACAACGGCGCCACCTCCGGCCCGCCCGCGCCGGGCGACGACTTCACCACCTGCCTCGACGTGAAGAACAACAACTTCACGGGCGGCGGCACAGGGGCAACCTCCCCCAACAACAACGACGTGCGCCTCCGCCAGCGCATCATCACAACGGTGCGGTTGCCCGGCTATACCGGCGCGAACGCCGACAACACGGCAGTCATCACCTACCTCCGCCCGCCCGCGGTCGGCATTAAGAACAACACCTTCGGCAGCGGCACTGCCGCGAACACGGTCTGTCTCAATAACTTCGATGGCATGGCGGTCGCCGATCTTGCCCATTAACCAATCGTAGAGAATGCAGGTGTCGACCACAACTGCATTAGTCGGTATCTAGGAAAAGGTGCGCCACTTCCGCGTTGGTCGCGGAGGAATCCCAATCCTCGGCATAAGCCACCTGGCCCCTCCAGGCACCCGGTGGCCGCACTTTCGGCGCTACGTATTTCACAATTTTCGCCACGGGCACGCCGTTGCGGGCCAGCACCACGTCTTCGCCTTGTTCTGCTGCGGCGACCAGGCTCGATAAACGACTCTTGGCTTCCAGCATATTGACTAGCATCACGACCTCATCTTAGCCAGACTTAGCTAAGATGAAAGTGTAGGCGTTTATCGCCAGATTTCAACCAGCAGCAGCGAGAAGAACGGGCCATGACCCTCGACTTCCGGTCCATCGGTCCCGCGGAACACCAGGGCGGACGGCTCGCGCTGCGATCGGCCTGCGCGTTTGGAGGGAACCGCAGTCCCCGCTCGGAGCTCAACGGCCGTGCTTTGGCGCCAAACGGGAGAGCTCTTCGCGCACCCCCGAGAGCGAGATCGCCTCGACGCGCTCGTGGAGCTGATACCGTTGATCCCCGGGGTATACGACCCACGTCCGGTCGAGCTTCAAGTCGGCGAGGGCCGTCGCCATCGACCGGCTCAAGCGCGGCGCGTCGGCGTATTTGACTTCAACGCCATAACGCTTGCCGCGCAGCATAAGTAGGAGGTCCAATTCAGCGCCCGCTTGCGTCGCCCAATAATACGCATGGCGCTCGCCCGCGATGCGCACCACCTCCTCGACGACGAATCCTTCCCAGGATGCGCCGAGCTTCGGATGCCCTTGCAACACCCCGAGGCTCGGTACGCCCAGGAGCGCATGCAGGATCCCGGAATCGCGCACGTACACCTTCGGAGCCTTCACCTGGCGCTTGCCGAGATTCTCGAACCACGGTTCGACCTGCCGAACGACGAGCGCCCCACAAAGGAGATCCAGATGACGCTTGACGGTGGTGTGGGCTTCGCCCAGCGAGCGGCCGATTTCGGAGGCGTTCAGCACCTGGCCGGAGTAGTGAGTGAGCATCATCCATAGGCGCCTCAACGCCGCTGCGGGGATCCGGATCCCAAGCTGCGGGATATCGCGCTCGAGAAAGGTTCGGATGAAGTCCTCCCGCCAGCGCAAACTTTCCGCGTCGCTCCTTGCAAGAAAGGCCCGCGGGAATCCGCCGCGCAGCCAGAGCTTGCGCTGTGCGGCGGTTCCCACCTCGCCGAGATCGAAACCACCCATCTCGATGAAAGCCACACGCCCGGCGAGCGTTTCGGAGGCGTTCCGGATCAGCTCCGGCGAGGCGCTCCCGAGGATCAGGAACTTCGCGCGAGCTGGCCTGCGGTCGGCGAACACCCGCAGGAGTGGGAATAGCCCCGGCTGCCTCTGGACCTCATCGATTACGATGAGACCCTTGATCTCGGCGAGTGTGGTCATCGGCTGAGCGAGCCGCGCGAGGCTCAATGGCTCTTCCAGATCGAAGTAGTCTCCACTTCGATCCGCTGCGATCCCTTTAGCGACCGTAGTCTTACCGCATTGGCGTGGGCCAAGGAGCGCAACGATGGGCCTCGCGCGGAGCGCCGAGCGTACCTTGTCAGTAAGCGATTCTCGCGGTAAGAGCTTGGCCATGATCCTTGAATTTTGAGCAGAGGGCACTCAAAAAGCAAGGATGCACGCGCCTTCCCGGCAGCTACGACCGGGAGATCAAGGTCCCTCTCTATGCGCGCCACGACGGAACGCCAGGGCGGATGGCTCGCCCTGCCGGCGTGTGTGGAACCATTGTATTCTCGGAAAGGAAGCGTATCATCTCCTCGCGCGGTCGAGTCGGATCCCCGACTCCCCCGATCCGGGCGAGAAGAACCCGGGCGGACGTCATAGCGACTTCAGTACCTTACAAGTTCGGGTGCCTATTTGCGCCGGAGTTAGGGGGGGATTGTGGGTCTTGGAGCATCGTTTATAGTATCGTCAACGGACACGTCTTCAGAAGAAGACCACGGTGGGCACCGCCAACTTCGAAACGCTAGTCAGCGGAGCGAGCTTCACCGCGCTGGTCGATCCCAGCACCCATACCTCCGACAACATTCAGATAGATGCCA
>JBQTJG010000401.1:0-3476 GCA_052387355.1 Armatimonadota bacterium | reverse complement strand
GGCATGAACGCCTGCTTCTACCTTGCCATAGATCGATTGCCGCTCGGTACCGTTGGAGCCATCGAGTTCCTCGGCCCGATCACCCTCGCCGCTGCCGGGGCTCGCACACACCGCAACCTGGTGGCCCGGAGTCGGAATCTGTTCCTCTGTTGTCCCATACGTCTGTGATCAGCTCGCCATGGCTCGACTCACGCGGGCGACGTTCGCTCTGATGCTTTCCCTGCTGCCGGCCGCCGCGACCGCCATTGGGATCCTGGTGCTCCGTCAGATGCCGACCGCCATCGAGCTTGCTGGCGTGGCGCTCGTCGTCGCCGGTGTCGCCATTCACCAAGACATCCCGTAGGGTTGTCGAGCTGTGCGCCCAACATGGACCTGCTGACCATCGTCCGGCACGCCGTTCTTACGCGCCGGCTTTCCGGCGCGTCCGCGGATTCGCCCAGTCTTGCAGCGCATCACCCAGGAAGTTCACCGCCAGGGCCGTCATGGCGATAGCCAGTCCGGGGAAGATCGTCACCCACGGCGCCGTTTCCATGAATCGGCGTCCGCTGCTCAGCATCGCTCCCCAGGCCGGCGTGGGAGGCTGCACGCCCAGACCGAGAAAGCTGAGCGACGCTTCCGCGAGGATCGCTTGGGGAAGCGTGATGGTGGCCTGCACGAGCAGGGGTCCCGAGATGTTCGGCAGGACGTGCCGGCGCAGGACCAGCCCGTCCGACGCGCCGACGGCGCGAGCGGCCTCGACGTATGCCTCCTCCTTGGCCGTCAGCGTGCCCCCCCGTGCCAGGCGCGCGAAACGCGGGGCGTACACGATGCCCATCGCCAGCATCAGGCTTTCGATCGACGGTCTGAGCACCGTGATCAAGACCAGGGCGAGCAGGATGGCAGGGAAGGCCAGGATGAGATCCACCGTCCGCATCGACAGGCTATCGAACAACCCTCCGTAGTATCCGGCGAGGATGCCCAACAACACACCCAGACTGGCCGCGATGGCGACCGCGATGACGCCAACCTTGACCGATACCTGCGCGCCCCAGATCACCCGGCTGAGGATGTCGCGGCCGAACTCGTCCGTCCCGAGCATGTGCGCACGGCCGGGCGGCGTTAGCCGGGATGAGATGTTCGTCTTCTCCGGGTTCTGCGGAGCCAGGATGCCCGGGATCGCTGCGGCGATCAGGACGCAGAGGACGACCAGGCCCCCGGCCACGACCACCGGATCAGCCCGAACACGCCTGCGCCTAGTCATAGCGGATTCTCGGGTCGATCCGCGCGTACATCACGTCGACGGCGAGGTTCGTCGTGAGGTATCCGATGCAAATCACGAGGACGCCCGCCATCACGACTGGATAGTCTCGATTGAAGACGCCGCCGACCACGAATCGTCCGAGCCCCGGGAGGCTGAAGATCTCCTCGACGACCACCGTGCGACCGAGCAGATCTCCGAACTGCAGTCCCACCACTGTGACCAGCGGGATCAGCGCGTTCTTCAACGCGTGCCGGACGACGACCCGCCGCTCAGGCAGTCCCTTCGCCCGGCTTGTCCGGATGTAGTCCTGGGTCAGTACCTCGAGCATGGCAGCCCGCGTGATGCGCATCGTGGTTCCCGTGAGGCCCAGCCCGAGGGTCAGCACCGGCATGAGCATCGCTCCGAGGTTGGCGACCAGACCCGCCGACATGTCTTCGTAGCCGGCCGGGGGCAGCCAGCGCAGGTGGAGGGACAGCAGCAAGATCAGCATCAACCCGAACCAGAAGTGGGGAATGGAGATCCCGAGCAAGGCGACCGTGCGGCTGGCGATGTCGGCTGCCGTGCGGCGCCGCGTCGCCGCCAAGAGCCCGGCGGGAAGTCCCAAGAGCAGTGAGAGGATCAGTGACAGCACCGCCAGCTCCAGCGTCACCGGAATGCGGCTGACCAGTTCCGGTCGAACCGGAAGCCCGGTGCGGAGCGAATCGCCCAGGTCGCCCCGCAGCACACCGCGTGTCCATCGGCCGTATTGCACGTACAGGGGTTGATCCAGACCCATCTTCGCCCGCAGTGTGGCGGCATCGGCATGGCCGTAGTACTCTCCGAGGCTGATGATTGCAGCGTCACCGGGGACCGCCTGCAAGGCCAGAAACACGACGGCGCTCATTGCGACGACCGTGATCATCGTCGCAAGCACGCGGCGCCACAAGTATCTGCTGATGCGGCTATGCTCCGATGATCCGGCTATTCTCCGAGTCGCACGCTCTCGAAGTTGTGCTCGTTGTTGGCGCGGAAGAGGTAGCCTTTCACTTCCGGCCGCATGGCGAAGTATTCCGACCCGCTGTAGAGCCAGATCACCGGGGACAGGTCACACAACCGTTTTTGGATGTCCCAATAGACGGCGCGACGCTGGGTCTGGTCTCCCAGCGTGCGCGCGCGCTCGATCATGGCGTCGATTTGCGCGTCCGTGAACTTGTTGTAGTTCTGGGGCGACCTGCTGTGGAACGGCCGGCTCATCCATTCATCCGGATCCACGCCGGCATAGCCACGAATGGCGACGTCGTAGTCTCCGCGCGCGACGCGCGTCTGCACGATGCCCAGTTCCAGTAGCTCGAGGCGCAGGTCGATCCCGATCAACGCCGCCTGTTCCCTGAGCGCGATCGCGGTGTCGGCGAGCAGCGTGATCTCAGAGAAACTCAAGAGCGTCGACGAAAAGCCGTTGGGGAAGCCGGCCTGGGCCAGCAGTTCCCTTGCCCGTGCGACTTCAGGTCGCGCGAAACACGGCTCCGGGAGGGCCGCCCACAGCGTCGAGGGGATCGGGCCGCCGTTGAGCGCCTCGCCGCGCCCACCCAGCACCGCTTTCAGGATTTCCCGCCGGTCGATTCCGATCGCCAGCGCCTGTCGCACGCGCACATCATTCCAGGGCCTCCGGGTGATGTTCGGGACTGCGCCGCGAAAGTTGAGGCTGGGTCCTCCGACGACGCTCAGTCCGGGGATCCGTTCGAGGATATTGGCGAGCTCGAAGGTCACCCGGTCGATGAACTGGACGCGGCCGGTCCGCAGCGCCACCGAGCGGGCGGTATCGTCGGTGATGATCCGAAACTCGATGCTGTCGAGGAACGGCAGGCCTCGCACAAAGTACCTCGGGTTGCGCGCCAGCGCCGTGTTGACATCTTTGCGCCGCGCGGCGAGTTTGAACGGGCCGGTCCCGATCACCGAGGCGTTCATGTCGCCCTCGCGCCGGAGGACCGCGCGAGGGAGGATGACCGCCTGCGGCGCGGCCAGCGCCGCCAGGAACGCCGCGTCCGGAGCCGACAGCCGCACGCGTGCCGTCCGCGGGTTGACGGCATCGACGCCCTGAAGCGCGCTGAACGACGCGCGGAGCGGTGAGGCGGTCTTCGGGTCGGCAATGCGTTCCAGCGAGACCTTGACGTCATCGGCGGTGAAGTCGTCGCCGTTGTGGAACTCGACGCCGGCGCGGAGGGTGAAGGTGATCGTCCGTCCGTCGGCGCTCGTCTCC
>JBQTJG010000400.1:0-9646 GCA_052387355.1 Armatimonadota bacterium | reverse complement strand
TCGGAACGAAGTCCTTGACCCCGCCAGCACACTCTTGCTGGACCTCTCGCGCCACTTCAAGCGTGATCCGCTCGACCCGGTCAAAGTCACTGTCATAGCTTACCCCGACGTCAACCGGCACCAAGACCTCCTTTCGCGGGACGATCAAGGTTGGTAATGATCGCAGACGCCAGCTTGGCGTTCGGCACGATGATCAGGTTGTCAGGACGCTCCCTGATGGTCGAGGGGTTGATCGGGGTCATCAGGATGGCAACGTAAAAGCCCAGGCTGAGGAACCAGAGAAACAGTTTGCCCCGCAGGCTCGCCACCACGCGGTCATCGATTCCCAATTGAGTGCGGTGCTCCAAGGGAGTTTTACCCTGTTCTGCGTGAAGGACACCATCACGCCGACGAGAATCGAAGCCCTTGTGGCCCGGATGACCGGCGGCGAGGCGCTCGTGCGGTCGCTCTACCGTGAGGGTGTCCGGGTGGTGTTCGGCGTGCCGGGCGTCCAGATCTACGGGGCCCTGGCAGCCCTTCGAGACGAGCCGAGAATCCGCTTCATCTCGACCCGACACGAGCAGGCCGCGAGCTACATGGCCGACGGCTACGCTCGGGCCGGCGGCGGCTTCGGGGTCGCCCTGGTGGTCCCGGGCCCGGGACTCTTGAACGCGTCGGCCGGGCTCAGCACGGCGTACGCAGCCTCCTCGCCGGTCTTGATCGTCGCGGGTCAGATCCCGCGGGACAGGATCGGGAAGCGCCTCGGTCTCCTCCACGAGGTGAACGACCAGCTCGATGCCATCGCACCCATCACCAAGTGGCGCAGGCGCGTCCTCGAGATATCGGAGATTCCGAGCGCCGTCCACGAGGCCGTGCGCCAGCTCAAGACCGGGCGACCGCGCCCCGTCGAGATCGAGATGCCGCCCGAAACTATGGAGGACGAAGGGGAGGTCGCGTTCCCCGAGCCCGATCACCCGGCGCGGCCACCCGCCGACGCAACCGCGGTGGACGCGGCCGCGGCGCTGCTTTCTGGTTGCGCGTACCCGGTGATCTATGCGGGCGGCGGCGTCCACACATCGGGGGCGCATGAGGCCCTGCTCGCGGTGGCCGAGTTTCTGCAGGCGGGCGTCGTCGCGTCCGCCGAGGGCAAAGGCGCCATCAGCGATCACCACGATCTGTCACTCGGCGCCGCACTCTGGCCGGGCAGTCCCCTAAAAGCATATGCCGATCGAGCGGATGTGGTCCTGGCCGTCGGGACCCGGCTCGCAGCGGCGGAACTGCGGCCTGAGCAGCAGGTGATCCAGATCGACGTCGACGCTGAAGAGATTGGGCGGTATCACGCGAAGACGCTCGCGCTCATCGGTGACGCACGGACCACTCTGTTGGAGATGCTCGATCGACTGCGAGCCCGCTCGACCCCGAGGCCGTCGTGCAGGGCCGAGCGAGAGTCGCTGCGAGCCCAGGTGGCCTCTACCGGGAGCACGGAGCCTCAGGCGTCAATTCTGAACAACCTGCGCGCCGGTGCCCCAGAGGACATGATCGTCGTGACAGATATGACCCAGATCGGCTATTACTCCCGCCCCTTCTGGCCCGTGTACCATCCCCGAACCTACTTCACTTCGTCCTATTCCGGTAACCTCGGCTATGCCTTCCCGACCGCCCTCGGCGCCAAGGTCGCCTGTCCGAATCAACCCGTGCTCGCGGTGTGCGGCGACGGCGGGTTCCTGTACAACTCTCAGGAGCTTGCGACGGCCGTGCGGTACGGGATCAACGTCATTGTGGTACTCTTCAATGACCACTCGTACGGCAACGTCGCCCGAGACATGGACGAGTCGTGGGGCGGCACCATCGGGACCGATCTCCATAACCCGGATTTCATGAAACTCGCCGAAGCGTATGGCGTCGTCGGAATGCGCGCCAACGACCCGACCGACGTTGGCCGCCTCGTCCGGGAGGCGGTGGCGCTGGACCGTCCTGTCCTGATCGAAGTACCTGTGGGGCGCATGAGTGACCCGCCCTATCGTGCCCCTCGGCGGGTGCCGGCGAAGTACCGAGGCTGACGCCGGCGATCACACCTCCCACCAGCGAGCGATCTCGCGTTCGAGCGCATCCGGGTCGGGATAGCGCGCTTCCACCTCGCGGATGAACCTGGCGGCCTCCCCCGATGTGGGACCGAGCTCCCGTGGTCTCACCGCGAAGTCATAGACGGAGAACGTGCGGGTTGGAAGGATAGTGTCGAGAGGCACAACGTCGGCATGACGGTGCTTCAGCATCGTCTCGTAGACGCGCTGGTATATGCGCGGGTCGTACGGCAACCGAGCCGTGGGATCATGCGCCGGGAGGCTGCCGTTCGCACCACTTAGTGTTTCGGCCGCGACCCCAGGCGTCCGCCCGACATCGGCGAGAACCTGCCAGAGATCGCGCAGGACATGAGGTGGCGCGTCTTCCCGCTCCCTCGCGTGGAGCGGATGCGCGGCGCGCCGCTCGCGCTCCGTCTCGAGGAACTCGCGCACCTCGCACGATGGCACGGGGATCACAAAGCGACACGACGGCGCCGACAAGAGGGCTTCCGCCGCGTCGTCCGCGCGGCGGGCCAGCTCAATCAAGCGATGGCCCACAAACGGTGTCTCGCCAATAAGCAGGTATTCCGGCCCGGGGTGGCTCGCAACCCACTCGACAATCGCGGCCCGCGCCCAGAGGCCGACGGCCTTCCGGATCACCCCGTGCGATACGCCATCTATCTGAGGGTAGCGCGACCCGGTGTCGCTTCCCTCGAACGCCGGACGCGCGACATCCCACTGCAGCAGATGGACCACACGGCCGGCGGCATGCGCCATATGAGTGAGCTGGTGCGTGAGGAGGCTCTTGCCCGTGCCCGGGAGACCGGCGAAGAAGACCATGCGCTGCAGCGCCAGGCCTTGGAGCTGGTCGAGAAGCCGGGAATCGCCCTGCACGACGAGGCGAGCCAGATTCTCGCTCCGCTCCTCTTGCTCAGACACTAACCCCTACCGCCCGTAGACGGGCGTGAGCCAGCCGCGATACGCTCTCACGTTCAGCGCGTCCGCCTGACGAAGTCGCGCGCCTCTGTCGCCAGCTTGACCCACGCGGACTTTCTGTCAGCTCGTACGGCTACCCATTCTGTCATCAGCTTGCCATGACCCGGATCGAAATATGACCCCTTCTTGGATGCCACAATGCTCTCTACACGCTGGTTCGGGAGCTTCACCACTAGCTGGCCCTTCACGAGCATGGCAAAGACCTTCCCCGCAACTTTCAAGCCAACGGCCCCGAACATCTTTGCCTTCGAGACACTCCGGTCTTCTTGAAACGCTTCACTGACCGGTTTGAATAGATCATCCGAGGTGGTCGGTCTGCCACGAGCCTGCATAGTAATTCTCATCTCCCGGGACCCGCGGATGGTACGAGTCCGAGCTGCTGCATCATGTTCATCATGTCGTAGCCCACCCAGCCTTCCACGATCTTGCCGTTGGTGACGCGTCGGATGTCGATTCCCATTCCTGAGACTTTCTTCCTGGTGGGAGGGATCGGCCCCAACGGCCCTGTGTGCGTCGCGCGCCAGCTCCAGAGGGCCACAACTTTGTCCCCTTCCACAACCCAGTCCTCGACTTTCATCGTGAGGTCAGGGAAAGCAGCGAGGAATCCGACGATGAGTTGCTTGTATCCATCACGGCTCTGCTGCAGCTCTGCGGGGGCGGCCGCATCGTGGTGAGCGTAGTTCGACGCGAAGAGCTCATCTATCACTGCGACGTTGCGCTTGTTGATCGCCTCTTGGAAGAAGCGTTGGACAACCGCCTTGTTCTCTCCTGAGACCATGTCTTCATCCCCTTTCTCCTAGCGTCGTTACTCTCTACCTGCAGCCTTTCGAGATGTTAGATCTTCCCTCG
The DNA here is from genome assembly GCA_052387355.1 of Armatimonadota bacterium. Taxonomy (GTDB): domain Bacteria; phylum Sysuimicrobiota; class Sysuimicrobiia; order Sysuimicrobiales; family Humicultoraceae; genus JBQTJG01. The sequence goes on along the minus strand of JBQTJG010000400.1, from coordinate 5,762 downwards.
TAGAGGCTCCTGACATAGTCCTTGAAGTGTCGCGCGTGTTCGCCGACGATAGTCATATCCTGATGAGTTTTCGCCAGAATCAGGGCCCCTTCCATGACAGCAAGAAAGTGCTCTGCGAGGCTTCTGGTGTCGAAAGGTGCACGGGGGGCATACTTCGCTTTCGCCGCATCCAGGTCTCCTTTGAGGAGATCGGCCCATGCGGTGAAGTATCGGCCACAGAGGGTTCGTATCTCAGGATGCGTCTCGGCGAGCTCTTGGCTGAAAGTACCGATGAGGCAGCCTCTTGGCATACGAGGGTCCTGACTGGCCTCCCCGACGAAATCGAGGTACCCGTAGATACGCTTCAAAGGGTCTCGCTCACGTTGGAACGGAGCGCTTTCCGTCGCACTCCGTACGGAAGTAAAGTAGAGCTGCAGCGTGGCCTTCCCGAGATCCTCTTTGTTCGCGAAGTAGTGAAAGAAGCTCCCCTTCGTCACGCCGGCACGTGTGCAGATCTCATCGACCGAGGTTGCCTCATAGCCTTTCGTGATCATGAGTCTTAGGGCTGCTGCGAGCAGCTTCGCTTTCGTCGGAGAGTGGCGTTGGACGGGCCTCATGAGTGTGCATCATCTAGCGAAGAATCATATACCAACCGGTTGGTATGTTACTTAGTGTGGCAGAATATGTCAATAGCTGCAGCTATGGGATTTGTTTGACTCTGGCAGACGGGTGAGTCGGTCAATCAGTCATCTTTTCAACAGAACGCGACAGCGGACAGGGCATAGACTAGGGCCACGCGAGTCAGTTCGTCCACAGAAACCGACTCGTTGACTGTGTGCGCGCCGCTGGCGTCGGGACCGTGAGAGATCGCGGCGACGCGGCCGCGGGACGCGAAGGTGTTGCCGTCGTCGACGAACGGCTTGTCGCCGTCCGGCAATCGGCGACCTGTGACAGCTTCGTACGCGGAGTGAAACGCATCCACGGCGGGGTCGCGGTCATCGAGCTGAAAGGCGTCGCGGGCAAGGGTGAACGTACCGTCGATCCGTGTCCCGGTCTGACTCGCCACGGTGGCCAGAATACTGAAGTACTCGTGTTCGACCTCCGCCACGCGGGTGCCTGGGAGCCACCGACGCGTACCGGCCAGTCGGAATTCCGTCGGAGACTGATTGTAGATCTCGCCGGCCCAGGCTCGTCCCACAAAGATGCTGCCGCGGCCTGCTGTCGGATGGACGGCGCGAGCCAGTTCGCGATCTCGTTCCGCGAACCGGGAGACCAACTGCGCTCCCGCCGCGATGACGTTCGGCTGATCGATGCCGCCAAGGACTTCATGGACGGGGACGCCGTCGCGGCTGACGCGCACTTCGATCACGGCCAGTCCCCGACCGATGATCGGCAGACGATCGCTCACGTACTCTGGGAGGAGCACCGCGTCGCCGAGGACCCCCTGGTCGATGAGCCGATCCACCTGGCTGCCGTCGCCCCATGGGCACTCGTGCAACTCATGCGCCGTGAACAGGACACTCCCGGCACCGAGCACACCCGTGTCCCGAAGGGCTCGCATGGCCTCATACGCGGCCGCGATACCCCCTTTCATGTCCGCGGCGCCGCTGCCGTACAGCACGCCGTTCGCGACATGGGGTGGGACAAACGGCAGATGGACCGTATCCAGATGGCCGTCAAACTGGAGGGTGCGGCCCGGCCGCGGCGCGGCGAACCGCGCCACCACCGCCGGGGCCTGAGGCCAGCCCGCGGCTGGCCTCCGCACGGAGAAGCCATCGGCTACCAGCATCTCCGCGAGCCGATCAGCGACGGCGCCGGCACTGCGGGTGGGGCTGGGGACTTCGACGAGGCGAAGCGCTGTATCCCGCAGCCGATCCGTACGAATCGCGCCGCGAAGCTTCTTGATGATTGAATCAGGTATCGTCATGCCGACGTTCAACGCTTCGTCGGCGCGCGATCAGGCCGCGCAGCCTCGATCAATTTCTTGGGCGCTACCGTCAGGTACGCGTCTTCGATCACGCCGCCGACCTCGTCCCAGCCAACGTCGCGGTCGAGGCGTACCCCAACCCAGCCAAGATACCCGACGTACGGGGGAACGAAGTAGTGATCGGGCATGGCTGCCACCAGCGTATGCTGCAGCCCCGGTGGCGCGGCGCACCAGAGCGCGCGCCGGCCGTCGCCGTGGTGATTGTCCATGAACATGACGAACGCCCTCTTGTCGCGGATGAAGAACGTCGGCGCGCCGTGGCTGAGGCGCTCGTTGGTTTCGGGCAAAGACAGACAGAGCTTCCGGATCCGCGCCAGGATAGCGCGGACCGATGCACGGCTCATGGGGACACTCCAGCATTCAAGCCCAATCAGCTTCCGAAGGCAGCCTTCTCACAAGCCTCCCAGGCGTCAAGTGTTGTAGCAGCAATGCCGAAGATCCTGCGATCCGCCACGTTGAGCAGCACGTCGAAGCCAGGATAGCTGTAATTCAGTACGGTGACCCGAGTATCTCCGTGCATGTCCGGCCACTGGCTGACGCTGTCACTGCCTGGGCGCCCGTACTTCGCAACTAGCTCTTGCTCACTGGATCCGATGCCGATTGCCTCCTGGGTGCGATACTTCACCGATTCGAGCTGACCCTCGACCGGAGTGTCTACTTTCCGCAGCACGTAAACGGCGAAGACTTTCCTATCCTTCAGGCACTCGTGGACATTCAAGGCAGGCCGTGTTGGCGTCACGGAGTAGGCATAGCCGTTGTAGTAGTGCTTGCCCTTGTTTGGGCCGTTCTCCACTAGCCCGTCCCAACGGTCTGAGGGAGTCCCAAGGGCATATACTGCCACTTCCTGGCCCAGCCGCCACCTGCCGACGCCCTTGCCGGGCGCGATCAGATACTCGTCGCCCTTCACTGACGGCCGCAGCGCGATGACCAGCGCAACCACCATCACGACGGCCAGGCCCGCCGCTATCGCCCACCTGGTTCGGCGCGGCGCCGCTGGGGCGGTCAGGTCCTCAGGACTGTGCTCGATCGCAGAGTCAACGGGTGGCGTCCTGGACTCATCCACGTCACCGGTAGGCTTTGTCGCTGAGGGCTCTTGGCCCATGCCGATAGACCGCTGATCGCGTGCTTTCTGCACATCGAATATCCGTCCGTCCGACGCCCGCAAGTAGAGGACTGGGGTGCCCCATTCGAGTCCGTTGTCCTGGGCGAAGATTGCCTTCCGCGCCTCCACCAAGGCGGCATCCACAGGATAGCCGTCCGCCAGCGCCGCATAGAACTCGTGGGCAAACGCGATCGCGGCGTCGTCTGTGATTTCGAACTGCATTGCGACAACGGCGGCAAGACCCTGCTGAACAAGGCTCTGCGCCACGCCAGCAAAGGGATCGGTCCGAGAGGGACGGCCCCCCTCGCAGGCGTTGAGCACCGCCATGCGCATCGGTCGGTGCCCATGGATCATCATGCCAAGATCTTGCCCGCTGACCGGACGGCCGCGCCTGCCGTCGTCTTCCAGCACCAGCACGCCGTCCTGGATGTGACTATCGAACCCTCCGTGCCCGATGAAGTGAAGAATGTTGTATTCGCCTCGTCGCAGTTGTCGCTGCAGAAGGGCCAGAGTCGCCGCCGGCAGCCTCTCCAGGGCCACGAGCCCACGTTGTTCCAGGTCAGCTAATGCCTCGCGAAGCCTGGCCCACTCCCGCTCTACATCAAGCTCCGGATAGTTCACAGGATTGGAGATCATTGCGAGGATCCGAAGGGGCGGAGTCACGAGAAATGGCTCCACCCGCTCAGGCAGGTCGAGAAAGCGGATCAGAGGAGTTTCCACATCGAGGCCGAGAAAGCGATTGAGGGCAGGATTGTACAGGTACTCCCATGGGAGATCGGACAGTTCAGGAACCTCCGTGAGACGAAGGCGGATGCGCAGCCCACCACCCTGACGCCTCGCCTCTTCAAGGCTGCTCCGCAACAGGCCGCGCACTTCGCCGTCAAACACCGAATCAAAAAGCCGCGCCCCGAAGTCCTTGGCGGCCTTGCCCTCGGGCGAATCGATGCGACGGGTCGCGCGCCGCGGACGACCAACGCGCAGCAGAAAGTTTTCGACTTCGAGATCAGAGAAAGGTAGCGCGAAGCTGGCGGCGGCCTGCCCTGCAGAAGAGTCGACCCGCAGGCGATATCCTTCTGCGGCAGGCTGGATGAAAAGGTCGAAATCCAAATAGGAAGTTCTGTCCACAGAGCTTCACCCCCGCTCCGGGAAGCCTGCACGGACTCTTCGCCATCTGATTCCTCGGCATTGCACGTTGACCCTTCAGATATCGAAAACCCGGACTTTGGGCAAAGCGCTGGAGTCAACGCGTTCGATCCCTACATCATCCTCGAGTGTGGGGCCATGATCACCAAGGGAGACAAGAAGGTCAAGGCCCGCGCGCCGATCTACCGGGGAACGGCGCGGCGCGATTGCCTACAGTAGGGGCCCCAAAGCGCCCCCTTGACTGGCCGGACGGTCCGCCAGTACTATTACACCAAGGCTAAATTAGCACTGGCTAAAACAACCAGCCGCAGGGGGTGCACGGATGAGAGGACTCGGAAGGGCGATGTTGGCAACGGTCTGCGCAGCGATGGTACTATCGATCGCCATTGGATTCATCAGAGCACCACGAGCCACGAGCGCGCCGGCGGCAATGAAGCGCCACATCTACATGGCCGCCGTGGAACCCCGCGGCGGCACCTCCGTTGCCAGCGAACCGTACCCGACTACCGCACTTCCAGCAGGCCCCGGATACGTGCTGCGGCCCCCGGACGCGACCGGCCGGTGGGAAGTCTCGGCCTACTACTGGCAGCCCGCGTTTGTCGTGGTTAGCGAAGGCGATGACGTCACGCTCGAGATCCTGGGCATCAACGGCGCGGAGCATCCGGCCACCATCGAGGGCGTCAACGTTCCAGGGTTCACGGTGAAGCGAGGACAGGTCACCACCGTGAACTTCCGGGCCGGTAGGCCGGGATCGTACCGCATTGTCTGCACCACTCACTTGCCGACTATGGTCGGGCAACTCGTCGTGCTCCCTGGGCGCTAGCGCTCGCGCCGGCGCGCACTGCCTGAGACCGCTAAGACAGCCAGGGCTCACATGGACTGGTAACCCGGTGGCCGTTTGAATTCGCCGGTCACTGCCGATAGGGCCTTTGCAATCGCCAGCAGACGCGAGTCATCCCAGCGCTTCCCGGCTATAATAGCTCGCCAGCACTTGATAACACCTGGTCGAAGTCTAGCTCGGGAAGAGCCTCTTCAACAACTGCACCTAAGCGACCCAGTTGCTGTGCCAGTTCCTGTATGGCATGGCGAATATCCGCCGCGGCCGGGAAGCCCGGAAAGGTCGGAGCAAAGGCGATCCGCAATTTCCTGATTGCGAGTGTTGGCACATGGTCAACCGGCACAGGTTGTACCTCGGTATCGCGTCCATCCGGCCCCGCGATGATCGGGTAAAGCAGCGCCAGATCCTCGACTGTACGCGCGATTGGCCCTACGCAGGACATGAAGCGGACGCTTCGTGGCCCAGGGATACCCGGGAAAACTCCGATCAACGAGACACGGTGTTCGGTTGGCTTCAGACCGAACAGGCCGCAAAAGTGAGCTGGAATGCGGATCGAACCGGACAGGTCGGCGCCAATTTCAAACGGTGTCATCCCGGAAGCCAGCGCCGCCGCCGCGCCGCCACTGGAACCGCCCGGCGTGCGCTCAAGATTCCAGGGGTTATTGGTGCGGCCAAAGATGGAATTGTTGGTTTGGTAATCGGCCAGCATCTCG
>JBQTJG010000399.1:0-2801 GCA_052387355.1 Armatimonadota bacterium | reverse complement strand
GAACGTCATCACGCGCGGGACGTCGCGCAAGATGATCTCCTGCACGCGGAAGTAGATGGTCTTGAGCGTGCCGCGCTCGGGCGCCGTGTTCGCCTGCTGCAGCAGCTCGTCGATCTCGGTACTCGAGTACCCGAAGAGCCGCGAGAACGCGCCCGTGCTCCTGAAGTTGCCGTCGAGCTCGAACTGCGGTGGAAAGAGCAGGTTGAACCAGGCGATCCCCACCATCTCGATATTCGCGCTGTTCGCGGCGGTGAAGAACCGTCCGAAGAAGTCCCCGCGCTCCAGCGCCTCGAGCGTCACCTCGATCCCGACCTGGCGGAGGAACTGCTGGATCATCAACCCCTGGTCCTGATACCGCTTCTCTGACAGGAAGGTGTAGCGGACTCTGAACGGCCGCCCCTCCCGCTGCAGCACGCCCCCGGGCCCCGGCGTGAAGCCGGCTTCGGAGAGCAGCGCGCGGGCGCGCGCCGGATCGTAGGCGTAGCCCTGCAGCGCGGGGTTGTACTGCCACAGGCTCGGATGCACCGGGCTGTTCACCACCCGCCCGTACCCCTTCTGCAGCGTGCGTACCATGAGGTCGCGGTCGAGGGCGTGATAGATCGCCTGCCGCACACGCACGTCGCGGAAGAACGGGTGCCCGTGGTTGAACGAGAACCAGAATGAAATGTCGCCGGGCATGCGCAGCACCTGGAGGCGCTGTTCGCGCTGGAAGTTCTCGAATTCATCGGGCAGGATCTGCCCGGCGTCGATGTTGCCGGCCCGCACCTCGGCCATGACCGTGGCCGGCTCAGTGATCAGGCGCAGGATCAGGCGGTCGACGTTCGGCCGCCCGTGCCAGTAGTCCGGAAACGCTTCAAAGATCATGCTGTCGCGGTCCCGCCACTCGGCCAGCCGGTACGGCCCGGCGCCGATCGGCTTGCGGGCGTACGGGTGCTCCAGGATGCGGCCCATGTCTGCACCCGCCAGCGCGTGCTTCGGGAGGATGTAGTTGCCCAGGATCTGATCGACAAAGAACGTGTACCGGTTGGTGAGCGCGACGCGGACGGTCCGCGGATCGACCACCGTGATGCCGCGAACCTCCCGTGCCCGCCCCTGCTTCACATCCTGGGCGCCATCAATCTGGAGCAGCCCGGCCGGTGTGATCGGGTATTGTGGATGGAGGTAGAACTCGTAGCTGAACTTCACGTCCTCAGCCGTGATCGGCCGACCGTCCTGGAACTTCGCCTGGCGCAGGGTGATCGTGTAGGTCCGGCCATCAGCCGAGCGCGTCCATTTCTCCGCCAGGCGAGGCTCGGGCTTCCCGGTGTCGTCCGTCCGGGCCAGGACGTCGTGGATCTGCAAGAGGACGTACCCGCCGACGGCTTCGCTGGAGCCAATCAGCCGGGTCGGGAGTCCCCAAATCGCGATGACGGCCTGGCTACGCCGCTGCGCCTCTGCGCCGCCGGCGGGGATCAGGGTCAAGCCCACTGCCAGGATCAGTGCACACACAATCGCTCTCACGCGCCTCTCCCCCCTCCAACGAGCTGGCCGTTCTCTACGACGAGCGCCACGCGGCGGAGCGCGGCGATGTCGGTCGTCGGATCCCCCTCGACCGCCAGCAGGTCCGCCATCTTGCCTCGTTCAACGGTGCCCAGTCGATCTGCCATGCCCAGCGCGGCTGCCCCGTTTCGCGTGGCGGCGACGAGCGCGTCGCCTGCCGGCATGCCGCACGCGACCATGTACGCGATTTCTTCTGGGAGCGCGTCGAACCGTCCCAGGCCGAAGAAGATGTCTGTGCCCGCGGCCAGGGTGACGCCGGCTTCCAGCGCCAGCTTGAAGCTCTCGACGTGACGTTTTGCGCGGACAGGAATCGACCGCATCATTGGGATCGCTTTGAACTCGTCCCACCGGTCCATGATCAGTTTGGTCACCAGCAGGGTGGGAACGAGGGTCATACCCTGGTCGGCCAGCGCCCGTGCGGCGGCTTCGTCGAGGTCACATCCATGCTCCATGGTGTCGACCCCGGCGCGCAGCGCCATGCGCGACGACTCCAGAATCGAGGCGTGGCATGCCACGCGCCGATCGCATCGATGCGCCTCATCGACGATCGCGTCCAATTCGGCCTGCGTGAACTCGACGACGTTCAGCGGTCCATTGGTCGTGACCTTGATACACTCCGCGCCGGCCCGCACCTGTTCGCGCACCGCCCGACGGCAATCGTCAGGACCGTCGGCTTCCCGGGCCATGCCCGGCGCCGCGGGCGGTTCGGAGCCGTGCCCGCCGGTCATACAGATGATTTGACCACAGGGAACCACCCGCGACCCCGTGATGTCCCCACGCTGCACGGCGTCGCGCACGGCCATACCAACCCCGTTGGCGGTGCCTACGTCTCGTAACGTCGTGATGCCCGTGGCCTGCGCCGCCCGAACGTTGCGCGCGGCCTTGAGCGCCATCGACGCTTCGGTCTCGCGCGCGGTGCGGCCGCCGAATCCCAGGTGAACGTGCATGTCGATCAGGCCGGGCAGGAGCGTGCAGCCGGTCAAGTCGATGACGCGGGCCGACCCCGGGCTTCCGGTCTCACCGTCGGCGACCACGTCGGCGATGCGCTCGTCCTCAATGACGACGGTCAGGCCCTGCTGCGGGGCGCGGCCGGTACCATCAAACACCTGCGCCCCACGCAGCACTACACGCTCCATGCGTCGTCCCCTCTCACGAGCGGCGGTCGCTGTCGGCGGCCCTGATCTCTTCATCGTAACAACGGCGGATGCTCGATCCGAGCTTCCCGATGTCCGCCCCATAGATGTGCAAGGAAATCGCCAGGC
>JBQTJG010000398.1:0-3476 GCA_052387355.1 Armatimonadota bacterium | reverse complement strand
ATGTCGGTGGGTGGCCTGAGCTCGTCATTCGTCGGCACGGCCCAGACTGCCCCCGGGTGGACGACGCACAGGGACCCGGAGGGCTTTTCGATCACCTATCCCGCCGGGTGGACACGCCGCCCCGCGTACAAATCCGCCGGGGTTGAGGTCGCGGGCCCTCGGGGAGAGCGCGCCATCATCCTGCCCGTGTACGTGGCCGCGGTCCTCCAGACCGCATCCGGGGCGTCAGTCCTGGGCAGGCTCGCGGAAGTCCTGATACCAGGGATGCAGTGGACGCGCCCCGTCGTGGTAGTTCAGGGCGTCGCGCGGATGCAGGGTCACGGGCGCGATCAGGTAGCCGTGTCGCTGTTCGCCTGGGTGGCGAGCCGCGGCGGGAGCGCGGGATACCTGTACGCCGTTACCGCTCCCGAGGCCGGCTTCAGGGATGCGGTGGGGGTCCTGTCCACGATCCTGCAGAGCTATCGAGCCTGGGGGCCAGCCATCGGCTCTCAGCGCTACACGACGTGGCGTGAACCAAACGAAGGCGCGTTCACCCTCGAGGTCCCGGAAGGCTGGAGAGTCACCGGAGGCATCACGCGGCCGAATCCGATAACCACCCAAGAGGAAGTCGCTGCCGTCTCAGCAGACGGGACGATCCTGGTATACGCCGGCAACGTCGCGCCCCAGTTCTACGAGGAAAACGACTGGATCAGGTATGCCGGAGTACGTCAGGGCGATACCTTCAACAACAGTGGAATCCTATTCACCGTGTGGCCCTACCTGCCCGGCGAGAGATTCATTGCCCAGTGGATGCTGCCGAGGCGACACCGCGCCTACACCGTCACGGGCGCCCAACCCCTCCCGCAGCTGGCAGAGCCGATGAATCAGTTCATGCGCCAACTCACGCCGTACGTGGAGTACCATGCCGGCCAGATCCAGTGGCGCTTCGCCATGCAGGGCAGACCCTACCTGGGGGGCGCGCTGAGCATCACGGTCGTGCTGATCGTGGGACAGAGCCTGATGACCCCAGGGCAGATCTACCGCACCTGGGGGCTCGCCCACCTGGTCGCCGTGGAGGCGCCGGAGGACCGGTACCAGACAGCCATCGCCGTCATCAACCACATGGTGGCCACGTACAAGCCTAACGAGGCATGGCTGCGGGGGCAGCAGGAGCTCGTCCGTAGGCAAAGCCAGATCATCGCCGACATGGGGCGTGACATCAGCGACACAATCAGCAGAACTTACTGGACCAACCAGGCCATCAAGGACGAGATCTCCCGCCGCGGCGCCAACGCCCGACTGGGACTTGTAGATGTCACAGATCCGGCGACCGGGACGCAATATAAGGTCTCGAGCGGGTCCAATTACTACTGGATGGACCAGCAAGGGAACGTCGTCGGTACAAACACCCACACGCGGCCCGACATCAACTTCCGTGAACTGATCGTGCTCCCCTGACGCGCCTCACCGCTTTCTCCACTCCACTTCGGGCACCCCGGTCCGGTGGTTGACCGTGTGGGCTGTTGTGAACGAAGACCTCGCAGAGTAGAAGGGGACGTGCAGATTGCCCATCGGGGCGGATATGCTCCTGGTTGTGATCATGCTCGGCGTGCTGCCGGGTTTGATCGTCGGGACGGTCTTTGCGCTGATTCCCTGGCTGGCGCTGCGCCGACGCCTGGAACGACCAGATCGTCTAGTGTGGGCCAGCGTCGGAGTGTGGGTCCTCGCTTTTGCCGTGCCGCTCGTTATCCTGCTGGCACGGGGCGTGGGAGCTGCGGTCTATGGGGGGGCAGGCATCGGGGTCATCGACCCTGGAGGGCCGATCTTTGCCTTCAAGGTCGTGGCCGCGTTCCTGGCACCGCCGATCGGCGCGCTGCTGGCGGGAGTTTTTCACTGGGTCATCCTGCACCGGCAGGTCCTCAGACCAGGCACGATCGCGGCGATCACTGCACTGAGCTGGCCGCTTGCATTCTATGGTGGATTCGCGTTCGCCGCTCTCGCGTTTGATCTCTTACAAGGCCGCTTCCTACGCGGATACCCTCTCCTCTTCATTGCGGGTGCCGCAGCCGTCGCCCTGGTTCTGATCATCAGCCGACGGTTGATCGGTAGGGTCGTACGGACCGTACCTGAGGTGGTGCCTGTGAAGCAGTCCGTTGTCCCAGCCCTACTGTCGCTCGGGTTTCCCGGTCTTGGACAATTGGTCGAGGGACAGTGGGCGCGTGCTGCCGTGGTCTGGGCCCTCACCGCTGTGCCCTGGATGGCGTGGGCCGGCAAGACGGCCACGTTCGATTTCGAGCGCGCTTATACGCCGTCGACAGAGGATGTCATCGGCTTGATGATGGAATCGCCGATGTGGCCCGTGCTGCTCCTCATCACCGCAGCCGCTTGGGTGTGGTCTATCGTGGACGCTTATCGACGGTCTGCCTAATTGCCTCAGTGGGCTACCTCGATGGGAGATGGTCACAGTGCCTGAATCTGTGAGTCGAAGGGAGATCAAGGACCGGAAAGGACGGGAGGAACTCACGGTAGGTCGCCAACACTGCCTGCGGGTCTGACTTGTCGAAGGCTCCTTCGCAGATCTCGCCCACCGTTACCCAACTGATCGCGATGCCCTCCGGACGAAAGCGTTGAAGCTTTGCCCTCGTCTCCGTATCCCGGCGAGGGCTCGCATCGCCCAATCCGCATCAATCAGGTACGGCATTATGGTCGAGACAGTGGCCGGGTGCCCTCCTCCCGGGCCCGGTAGATCATCGACTTCCCAACGTCAATGCCATACAGCCTACGAGCTTGGGCAGCGACGCATTCGTCACCAAAGTTAACGCCACCGGGAGCGGGCTCGTCTACCCGACCTTTCTTGGCGCTCCGTTGTGGGGTGACTTTGCGTTAGGCGTCGCTGTGGACCTCATGGGTCATGTGTACGTAACTGGCTGGGCAGGGTCAGGCTTTCCTCCGAAACTTGAACAGTGCGGGTCCAGCTGATCTGACGTTCAGCTAGGCCCGCCCGGATCCGGCTGGATCCCTCTCGTCGGAGACTGGGACGGCGATCGCATTGAGACAGTGGGGCTGCACGACCCGGCCACGGGGCGCTTCTTCCTGCGCACTACACGCAGTGCAGGACCGGCCGCGATGGCGCGGACACCGCTGGGGTATACAGCCAGGCGAGTGCCGTGTTCTTTTTTCGAAACGCACACAGCGCTGGGCCCGCCGACCTCACCGTCAGCTATGGGCCGCCAGCTTCCGGGTGGATGCCCTAGTGCCGGCGACTGGGATGGATTATGAGTGTCTGCGCCACCCGTGATTCTGCGCCACCCGTGAGGGCCCGCTTGCTGCGAACACTTCGAGTTCCGCGCGGGTTGTCAGGTCGTTGAGTATCTGTTCCAGGCGCTGAGAGAGCGCGGTCAGTTCTCCTTCGTCGGCCCTTTCTGGGACGACGATCATCTCCCCGATCGCCAGTACCGCCGCTGAGAACGGCCGCGGGATCTCGAATCGATCCCACG
>JBQTJG010000397.1:0-2832 GCA_052387355.1 Armatimonadota bacterium | reverse complement strand
CAACGTGGTTAGATTCAGCCAATTACCTAAATCAGACCAGACGACAACATTTTTGGTTTCCTCTTTCGCACGCCAAAGAAACGTCAGCCACACGTTTCGGCTTTCGCCTTTAACTGGCTCAACCAATGGAGCACCCTGCTTTGTGATCTCCTGCCAGAAGTTTTCGAGCGCGGCGCGGTTTCCAACTTCTAATTCCTTCTGTAAAGCTGCTAATCGAGGACTGGCAAGCGTCTCTTGAGATGCTTGGTTATGCGGAATGGTCGGAATAGTGTTTCCCGCGCTGAGGGCTATTGAAAAACTACAGAAAAACAGCGTGCAGTTTGCGATTATGACCGACCTCTTCATTAAAGGAGTCTCCCTCACAATATTATGTCTAACACGCTCCAGGAATCCTTAGGCTCCAGAATTACTTAATCACCGGGTAGCACCTAACGCCAGGCATCACCCACCGCGACGAACCGTGATTACGGACAAGTTCTCGATAAAAGCCAAGCTGATTCGCGGTCGGGTGCATGCCGTTGTTAGCCGACCTTCGATACATCAGCATTCAAACGCCAGAGACTGATTCCCCACCACGTGGCATAGATGAGGTAAGCGACATATACGGAGTACCAGAAAAACAGCGGACTTCGGAGCCGATATAGGACAAAAGCAAGCGTGAGCGCTACCGCAGCGTAGGGCGCACCGAAGACGGTGCTGTGCCAAAGGTCTTTCTCTCGGAAGAACAGCCAATTCCAAGTGTCATTCGCCGCCAGGAGTATGGCAACGAGAACGAGCGCGCTCGAGGTGAGGAGTGGCGTTGATGCCGAGCCAAGAAGCGACTTCAGAAGGAAGAAGAACAGGATGTAATAGAGAACACCGATGATTGCCCATACCCACAGCGGAGGCGAGAACGGCGGCTGGACGAGTTCTGAGAGCCTGGCGCTCACTCCACCACCGGCGAGCAACCCCTCGGCAGTGGCCGCAACAACACAAGCAGCCAGAGCCCATGCCCAGGAATGCCTCAACGGCAAATGAAAGGTCGTCGATATCGCGGGCACTGTAGCCTCCACGGTCGGCTAACGCCTGGGATGAGCTGCAGGCCAAAGTGGCGCGCCCTTTGCTCTTCTCTCTCCGGCTTTTGACCAACAAAGTCCTTGTCCCGGCCGCGGGGTTGTTAGGCCGCGACAACTTCTGGCCTGATGTTCGAATTCAATCGGAACAGATTCCCCGGGTCGTACTTGCTCTTCAGCATAACCAACCGGTCGTAATTCGGGCCGTACGCTTGGCGGACGCGCCGTTCTCCCTCTTCCACAGCGTCCTCAAGCGCATTGACGTACACGGCTTGCTCGACGAAGGGCTGCAACGCACCCCAGCATTCACGCGCCCACCGGATGATCTTCTCCGAATCATTTGGGTTGTCCGTTGCCGGATGGACCAGGAGGTCGTAGTGATCGTAGCGATGCGGGAACGCGGTGTCGCCGACCGGAACACGGCTCGCCGCACCATGGAGTTGCTGGAATGCGATGTTGGACACGGGCGTTGGGAGCACCCCCGCGTAGCGGAGGACCGTGCGAATCGACTCCTCGTTCAGACTCCGGATGTTGTGGGCCTTGTTATAGTAATGTCGCCCGGGCGGCCACGCGTCGTCGAGCGTGCTCTGCATCTCGACGTACGATCGCGGCGAGATCAGATCCATCAGCGGTGTCGAGAAGGTCTTGAGCGGTCTCATTATCGACTCGCCCTCGTCTGGGCGGCCGCAATAACAGGCCACGATGGCAAAGGCAGGACTGCCGTCGGGTGCCGTCACCACTACACCCGCCGTGCACAACTCATCGGGCGCGGCCCGGGAGAACTCGTCGAAGAAGCGCACGATATTCTCGTCTAGAGGGTAGACCACCATACCGCCCAGCACGGGGCCGACGGCGTGCAGGCGATACTCGAACCACGTGACGACGCCAAAATTCGCGCCCGCTCCGCGGAGAGCCCAGAAGAGATCCGCGTGCTGCTCCGCGTTGGCCTCCACAATCTGGCCGTCGGCAGTCACCACTTCAGCGGACACAAGGTTGTCGCAGGCGAGGCCATACTTGCCCGCGAGCCATCCATAGCCGCCGCCCAGCGTAAGCCCGGCGATCCCGGTATCAGTGTTGACACCGAGGGTCGTCGCCAACCCGAACTTCTGCGTTTTGCGATCGAATTCGCCCAGCCTCATGCCAGCTTGGGCACGTGCGATCTGCTTCGAGGGATCGACCTTGACAGCGCTCATTGGTGACAGGTCAATCATCAGGCCACCATCGCACACTGCCTTGCCGGCGTAATTGTGGCCTCCGCCTCTCACCGAGAGCAGAATGTCGTTGTCTCGAGCAAAATTCACGGAAGCCACGACGTCAGCGGTGCCAGTGCAGCGGGCGATCAGCGCGGGACGCTTGTCCACCATCCCATTCCAGACCTTGCGAGCTGCCTCGTAGCCGTTCTCGTCCGGACGGAGGAGTTCGCCCCTGAGCTTAGCCCTGAAGCGGTCTACCCAGGTGCTCGTCAGTGTTCCGTCTCCGCCATTGAGGGTTGCAATTCTCAGGTCAGGCATGACTCCTCCTTCCTCGGCGCACGGGACCGTCTCAGGTGTCCAGCGGCCTAACGACTTGGCGCTGAGCGGCCGGGACCCACCGGCGCGTGGACGAGGACTCTCCGTTCATGCGCCGGTCCGCTCAGCGCCGGGTTAGACGGCCGCTCAGCCTGCATGGCTGTGCGACATTTCTGGACTCGGTATCGGAACTCCCCCGGCGCTTCGTTTCTCAAGATAACCGCTGGATGTTCTGGTTCATGTGGTAGAAGTTTCTCGGATCATACACGGCC
>JBQTJG010000396.1:0-7593 GCA_052387355.1 Armatimonadota bacterium | reverse complement strand
CTGCGTGCCTTATGACCGGAGTCTCGGGTCCAGAGCATCGCGAAGCTCGTCTCCGACCAGATTGAATCCGAGCACGACAATCATGAGACAGAGGCCGGGGAAGACCGCCACCCAGGGAGCGGAACGCAAGTAGCCCCGACCATCGGCAAGCATGCTGCCCCACTCCGGTACGGCGGGCGGCACCCCGAGCCCAAGAAACGACAACCCGGATCCGATGATGATGGCTTCGGCAAATCGGAGGCTTGTCTGGACGACGATCGGGCCCAGACAGTTGCGAAGCAGGTGCACAGTAAGGATGCGCGCCGGTCCGGCTCCCAGGGCCTCAGCCGCTACGATGAATTCAAGACGTCTCAGCCGCAGGACGGTCCCACGGACTATCCGAGCGTAGATGGGAATGGATGAAATGCCTACTGCCAAAACGACATTGCCCAGTCCTGGTCCCAGCGCGCTAATGATGGCTAGTGCCAGCAGTATGCCGGGAAACGAAAGCATGACATCGACTACTCGCATCGCAATAGTGTCCACAGGTCCCCCAAAGAAGCCGGTCGTGAGCCCTAGAGGCGTCCCAATGCCAAGCCCGACCGCCACCGCTCCAATGCCGATCAGAAACGAGTTCCGGCCTGCGTAAAACAGGCGACTAAGCACATCGCGGCCCAGGTGATCTGTACCCAGTATGAACTCCGCGCCTGGCGGCGTAAGAACCCTGTCGAGACGCTGGGAACCGGGGTTCTTGGGCGCAAGTACAGGCCCAACAAGGCCAATAGCTAGAAATGCCGCGGCTAGCAGGGCCCCTAGTGCCGCACCTCTAGTACGAAGCAATCGGCGGAATGTCACGGGCGACCCTACTGATACCTAATCCGAGGGTCGAGCCACGCGTAGGTCAGGTCGACGAGCAGGTTGATCAAGATGAATACAACCGCCGTAACTAAGATCGTGCCTTGAATGACCGGAAAGTCACGAACACTGATCGCGTCCACCATCAACCTCCCAACTCCAGGCCAGGCAAAGATGGTCTCAGTTAGAACGGCGCCGCTCAGTAGGGTCCCAAATCGCAGACCGACCACCGTAACAGTAGGAATCGCGGCATTTCGCAGTGCATGCTTGACCAGTACCTTGAGCTCGCCGAGACCCTTTGCATGGGCCGTCCTGATGAAGTCCTCGCGTAGGATCTCAAGCATGTCGGCGCGACTCATCCGCGCGATCTCCCCGAGGGCGCGCGCCGCAAGCGTGATCGACGGCAAGACAAGAAAGCGCCAGTCACCCCGTCCCGCCACCGGGAACCACTGCAAATACTCCGCAAACACAAGGATGAGCAGCAGGCCGAGCCAAAAACTTGGCATCGAAACACCCAGCAACGAGAAGACCATAGTCAGGCTATCGATGGAGCTCAGATGCCGAGAGGCAGCCAGGATCCCCATCGCGACGCCAAAGAGCGCGGCCAAGGTGATCGCAATACTGGCCAGCAAGAGAGTATTTGGCAGACGCGCCTTGATCTCAAACGCGACGGGTTCCTTGGTTCTCAAGGATGTCCCGAAATCGAACCTGACGAGCCGCGCCATGTAGTCCAAATACCGGAAGACCGGAGGACGGTCGAGACCCAAACGGGATCGTAGCGCCGTGATCTCGTCCAGGTTCGCTGTCGGTCCGGCGAGGAGGACTGCCGGATCTCCGGGGATTAGGTACATGAGCGAGAATGTGACTACCGTGACTCCTACTAGAACAGGAAGGCTGAGCAGGAACCTGCGGGCAAAGTATCTACCCATTGGCAGTCCCAATGCCGCTCCGACCTGCCATAAGGCGGACGACGGCGCTAGTGTTCGGCCGCCTTATGCGAACGAAGGGTCCTCCTACTCTCGGGCCTGCGTCAAGTCCAACGTCTCGTGCGGCCAGACGAACACGCCTGCGATCTGCCTTCGATGCGCGACAACATCCTTCATCTCGTGGAGAAAGATCCAGGGGGCATCTTCCCAGATCAAACGCTGCGCCTCAGCGTACACGCGCCTGCGCAGTTCCGGGTTGACGGTTCGTCGTCCCTGATCAATCAGCTGGTCAACTCGTGGATTCGCGTAGAATCCTCGATTCGACCCCCGCAGGGGCCACTCGGCCGAATGAAAAACGGATGTGAGCGCCAGGTCAGCATCCAGGTTCGTCGCTGCCCAACCAAGCAGGTAGAGATCATGCTGGGCTTCCGCGCGTACCTTGCGGATCGAGGCAATGTACGTGCCGTACTCCATCACCTGGAAGTCCATGTCCAGACCCAATTCCTTCAAGTAGTTGTTCACGGCCTCGCCTATCGCCTTATCCTGGAAATAGCGGCCCTGCGGGACCCAGAACTTCACGCGATGGCCCCTCGGGACTCCAGCGTCTGCGAGCATCTGGCGCGCCTTCGCCACATCGTACGCGTACTGCCCGACCCCCGCGTGGCCCCACGTCAGTCGAGGAATCGGCGAAGTCGCCTCGATACCCAGTCCCTGTAAAACTCCCTTAATGATGGCCTGTTTGTCCACTGCTAGGTTCATCGCTTGCCGCACCCGCTTATCGCTCAGGTAGGGCCGCTGCGCATTGATGGCGATGAAGATATTGCGGTTCAGGTCGATGGTGCTTACGGTAAGATTCGCCATCCGGCTCAAGCGCGGCATGTCGGTGGGCGGGACGTTCGTGATCAAATCGACCTGGCCGGTCGTGAGAAGAGCGACGCGGGTCGCCGGCTCCCGTACAAATTGGAACACAATACGATCGTAATGGACCGGCGGGCCCCAGTAGTCGGGGTTCCTCTCAAGCTCAATCAACTCGCCCGGGCTCCACTGGACAAACCGATACGGCCCGGTCCCAACGGGATTCTTGGTAGCACGCTCCTTATACCGTTCGTAGGCGGCAGGGCTGTTGATGGCCCAGGCCGGGCCGGCCATCATACGCTGGAAAGCCCCAAGCGGGTTCTTCGTCTTGATCTCGACTGTGTAGTCGTCCACCAGGCGTGCTGACTCCAGATCGGGACGGCCGACAAAGGACGCACGGATCGGGGGCTTGTCGCCGACAGTTTTGTCAACGATGGCCTTCACGGCCTGCGCCGTCAGCGGCGTGCCGTCGTGGAACTTGATACCCCTCTTCAGCTTGAACGTCCACGTGAGGCGGTCAGGGCTCGACTTATAGGACTCAGCCAGCTCGGGCACAGGATTCAGCTGCCGGTCCAGAACGAACAACTTGTTGTGTACCAAACTTATGATGCTCTGAGCGGTCGATTCCGAGAAATCCTGAGGGTCTAAGTCTATCGGCTCGGTAGCTGTCGCCACCCGCAGGATTTTGGAGGCTACTGGAGCTGGTGATCCCGGAGTGGCTAGGCTTAGGAGCGTAACCACGGCCAGCAACACGCTGATCTTCATCTGCATCGGTCACACCTCCGATGATTCTATCCCTGCTCCCTGGAGAGTGGGTGCCAACTCCACCACGTTCATCAAAGCAGCCCCCTTTGGGAGATAGAGGGACGAGGCGATCCAGAGAATCATTCCATCCGCGGGTGCCGTGATGGTGTGCAAGGGCCGGCCGAAATGATCGCAGAACGTACCGATCTCCTGCCCCGTCGTCACCCGTTGACCTGCATCGACATGCCGATACCACAGCCCCGCAGCGGGGGATTGGACCCTGTGAGCGCGTCGCGCCCACTCTTGGTCCATGGAGCGCGACGCTGTGCCCGCAAGCATCCCCAGGAAACGCATGCCGTTCCTCACCCCGGACACAAGCGCATCCACCCAGCGGGGCTCAAGCCGCCCCATGTCGCCTGCCTCTGCGATGACGGCGGTCTTCCCTGCACGAGCCGCTGTTTCGTAGGCCGAGCCGGACGTTCCTCCCGGAGCCACCACGGGCAGTCCGAGCGCGGCCGCCAGCTTGCGGGACCGGTCGTTCACTTCCGAGGTCCCCTCGGTGGAGTAAATCGCATAAGGCGAGAGAGACTCAAAGAGATCACCCCCGTGGAGGTCGATCACCACATCGGCCGGCTCGATGACGTCATTAAACACCGTCCAGGCAAGCCGCTCGCTGGGAGTGCCATCTGGCCGCCCCGGGAAGGTCCGGTTGAGGTTCTTGCCATCGAGCGGGCTCACGAAGGCCGACCGGCCCTCGAACGCGGGCATATTGACGATCGGCACAGCCACAAGCTGGCCGCTCAGCGCCGCCGGGTCGGTGTCCATCGCCAGGCGTCGGGCCGCCTCGATTGAACAGTACTCGGCGCCGTGCACACCTCCCAGCAATGCAAGTCTCGGCCCCGAGCGGACACCATTCAGCAAGACGAGCGGGGCTTTCAAAACGGGATCGCCGCCGCCGATAGTAAGATACCCCGTGGCGCGCTCACCAACCGCCACTTCCACTCCCTGTACAATCAGTCGTTGTTTGTCCGAAGTCATTGGCGCCGTCTTCTCCCAGTCATGCGCAAACACCTGGAGGCTTCTAGCCCTCCACTGTCTCCACTTCGCGGCCTAGGAATGCTACCCAATTTCCAGCAAGGACCGTCGGGTTGGATCGCAAGACGGTCACGTAGCTCCGGTGCGGGGTGACGATCGTTTCGACCACATCGCCGAAGATATCGCGAATCCAACCAAGGGTGTAGCCTTCGGGCACCCACGTCCGCAACTGTGCCTCGGGGTTGCGGACGAACATTCCCGCAAGATTGCAGTTGAGAATTGTCCTGCTGCGAACAATGAGCCGCTGGGGCGGCCGCTGAGGCTTGCCGTCAACCATCCGGTACGCCCGCATCGCACTCCATATCGCTTCGACATCCTGTAGGATCAAGGACTCTTGCAGGTGCCCCTGGCCGCCCACCTCGATGTTGACGGCGACCTTGCCACGCCCGACAAGTTCGTTGGGAAGCATCCCCCCTGTGACACCGGCCTGGACCATGAGCTCCATGCCTGTAGCTCTCGCCAATGCATAGACCGCCTTGTTCGTCTCCTGGCTTTCGCCCTGAGGGAAGTTCACGAGCGAAGCATGCCACAAATCAACGCCACCGCCGTGAAAATCGATGAGCAGGTCGCTTTTCATCGCAACATCGTGAAAGAGCTTGTGGGCGACCCGCTCGCTTACTGTGCCGTCCGGTTTGCCAGGGAAAACCCGAGCGAGGTTGACTTGATCGACGGGGCTACTCCGGCTACTGCTTTCGAATGCCGGCACGTTCGCAGTCGGCACCGCGAGGAAGGTGCCCGCGAGAGCCTGTGCATCTAGCCTCTCAAACACTCGTCTGATGGCTTCCCGCCCTTCGTATTCGTCACCGTGGACTCCTGAGACTGCGCAGAACACGGGACCCGGCTTAGCACCATGGGTAACGAGCAGCGGAAAGCCGATCGGCGCCCCTCCCGGCCTAGCCGCCACGGTGACAAACTGCCTGTGCCTGGATCCCGCTTGAACCGTCAGATTGTCGACAACGAATGGCTCATGCAACAGAGGGGGACTTTCCTCGCTTCCGTCCGCGCGTGCGTCTGGCACCCTATGGCCACCTGCGCGTTAACTATAGTGCTCATGCCGTCTTGTATCATGTCGCCGCCGGAATTTCGAGCGGGTGAGCCGTGGCTTCTATCGCTTCCGTGACCTTCCCTCTTCATCCCACGAGGATATCGTGGGCGCCCGGGTCGAGGCCGGCCCCGACCGGACTGTCGTTTCCCATGACACCGCCATCTCGCTCTACGAGCTCTCCACCGTCCAGGCCGCACAAGGCTGGATGCCGTGCTTGGAGGAACCGCCCAGGGCGCGTGGGACCCTGAGCGCGGAGTCTGGGAGTAGCGATCAAACGCTTCCGGCTCGAACGGCCGTCCTGACGTCATAACGGCTACCCGGCGACGCCCTCCCGCGTCGAAGCCATCTCGTCCTGGTCGAGGCTGGCCTTCAGACGCGCCCGGTACTCCAAGAGGGGGTGCGGGCTGACGTCTGTAGCGCTCTGCCCCGGGCGATCGGGGTTGTAGTCGAAGGGGTTGTCCAGGTCGCGGATCAGCCGGACCAGGTAAATGTAGATCAGCGACAACGGCCCGATCACGAGCCCCTGCACCTGCCACGTCTTGAACTGCGAGAAGACCAGCAAGAAGATCGTCGTCGCGACGAAGATGTTCAGGAGCGCGTATCCTGTCTCGATGAACTTGGTGCGCCTGATGACATCGATACGTGTAATCGTCTTCCTGAGATTATGCTGCTCTGCCAGGCAGCGCGCCAGGTAGGGTGCGCCGACCCCGGCCCTGTCAAGGTCGGACGTGAGCACGTTCAACTGGCGTAACGTCCGGAGACACTGCTCGACCGTCGCACGGTTCAGCATCCACTCCTCAACGGCTGTGGTGATCCCGTAGAACCGTTGCCGGAACGCCCGCATGTCGAGGGGCTTGGCACCATGCGCGGTGACGAGGGTATCGTCGATCGTCTCGAGCGTTGTCGCCAAGTCAGCCGGCAGCCTCTCGCTCTCCTTGTAGTCGCTGATGACCCCGGCCAGCATGAACCCGATGAGGAGGGCCGCGGCCGTCAGCACGGGCCCGACGTCGCCGAAGTCCATCAGCGGCGGGATTCCAAGGACGTTCTGCCGGACGAACGTCACTGCCAGGACTAGCGCCACCCACGGCAGCGTCGTCAGCGCCAATCTCCACTTGAGCATCTAGCGCGCCTCCCCAGTTTCCTTGACGTCTGCGCTATGCGGTCGGCGCGCCTGCCCGGCTGCCGCCGAGTTCAACCTGCGCTCCCAGCCCCTTCTCCACGGCTTTAGTGTAAATGTGGTGCGCCGACGCCAGATCTTCAATCGCCAGGCCGAGCGATTTGAACAGCGTGATCTCGTCTCGTGACGAACGGCCCGGCAGCCGGCCGAGCAGCACCTCACCGATCTCTCCCCGGATGTGATCGTCACCGATCGCGCCTTCCTTCTTGGGGAAGAGGAAGTCGCCGGCCTCGTTGATCGTCGACTCGCGACGGTCGACAAAGAGGCGCGACCGCACGACCGCAGCCGTGTCGAGCTCGCGGGCGAATGGGACGCTCGAGCCGACCGCGTTGATGTGCGCGCTCGGCGCGATCCACTCGCCCTGCAGGACGGGCTCGGCCGACGAGGTCGTCGTGCAGATCAGGTCGGCGCCGGCCACTGCCTGCTGGGCGGTGGCGACCGCCTCGATGCCGACGCCGTGGCGTCGCCCCTCACGCTCGGCGAACGCGGCCGCGTGTTGTCGATGCCGGCTCCAGACCCGCACCCGGCGCAAGGGACGCGCCAGCCGCATCGCCTCGAGATGGGTGCGCGCCTGTGTGCCCGACCCGATCAGCGCCAGATCGCCTGCATCCTCGCGCGCCAGCAGCCGGGTCGCGACGCCGCTGACCGCCGCCGTCCGGATGGCGGTGATGCTCGTCGCGTCGATGACGGCAAGCGGCCGGCCGTTCTTCGCGTCGAACAGCATCACCGCACCCTGGTGCGCGTCGAACTCGGTGCCGTGGTTGCCGGGGAAGACGCTGATCACCTTGAGTCCGAGCACGCCGGCCTCACCCAGATACGCCGGCATCATGCCCAGCGCGCCCACCCGCTCGGGCAGCCACATAATTGAGCGCAGCGGCATCAGCGCCTCTCCTGCCGCGAGCGCCTGCAGGGCCCGC
>JBQTJG010000395.1:0-1905 GCA_052387355.1 Armatimonadota bacterium | reverse complement strand
CCGGCCTCCATGCTGGCCTGATGGATGCGGTTACCGAGCAGGTCGTAGTCGTAGCGCATGACGACGCGATCCTTGGCGTCGATCACCTCGCGCTGGTTGCCTTCGATGTCGAGCTCGATGCGGGTCGGGTACTTTTCCTCTACCGTTTCGATGGTACCGTCCGGTTTCTTACGCTCGAACTTGTTATGAGCGATTGTAAGGAAGGTCCGCCCCAGCGAGTCGGCGTGGGCGACCGTGGGTGTGTCAGCGTGGACCGCTGCTTTTTCCGCGGCCGCCTGCTCATGTGGCCCCTGTTGACCGTTCTTCCGCGCCTCATGCCAGGTGGGAAGGTACTCCGCATCCGGCAAGCGGGTAAAGGATCCCTTGACGTCATCGTCTGTCTTGGGGTTACGCGTAACGGTGTCGTTGACGTCCCAGCTCTCCTGCCGCCAAGGATCGAATACCACTTTTTCCCAGGTGTGATTCGGGTGCAGCGTGGCGACGACCCGCTCGACCGGATCGTAGAACAGGATGGGGCTGACGCCGGTGTCCGTCATCTCGCGCTCTTCTTCGTAGAGATGGGTCGAGCTGAAGAAAGGCTCGTATTGCCTGACCGGCTTGCCTTTGTTGTTGAATACCGTGCGCCCGTTGCCGACCCAGCGCTGCATTGTGTCGGCCTGCACGGGTTTGCCGTTGGCGTCGCGTACCAGCGCGCCGGGCTGCACATCGCCGCCGGGGAGCGTCACGTTGGGGCCGCGTTGCGGTGCGTCGCCACGTTCGGCCTGGATCTTCTTCTGGATCTCGCGGCCGAAACCGTCGGAGTAAGAGAAGCTGACCTGGATTTTCGTCAGTGCACCGCCGGGGTCGGCGAAGTGCGTCTCCCGCGCCAGCGTGGCGGCGAAAGGCGGCTGGCCGCCGCGTTTGAAGCGGTCGAGGTCGTAGACAATCCGTGTCGTCGCCTTGCCCAGCAGGGAGGCCGCCTGGCCTTGCGGATCCGCGACGAAGGCTTGCAGCGCCGTTAGCGGCGGGTCTGGATCGAAGTCTTCCAGCAGATCGCCGAGGTTCTGCCCGTCCTTACCCTTCGCAGCGGTTGCCACCACCATGCCGAGAGCGTCGAAGGCTACCTCCGAGCGGTTTCCGTTCGGATCGGTCATCAAACGGGGTGCCAGCACGCGATAGTCGTTCTGTGCGTGGACCGCGTTGCCGAGCGCGTCGAGCGTTTCAACCACGAGCAGCCTGTGGTCGTCGTAGGTCACAATCGTCTCGGTGTTGAGCTGATTCGTATGGAAGGGATCGCGGTAGCGGTGCGGCAGGAAGAAGTGCGTGCGGGCATGCGCCAGTTCCAGCGCGGCAGTGTCGTTGCTGCCAGGGGAATAGAACATCCGTCCAGACGGGATCCACCAGTTGGCGTCGCCTTCGATGTGGACGTACTTGCCTTTGTCCGCAAAGACGCCGTTTAGCGCCGCCGCCGTCAGCTTGCCGCTGTCGACAAAGATTTGCTGCGCCAAGTCGGGCGTGAAGGCCAGCTTGTAGCTCTCGAAGGGCAGCGCCAGGGATTCAATCTGTCCCAAAGCTAGTGGGCCGCTCATGTCGTCGCGGCGATACACAGTGCGCACATATTCGATCGGCCGCAAACGGGTATCGGGAGGTGCATTGGCTGGATTCCGGTGCCAGTCCCACTTCTCGTAGGGCCAGAGCTTGGCAGCGGGCGGATCGGGTTGATCCAATGGCAAGAGCCCCACTGTCAGCGCGGAAATATCTTCGAAGCGGAGCAGATCGACACGAGTGTCGGTAATCGTCGGCTCGGGCGGCTTGACGATCTCATAGGTGCGCGTCTCTACCGGCAACCCGACACGGTACCAGTCTAGTTCATTGGCACGATTGGCGAAGCGGTTCAGCGTCAACGTGAGGTGCATTTGCCGCTGC
>JBQTJG010000394.1:0-4230 GCA_052387355.1 Armatimonadota bacterium | reverse complement strand
GCTCTTTGCCCCGAGCGCCAGCATCGAAGTCGGATCCCTCCTTGCCTCCTCGCTTTCCATCAGCAACCAGGACTTCCTCGCCGGCCGCTACCTCTTCTCCAATCCGGGCAGCGCAGGCAGCGTCGTCAACCAGGGCAACATCGTCACCGCCAACGGCTACACCGCGCTTGTCGGCCCGCAAGTGCGCAACGACGGCGTCATCGTCGCGCGCGCCGGCAGCGTCGCCCTCGCCGCCGCCGACCGCGTCAGCCTCGACATGATCGGCGACGGCCTCATCAGCGTCAGCGTCGAGCAGGCGGCCCTGAACGCCTCAGTCGTGAATACAGGAAGGATCGAAGCGGACGGCGGCACGGTGGTCCTCACCGCGCGCAGCGCCAACGCACTCCTCGACAGCGTCATCAATTCCAGCGGCGTGATCCGCGCTAATTCGCTCGTCGAGCGCAATGGGGAGATCGTTCTCGATGGCGGAACCGCTGGCGTCGTGAGTGTGAGCGGCACGCTGCAAGCGGCCGGCGTTGATGCAGGTATCACCGGCGGCACGGTCAAAGTGCTTGGCAAGTATGTCGGTCTTTTCGACAACGCGACCATCAATGCTTCTGGGGACGCCGGAGGCGGTACGGTGCTGGTTGGCGGGAATTACCAAGGTAGCGGCCCAGAAAAGAACGCGTCCGCCACTTTTATGGGCGCAGATACATCGATTGATGCGAGTGCCGTTCATAGCGGGAACGGGGGGACCGCCATTGTCTGGGCTGACGGCTCTACGAGAGTTCACGGTCGCATTGCGGCGCGCGGGGGCGCGAACGCTGGCAACGGAGGCCTGGTCGAGACGTCGGGGAAGCAATTCCTCGACACTGATGGACTCCGAGTGGATACCACAGCGCCTCAAGGTACGCGCGGAAACTGGCTGCTGGATCCGTTCAACGTCACCATCGTTAATGGACTGCTCGGTGCACCGGCTGGAACAAATGGTGCATTTGACGCAGGTAACCCGAATACGTGGGTACCGACTGGTGCATCCACTGTCGACGATGCAGACATCGAGGTTAATCTCGCTACAACAAACGTAACGATTTCTACGGCCGGTGCAGGCGGAGACGTTGGAGACATAACTGTCCAAAGCGATGTAAGCATTACGATTCCACTACTGCGTACTCTCAGACTCGATGCCCGGCGCAACATCGATATCCAAGGTAATGCAGACTTGGATGGCGCATTGACCAGCACGCTGGATCTGAGAATCGGGCAAGGCGGGACTGGAGGGACTCTATTCGTTAGCAGCAGCGCGACGCTTCCGAATGGCTTGACGACAGGTGTTGTCAATGTCACTGGAGCCGGTGGCACAGATACAGTGAATGTGACGCGTGATGTCGCGACGATGACACTTACAGACGCAGCGCTCGCCGTCGGCACGGTCTATACCCTCAACTTGAGCAGCATCGAGGTTGCCAACCTCACGGGAGGGGCTGGCGCTAACTCGATTACTGCGAACACATTTACCGGCACGGTTACCGTCAACGCTACGGGCGGTATAGACACGCTCACCGGCAATGGAGCGAATACGACGTTCATCGGATTGAATGCCGCGTCGGCGTGGGACACGACGGGAGCCAACGATGGGACGTATACGTCTGGCGTCAACATGACGACGCTGACCGATGCGGGTAATTGGGTCGGTGGTTCGGGCGCCGATACCTTCAATCTGGCACATAGCGTTGCGACTGTTGCGGGCGGTGCCGGCAATGACATCTTCAACATCGATGCTTCCATCACTTCGAGCCTGAGCGGCGGGGCGGATAACGACAACTTCATCTTCGACAACACATTCACGCTTACTGGTTCAGTTGACGGCGGCGGTGGCAGCGACACGCTGAACTTGAGCGCGTACACGACCAACGTGGCGGTGACGCTGACGGGGATCGGCACTGACGGGTTCAATGCCACGACGGCGGGCGCGCCCAATCCGGTAAGCGGCACGGTGAGCAACATCAACGTGCTCAATGCCGGCAGCGGCACGGGCGACAGCCTCACGGGCATCAATGCCGCGGCGACCTGGACGGTGAGCGGCGCCGACAGCTACTCGAGCACCAACACGCTGAGCTTCTCGGGTGTGGAGACGCTCACGGGCGGCACGAATGCGGACACCTTCAACATCAGCGGCGCGCAGGCGCACGCGCTCAACGGCGGGGCCGGGGCCGATTCATTCGTTCTCCTGGGCGGAGCCACCTTGACGGGCGCTATTGATGGCGGCGCGGATAGCGACACGTTAAGCGGAAGCACCACATACGTGGTCAATATCCTCAACGGGGGGACAGCGGCTGGCATTTCCGGCGGGTTCACCAACGTCGAGAATCTGACGGGAACTGCGGGCGCGGATACGTTCACCCTAGCGGGTGGAACCCTTGGCGGAGCCGTGGATGGACTGGGTGGTAACGACTCTCTTACCGCCGGCAACGTCGCCAATACCTGGACCATCACCAGTGTCAACGCAGGTACGGTGACTGGCGTCGCAGGGGGCTGGAGCAATATCGAAAATCTTGTTGGTGGCACAGGCGCCGACAGCTTCACGGGTGCCGGTGGCAGCGTCGGCGGCAGCATCTCCGATGGCGGTGGCGGCGCGACGACTCTCAGTGGACCGATCACCTCCGGTGCGGGGCAGAATTACACTGCCGCAGTAACGCTTGGCGGCGCTACCATCCTCGCATCGACAGGCGGCGGCGCCATCAACCTGGCGAGCACCGTCAACGGAGCGCAGAGTCTGGCCGTCAATACCAGCGGCGCTACGACGTTTGGCGGCTCGGTCGGCGGCATCACCGCACTTTCATCGCTTAATACCGATGCCGGCGGCACGACAGGAATCAACGGCGCTACGATTCGGACGACTGGCTCGCAGAGCTACGGCGACGCAGTGACGCTTGGCGCGGCGACCTCGCTGACCGCGACGACGAGCGGCTCGGTCAGCTTCGCAGGCACCGTGGATGGGCCCCAGGCGCTCACGGTGAATGCGCCTGCGAGCGCGACCTTCAGCGCAAACGTTGGCGGGGCGACGCCGCTTGCACGTTTAACGGTGAACGCTCCCAACGTCACGGTAGGAAACGCGGCGACTAATGGCGCCCAGCAGTACAACGGCAACGCGGTCTTGCGCGGCACTTACGTCACGAACGGCGGCACGTTCGGCATCACGGGCACCACGATCCTGGGAAGCGACACCACCATCAACACGTCGTCGGGCAACGTGACGTTCGGAAGCACGATCGACGGGAACTTTTCGCTGGCGGTGAACGACGGCGGCAGGAACAAATTCATGGGCGCCATCGGCAGCACGACGGCGTTGGCGAACATCTCGACGGATTCGCCGGGCTTCAGCAACGTGAACGGGAACGTGACCGTCACCGGTTCGATCAACTTCCTCGACGTGACCACGGCCAATGGAGTCACGATGAGAAGCACCGGCGGGGGATCGATCACGGTCAATAACGCCACGGCGACCTCGCCCGCGCGTGTCGGTACGACCGGCGCCGTCACGCTCGGCGGCTCGGCGGTCGGCTCGGCGGGAACGCCGCTGCTGTTCATCGTGACGCCGCACTCCCTCACCCTGACGCAGCAGGCGACGGCGTTCTTCAGCGGGCCGGCGATCCCGGGTTCGGTCGTCTTCCCGCCGGGTTCGTCGATCACCTACAACAGCGCCTTGATCGCGGCGAGCTTCCTCCAGCAGCAGGCGTTCAACGCGGCGAGCCAGGCGTCGTCGAGCATCGCGGCGGTGATCGTGGAGGAGGCGAACAAGACCTTCGGCACCGACAGCGTCGCCGAGGACGTGGAGTACGGCTTCGCCGGCGAGATCGGGGCGACGCCACCGATGGATCACCGCATCGACGAGAGCGGGATTTCCACACCGCCGTGCATGATCGAAAGCCGCGAAAGGGAGCCCTGCAAATAACAGTCATTTCCCGGCGGTGCGACGGGGCGCTCAGGCGCCCCGTTCTTTTTTCACAGGGTACAATCGCGCTCACCAGGGAGGTACGCGGTTCTAGATGGCAGAACAGCCTAGCGAGGCAGCGGTTCTCTTTGCCGACGTGAGCGGCAGCACCAAGCTCTACGAGACGGCGGGCAACGCAGTCGCGCACGCGGCGGTGGAGAGCTGCGTCAACCTGATGAAGCAGAAGACCCAGGCCGCCAAGGGCCGGGTCATCAAGACGATCGGCGACGAGGTGATGTCCGCCTTCCCAAGCGCCG
>JBQTJG010000393.1:0-36503 GCA_052387355.1 Armatimonadota bacterium | reverse complement strand
GCAAGAGAGGTCCTGATGTGAAAACCTACGTGCCCGCGGCTGGCGAGGTCGATCGCCGGTGGCATCTGGTGGACGCCGACGGCAAGGTGCTCGGCCGGCTGGCGGCCCGCGTCGCCACGCTGCTGCGCGGCAAGCACAAGCCCACGTTCACGCCGCACATGGATGTCGGTGACTTCGTCGTTGTGGTGAACGCGGCCGCCGTGCGGCTCACCGGGCGCAAACTGCAGCAGAAGAGCCTGGCCCGCCACTCTGGATACCCGGGCGGTTTTAAGGAGGTCTCGTACCAGGTCCTGCTCCAAAAGCACCCGGAGCGCGTCATCACCGAGGCGGTACGGGGCATGCTTCCCAAGACCCGGCAGGGCCGCAAGCTTATCAAGAAGCTCAAGGTGTTTCCAGGTCCACAGCACGAGCACCAGGCGCAGAAGCCTGCGCCGCTGGAGTGGTAGACGAGGAGAGCGAGGGAGTCACGTGGCTGGAACGCAGGTGTTGGCTCTGACGTCAGGCAGTCGGAAGGAAGCCGTCGCCCGGATACAGCTCATCGCCGGCAGCGGCACGATCACTGTAAACGGCAAGGCGATGGCCGCATATTTCCCCCTGTCCCCGATGCAGACGATGGTACGCCAGCCGTTGGTGGCGACCGGGACGGACAGCCGATTCGACGTCATCGCCAAAGTCAACGGCGGTGGGGTCTCGGGGCAGGCCGGAGCGGTCCGGCACGGCATCGCACGAGCCTTGCTCAAAGTCGACGAGACCCTTCGTCCGCCGCTGCGCAAAGGCGGATTCCTCACCCGCGATCCACGTGAGAAAGAGCGCAAGAAATACGGCCGCAAGCGGGCGCGGAAGGCCTTCCAGTACAGCAAGCGCTGAAGTCGACGATCCAGGTCGGTACGCGTGGCGGCGGGTGCGATGGCGCCCGCCGCTTGCTTGTGCGGGCTGTCGCGGATGGCTGCGGCGATGGAGGGCGACCGATCATCACGGTATACTGGAACGGAGACCATCCGACGGCGGGGCGATGATGATGCTGCGTGGGCGCGACTATCTCTCAGTGGACGACCTGACCCCCGAGGAGTTTCGGGGCGTCATCGACTTTGCTCGTCAACTCAAGGTCCGGGCTGCGGCCGGGGACCGGCCGTCGCTGCTGGCGGGTAAGACGCTCGCCATGGTCTTCGAGAAACCCTCGCTGCGCACGCGCGTCAGCTTTGAGGTCGGGATGTTTCAGCTCGGCGGCACGGCGATCTACCTCGGCCCGCAGGACATTCAGCTCGGCGTCCGCGAGTCCACGACCGACGCCGCCCGAAATCTGGAGCGCATGGCCGATGTGATCATGGCGCGTACGTTTGCGCACGCCACCGTCACGGGTCTGGCCGAGGCGGCGCGGTGCCCGGTCATCAACGGGCTGTCCGATCTGGAACACCCGTGTCAGGCGCTTGGCGATCTGCTCACGGTGGCGGAACGCAGGCCCTATCTCGAGAACGTCAGGATTGCGTGGGTCGGGGACGGCAACAACGTCTGCCACTCCCTGCTCTTAGGCGCCGCCAAGTTGGGCATGAAGATGATAGTCGCCACACCATCGGGATACGCACCGGCCGAGGCAGTGATTGCGCGCGCGCGCATCGTCGCCGCGACCACGGGCGCGACGATCACGCTCGCAACCGACCCGGTGCAAGGGGCGAGCGGGGCCGACATTGTCTACACGGATATCTGGGCGAGCATGGGACAGGAGGCTGAGCGTGACGAACGAACACGCATCTTCCGGCCGTTCCAGGTCAACGCCGCGCTTCTCCGTTCCGCCAGCCCGACGGCAGTCGTCATGCACTGCCTCCCGGCGCACCGCGGCGAGGAGATCACGGACGATGTGCTCGACGGGCCGCAGTCAATCGTCTACGATCAGGCTGAGAACCGCCTGCACGCACAGAAGGCGCTGCTGGCGATGATCGTATAAGCGCGAACCGAACCCTCGACGCTGATGCCGATCCGGCCCATTGATCTGCTGGATATCGCCATAGTGACGGCTCTGATTTATCAGGTGCTCTTGCTCGTCCGCGGCACCCGGGCCGTCCAGTTGGCGCTGGGTCTGGCTGTGCTCTCCACAGTCTACACGGCCAGCCGAGTGCTGAAGCTGAACACCCTGCAATGGGTCCTCTCTGGCCTGCCCGTGGCCATTCCCGTGGCCTTGCTGGTGATCTTCCAGCCCGAACTGCGCCGGATGCTGGAGCAACTGGGGCGAGGTGGGGTGTTCGTGTCCAGCTTCGGCATGGACCTGGGCCGTGAAGAGACGATTCGGCTGGTCAACGATGTCGCGCGCGCCTGCCGGATTCTGTCTACGCGACGCACCGGGGCGCTGATCGTCCTCGAGCGGCGGACCGGCCTCAACGACGTGATCGAATCCGGCATCAAGGTCGACGCCCTCGTGACGGTCCAGCTACTGATCACGACGTTCTTTCCGAACACTCCGCTGCACGACGGCGCGGTGGTCATCCGTGGAAACCGGCTGACGGCTGCGGGCTGCCTGCTGCCCTTGAGCGAAAACCCGCATCTATCCCGGACGCTTGGGACGCGCCATCGCGCCGCGCTCGGGATGAGCGAAGCGACCGATGCGATCGCCGTCGTCGTCTCCGAGGAGACCGCAGGGATTTCGATGGCGCGCGACGGCCACCTGACGCGCGGCTTGTCCGAAGAGGAGCTGAAAGTGATGCTGCTAGACCTCCTGGTTCAGGGCGGGCCGCGCGGGCCGGCGCTGTGGCCGTGGCGCCGGGCGCAGCCTCAGGCGACGAGGCCTGGTCCGTCATGATGCTCTCTGAGCGCACCTGGCTCTTTCTGCTCTCGCTGGCGATCGCGGTGATTCTGTGGTTCTATGTGGACACGACGGCGCAGTCGCCTTCGGGGCAATCCCCGCCGGCGTCGCTGCGCCTGCACAACGTCGAGGTCTCCTTCTCGGGACTCGCCGATGGGTGGCGGGCGTCGGCGAACCCTCCGGCCGTTGACGTCGAGATGCGATGGCCCGCGCCCGCGCTCCTGGCCGTACGGCCGGCGGATGTGCGGGCGATCGCCGACGTACACGCGCTGGAGCCGGGCCCCCACCAGGTCACGCTGCGGATCCAGGTGCCGGCCGGTGTCACGACCGTGCAGGCCACCCCGCCCTCGGTCGTGGTCACTCTGCTGGGCCCCTGAGCAGACGGCCGGCTCGAGTGGGAAGATTGTTCGGTACCGACGGCGTCCGAGGCGTAGCAAACGCCGACCTGACCCCTGAACTGGCGTTCCGCGTCGGGCGGGCCGCAGGCGCTGAGCTGCGCGGGGAGGGCGGCGCCTTCTTCCTGGGCCGTGACACGCGCCTGTCAGGGTCGATGCTCGAAGCGGCGCTGGCTGCAGGCGTGTGCTCGACCGGTGAGCATGTTGACCTCGGCGGGATCCTGCCCACGCCCGCTGTCGCCTATCTGACCCGGGTGCGCGGCGCCGCCTGCGGCGTCGTCATCTCTGCCTCGCACAATCCTGTGGAAGACAATGGGATCAAGCTCTTCGGCGGTGACGGCTTCAAGCTGCCCGACACCCGCGAGGACGCGATCGAAGCATGCCTTGACCGCGAAGACCTTCCGCGGCCAACCGGCGCCGCTATCGGCGCGATCCGGATGGTCCCCGAAGGTGAGGACCGATACCTCGAGCACCTGGTCGGCCTGGCGGTGGACCGGCTGGATGGGATGCGCATCGTCGTGGACTGCGCCTTCGGCGCGGCGATACGCGTGGGGCCGCGCCTCTGGTCCGCGCTGGGCGCGACCGTGATTCCCCTACACGATGAGCCCGACGGCGCGCGCATCAACGTCGAGTGCGGCTCGACGCACCTCGAGCCGTTGCGCCAGGCCGTGCGCTCAAGCGGCGCCGACCTGGGGTTCGCGCACGACGGCGACGCCGACCGCGTGCTCGCGGTCGATGAGCGCGGGGAGATCGTAGACGGCGACGCCCTGATGGGGATCTGTGCGCTCGATAGGCAACGCCGGGGCGTACTGGCCGCCGGCACGGTGGTGGCCACCGTGATGAGCAATGTCGGCCTGGAGCAGACCCTGCAGCGCGTAGGCATTCGTCTGGAGCGGACCAGGGTCGGCGACCGGTACGTGCTGGAACGCATGCGCGCGATCGGCGCCACGCTGGGTGGCGAGCAGAGCGGCCACCTCATCTTTCTCGACCACACCACCACGGGCGACGGGCTAGTGACCGCGATTGAGGTGACCAACGTGATGACGCGCAGCGGCCGCCGTCTCTCCGAGCTGCGCGCGGGCATCCCCCGATTTCCTCAGGTGCTGCGCAACGTTCGCGTGCACGAGCGCGACGGCGTGGCCGATTCGCCCGTGGTGGCGCGCGCGGGGGATGCGGCGGTGTCTCGCCTGACGCCGCGGGGCCGGATTCTGGTCCGGCCGTCCGGCACCGAGCCGCTGATTCGCGTGATGGTTGAGGCGGATTTGCAGAGCGAAGCCGAGGCGGTGGCGGAGGAGGTCGTGGCTGTGATCGCCCGGCGGTACGGAGTATCCCCGTGAGCCTGATCGCCGCGCCCGCGCACGGGCCCGCACGGCGGGAACTGTTCGGCACTCAGGTCCACGCGGTGGGTATGGACGAAGCCCTCGCGTGGGTTCGCGATCGAATCGGCGGGCGAGCCCCTGCGTACGTCGTGACGCTCAACGGCGCCCTGCTCGTGCAGGCCGCACGAGATCCGACGCTGCGGGCTCTGGTCAACGGCGCGGGTCTCGTCACCGCCGACGGGATTGGGGTGATCCTTGCTGCCAGGATCCTGGGGGTCGATCTCGCAGAACGGGTCGCGGGCATCGACCTGTTGGTTGCGGTCTGTCAGCTCGCCGCCCGGTCCGGCTATCGTATCTTCCTGCTGGGCGGTGCGCCTGGCATAGCCGAGTCGACGGCAGAGACGCTCAGGCGGCAGTACCCGGCGCTGAACATCGTGGGAGCGCAGCACGGATTCTTTCGTCCCAACGAGGAGGAGGCCGTGTGCGCGCAGATTCGCGGGGCGCGCCCGGACGTGCTCCTGGTGGCGCTCGGGGCCCCTCGCCAGGAACGGTGGATTCAGCGCTGGAGCGCTGCGCTCGACGTGCCGGTCTCGATCGGCGTGGGCGGCTCGTTCGACGTCCTGGCGGGGCGTGTGCCACGCGCCCCGCGCTGGATGCAGCGCGCCGGGCTCGAATGGCTCTACCGCGCCGTCCGGGAGCCGAGGCGCTGGACCGTGATCCGCACGATTCCACCCCTGTTTCTGCTCGCGCTCCGCGAGCGGTTTCGGCGGGGGTGAGGTCCAGTGCGGATGAGTTCGGCGACGAGTGGACGGGAAGCGGGAAGGCGGTACGCGTGACCACGGCCGTCGAACCGAAGATACTATCTGTATACAGATACCCTGGACTTCGACAGGAAGGAGGTGAAAGGCTCAACGGTGTGCCCCAGCGCCCGAACCCGGACGCGCACGACCGTCCGGGTTGACGAGGGAGGGGATCTCGAAACGTTCGGCGGGTGACCCTAGGCCCAGTCCGGGCCTGCACAGCCTCGGTCCGTCGCACTACACGGCTGAGGTGAAGACCGCCTACAAACCCCGGAGGCGACTCCGGCCCAAAAGGCGAGTCAGGATCCCACAGTCAGTCTCTTCCGCCCGTTCCTTGGGAAGGAACCCTTTGGCGTCCTTCGCTACGGGCTCATCCCTGGCCGGGCCACGTCGATCCTCGTGGAGGCTATCTATGTGCGGCATTATGGGGTATGTCGGACCACGCCAGGCGCTGCCGATCCTGCTTGATGGGCTGCGCCGGCTGGAGTATCGCGGCTACGATTCTGCAGGCGTGGCCGTGCTCGCCAACGGCCACGTCGAATTACGCAAGGCGGCCGGGAAGCTCAGCAACCTCGAGGGGGTTGTCGCGGGACAGCCACTGACCGGCAGCGTGGGGATCGGACACACGCGCTGGGCCACCCACGGTATCCCAACGGACGCCAACGCGCACCCGCACAGCGATTGCAGCGGGCGGCATGTCGTGATCCACAACGGGATCATCGAGAACTATTTGCCGCTGCGGGAGCGGCTGCAGGCCGACGGGCACCAGTTCCGCTCGGATACCGACACCGAGGTCATTGCTCATCTCATCGAGGAAGCCCTTGCCGCCCTTCCGGCGGATCAGTCTGATCGCCTGGAAGCGGCTGTGCGGGCGGCGCTGCACCAGACCCGCGGCGCCTATGCGATCGTCGTGATGAGCGCCGATCAGCCCGAGCGTATCGTCGCGGTGCGCATGATCAGCCCGCTCATCGTGGGCGTGGGCGATGGGGAGATGCTCCTGGCGTCTGACATCCCGGCCTTGCTGCCGCATACACGAGACGTCCTGATCATCGGGGACGGCGAGATGGCGATCATCGAGGCCGGCCGCACGATCATCACAGACCTGGACGGCCGCCCGCTGGAGCGCGCGCCCCAGCGCATCACCTGGGATGCGGCGATGGCCGAGAAGGGCGGCTACCCGCACTTCATGCTGAAGGAGATCCACGAGCAGCCGCGTGCGCTGCACGAGACCACCATGGGGCGCCTCGACCGTGACGACACGGTCGAGTTGGACGGCGTCGCCTATCCACGTGGGTTCGTTGAACGTCTCGACAAAGTGTGGGTCCTCGCGTGCGGCACGGCGTACCACGCCGGTCTGGTCGGCCGGTGGATGATCGAGCACCTCGCGCGCGTGCCGGCGGAACCTGATCTGGCGTCCGAGCTGCGCTATCGGGACCCGCTGATTGCGGGCACGACCCTTGCGGTGACGATCAGCCAATCGGGTGAGACAGCGGACACCCTGGCGGCGGCGCGCGAGGCGCGCTCGCGCGGAAGCCGCCTGCTGGCGGTGACCAACGTGGTCGGCAGCACCCTGGCGCGTGAGGCCGACGATGTGCTGTTCATCCGCGCGGGCCCGGAGATCGCCGTCGCCTCAACCAAGGCGTATACGACGATGTTGGTCGCCCTGCAGATGCTGGCGATCGACCTGGGACTACGCCGCGGCGCGCTGGCGGCCGACCGGGCGGCCGCGCTCA
This sequence comes from Armatimonadota bacterium, assembly GCA_052387355.1. GTDB lineage: Bacteria > Sysuimicrobiota > Sysuimicrobiia > Sysuimicrobiales > Humicultoraceae > JBQTJG01. The sequence goes on along the minus strand of JBQTJG010000393.1, from coordinate 29,462 downwards.
TCGCCGGGTTACGGCATCTGCCGGTGCTGGCGCAGGAGGTGCTGAAGCGCGACAGACCCGTGGAGGCGCTCGCGCGTCGTCTGGTTCGCGCCGAGCACGCGTTCTTCATCGGCCGGGGGCTTGACTTCGCGGTGGCGATGGAGGGCTCGCTCAAGCTCAAGGAGATTTCGTACCTGCACAGCGAGGCGCTGGCGGCCGGCGAACTCAAACACGGCACGCTGGCGCTCGTGACACCCCAGACGCCCGTATTCGCGCTTGTCACCCAGCGCGGCGTCTACGAGAAGACCCTCTCGAATATTCAGGAGGTGCGCGCCAGGGGCGCCGAGGTGATTGCGGTGGCCTACGACGACGACCGCGAGATCGCGAAGTGCGCAGATACCATCCTGCGGATTCCGCCGGTGGACGACGCGCTGGCGCCGGTGCTGGCGATCCTGCCTCTCCAACTGTTCGCGTATCACGTCGCCGCGATGCGCGGTCACGACATCGATCAACCCAGGAATCTGGCGAAGAGTGTGACGGTCGAGTAGGGGGGACAGCCCGCGGAGTCGAACCGATCATCCTGAGATCGCCCTGGGGGGGTGCGGGTGAACATCGACGACGAGTTCCTCAAGATCCTGGCCTGCCCGGCCTGTCACGCACCTGTCGTCCGGGACGGAGACCGCATCGTCTGCACCGGATGCGGCTTGCGGTACCCGATCCGCGATGAGATTCCCATCATGCTCATCGAGGAAGCCGAGCGGCCCGCAGGATGACCGTGCTTGGCCTGGGCGTGGATATCGTCGAGGTTGGACGCATCGACCGCGCGATCGACCGGTGGGGCGACGCGTTCGTCCGCCGCATCTATACGCCCCGCGAGATCGAACGGTCTAAGGTCGCCGTCGTGCGGGGTCCGCGTCTGGCGGCGCGGTTTGCGGCCAAAGAGGCCGTGATGAAAGCGCTCGGTGTCGGCTGGCGAGCGCTTGCGTGGCGCGAGATCGAGATTGCCAACAACCCCCAGGGCCGGCCCGAGGTGCGCCTCCACGGCGCGGCGCGTCGGATCGCTACAGAGCACGGTATCGTCGCCGTACTCGTCGCCATCTCGCACACCCACGAGCATGCCGTGGCCAGCGCCATTGCGTTGGGCGTTGGCGAACCGTCACGACCTGTTAGGACACCGAGCGGGGACAGCGAAGGCGGAGAAATTGAAGAGGGGCGCTCGCTTCAATCCGACTTTTCACCGTCTTCAGTCGCGCCGCCGGTTCTTACTGCTCAGTAGGCTGATCTCGGGAGTTACCCCCCAAGAAGACCGTCCGGCTTTCGGAGTCCACGTGCGCGACGTTTGACTCGGCTACTTTGCCGTTAGGCTCGCGCCCCTCTGGCATCAAACCCTACCATCGAGCGTTGTAGGCGTCAACCCCCAACGATCGTTCTGGGGATGTGGATAGTGTGGGCAATGCGAGAGGAAACCGGCTGCGCTGACAAGAAGCCACGCTCGTGCTGCTTCCGACAAGCGAGGAAATGGCTGTGCTGGATCGCCGCGCCGCGGACGAGTTCGGCGTGCCGACGCTCCTGTTGATGGAGACTGCCGGCCGCAGTGTGGCCGCGGCCGCCCGCCGGCTGGTTGATCGACACGCGCCGAACGTCATCGTCGTGGCCGGCAAGGGCAACAACGGCGGGGACGGGTTGGTCGCAGCCCGGATCATGATGGCCAGCGGCTGGCCGGTGACTGTCGTCCTGCTGGCGCGCGACGTTGAGGTCACCGGCGACGCCGCGGTCAATCTGCATGCCGCGCGGCGGGCCGGGGTCGACATCGCCAATCTTGATAGCACGGCGATGCCCGGTCTGCGGGGGACGTTGAAGCAGGCGGATCTAGTGGTCGATGGGCTCTTCGGAACAGGATTCCGCGGTCCGGCCGTCGGGCTCGCGGCCAAGACCATCGAGGCGATGAATGCATGCGGCAGCCCGGTGCTGGCGATCGACATCCCCTCAGGGGTACACGGCGATACCGGCGCGATCGATGGGCCTGCCGTTCGCGCCGCCGCAACGGTGACGATGGGCCTGCCGAAGACCGGGCTCATCCTCCCTCCAGGCGCCGAGTGCGCCGGTCAGATCTGGGTGGCGGATGTCGGACATCCGAAACGACTACTCGAGGTCGCACGGGTGCGCACAACGCTGGTGACCCGTGACTTGGTCGATGCGGCCGTGCCTGTGCGCCGTCTGGATGCGCACAAGGGGGGCTTCGGCCGCGTCGTGATCCTGGCCGGATCGATCGGGCACACGGGAGCCGCCGTGCTGGCGACGCTCGGGTCTCTTCGCGCCGGCGCAGGCCTCGTGACGCTCGGCGTCCCCGCGGCCGTGTATCCCATCGTGGGGCCGGCGGTCATCGAGGGGATGCCTGTCCCGCTGCCCGACGCGGATGGCGCGCTCGCATCCCAGGCGGTGGATCGAATTCGAGAGCTCGCCGCCTCGGCCGACGTGGTCGCCTGCGGGCCGGGTCTCTCTACGCGTCCCGGCCCCGCTTCGATTGTCCGGTGGCTGATCGCAGAGTGCCCGCGACCGCTCGTGCTCGACGCGGACGCGCTCAGCATCATGGCCGCTATGCCAGGGGACATTCCGCCGTCCAAGAGTCCGATCGTGCTGACGCCTCACCCCGGCGAGATGGCCCGCCTGCTCGGCGCCAAGATTGATGAGATCCAACGTCACCGCCTCCAAGTGGCGCGGGTGGCGGCTGAGCGGTTCAAGGCGGTCGTTGTGCTCAAGGGCGCGCGCACCGTGGTGGCCGATCCGGGCGGCGATCTCTTCGTCGTTCCCACCGGCAATCCGGCAATGGCGACCGGCGGGATGGGAGACGTGCTGACCGGCGTGATCGCCGGGTTGATCGGGCAGGGGTTGACGCCGGCCGCTGCGGCCTGGACCGGCGCGTATCTGCACGGGCTTGCGGGTGACATCGCGGCCGCGGCACGCGGTCCTGCCGGGATTCTTGCACGTGAGGTCGCCGACAGTCTACCGGCGGCGCTCGGCGCTGTGCGGGCCGGTACCGTTTCCGAACTGGTCAGTGGGCTTGCGCCATGACCGTGCCGCTCGCCGCGCTCAGTCGTGTCCAATCCCGCACGTGGGCGACGATCGATCTCGACGCCATCGCAGGCAACGTCCTGACGGTACGATCGCTCATCCCCCGGAGCACCGCGCTGATGGCGGTGGTCAAGGCCGATGCCTACGGCCACGGCGCCGCAATCGTGGCCGAGACCGCTGTGGCTGCGGGCGCGTCCTGGTTGGGCGTGGCGACTGCGGAGGAGGCCCTGGAGCTGCGGTCCGCGGCGGTGGATGCCAGGATCCTGATTCTCGGTCCCGTGGCAGAGGGGTGGCTCGCGGAGCTTGTAGCGGCCGGGTGCGCTTTGACCGTGGCGGACCGCCCCGCGCTCAATGCGATTCAACGGATGGAGGGCGAGGACCGTCCGCGCGTGCATTTCAAAGTCGACACGGGCATGACGCGGATCGGGATCGACGTCGCCGATCTGGCGGATCTCATCACGACCGTCGATCCGTCGCGGGTGGTGGTCGAAGGGGTATACACGCACCTGGCCTGCGCCGACGATCCCGAGTCTGTGATGACGGAGCAACAACTGCGGATGTTCGCTGAAGCGATCCGCACCGTGCGCCGGCGATTCTCTGACGTGTTCTGCCACGCCGGCGCCAGCGCCGCCGTCCTCGGGCATGCTGAGGCGGCATTCGATCTCGTGCGTGTGGGGCTCGCCCTCTATGGTGTGTCACCTGCTCCACATCTGGCGACGCCTGCCCTGAGGCCGGCCATGACGTTGTTATCACGTGTGATCCGTACGCGGCGTGTGCCCGCAGCCACGCCGGTCTCGTACGGCGCGACCTTCCGGCCTGTGCATGAGACCATCATTGCGACCGTGCCGGTGGGGTACGCGGATGGGTATCCGCGCGCACTCAGCAATACCGGCTCGATGGTGATCGGCGGCCGACGCCTTCAGGTGGCCGGACGGGTCTGCATGGACTACACGATGCTCGATGCGGGCGAGGCTCCTGTGCGCGATGGCGATGAGGTGACGGTCTTCGGATCCGGGCTGCCGGCTGCTGAGGTCGCCTCGACCGCCGGCACGATTCCGTATGAACTGTTCTGCCGCGTAGGCCGGCGCGTCCCGCGTGTGTACGTGCGGGCGGGGAAGCCGGTGGCGATCAGGTCCAGTGGGGGAGTCCAGCAACCGGACGAGGCCAGCCGGCAGGGCCTCGAAGTCCGTTGATGCGCGTGGCCTTTCAGGGTGAGCGTGGAGCCTACAGCGAAGCGGCGGCGGTGGCGCACTTCGCCGCCGTCGATCCTGTGCCGTGCCGGACGCTGGTAGAGGTGTTCGACGCGGTCGAGCGGACAGAAGCCGACCGGGGAATGGTGCCCGTGGAGAACTCCCAGGCAGGGAGTATCAACGAGACCTATGATTTGCTCGCGCGCCGGTCCTTGCACATCGTTGGAGAGCGCAACCAACGGATCGAACACTGCCTCCTGGCGCTTCCCGACGACACCCTGGAGTCGGTCCGCACCGTCCTGTCGCATCCTCAGGCGCTGGCCCAGTGTGAGGCGTTCATTGCGCGCCGCCACTGGGAGACCGTGGCGACGTACGACACGGCCGGGAGCGCACAGATCGTGGCGGCGGAGCGCCGCCATGGGGTGGCGGCGATCGCCAGCCGGCACGCCGCGGAGATCTACGGACTCCGGGTGCTGGCCGAAGGGATCGAGACCAGCCCGGTCAACTTCACCCGGTTTCTCGCGTTGGCGCAGACCCCGGCCCCACAGACAGACCGCGCCAAGGCCTCGATCGTGTTTACGACCGCCAACGTCCCAGGAGCGCTGTATCGGGCATTGGGCGCCTTCGCAACACGAGGCATCAACCTGACGAAGCTGGAGTCACGTCCCCGGCGCGACCGGCCGTGGGAGTATATGTTCTACGTCGACTTCGAGATCCATCACGAATCCCCGGAGGGGCGCGCAGCCCTGGCTGAGCTGGCCGGTCTGACCGCGTTCCTTCGCGTGCTCGGATCCTATCCCAGGGCTGCGGAGTGAGAGGCGCCATGATCGCAAGACCACGCGGAGCACCAGGATGCAGCTAGGACGCCTTCCCCGCCTGAAACTCGCGGCGCTGCCAACCCCGCTGGAAGAAGCGCCGTCGCTCTCAGCCTACCTGGGCGGTCCACGTATCATGTTCAAACGGGACGATATCACCGGCCTGGCGTTCGGCGGCAACAAAGTCCGCAAGATCGAGTACTTGATGGGCGAGGCGGTCGATCGTGGGTGCGACGTCGTGCTCACGGTAGGCGCCGTTCAGTCGAATCATGCCCGTGTGACGGCCGCCGCCGCCAGACGCCTGGGGCTGGATGCGATTGTAGTGCTGCATGGCGAGGAGCCGGCCCAGCGGCAGGGGAATCTCCTGCTCGACGCCATCTTCGGCGCCGACATCCGCCTCGTCAACACCGATGACGACTATGTGCTCATGGGAGTCGTGGAGGATATCGCCAGAGATCTGCGCCGGCAGGGCCGCACGCCCTACACCATCCCGCGCGGCGGCGCCACCGGGCTCGGCGCAGCGGCCTTCGTGAACGCGGGTCTGGAACTCCTCGACCAGCTCAACAACCGGGGCATCCGGGCCGACGCGGTGGTGCACGCCAGTACATCGGGCGGGACTCAGGCCGGCCTGTACACGGCCCTAAAGGTGACGCAGTCGGGCATAAATGTCATGGGCGTCAGCGCCGGTCCCTCCCGCGACGTCGTGACCAGTCGGGTGAAGGGGCTGATCCAGGAGCTGATCTCCTTGATGGGACTTGACTGGCGCCCGCATCCCGATGATATCGTCGTGACGGACGAGTATGTCGGTGAACGATATGGTGCCCCGACGCCGGCGTGCCTGGACGCGATCCGGCTGGCGGCGCGGACCGAGGGCATTCTGCTCGACCCGGTCTACACGGGAAAGGCGATGGCCGGATTGATCGACATGGTCCGTCGCGGGCAATTTGCGCCTGACCAGACGGTGATCTTCTGGCATACTGGAGGGCAGCCGGCGCTCTTTGCGTATGCCGGGTGGCTGGCCCAAGGGTAACGGACGGGCATGCTGATTCGACGAAGCCTGGGAGTCGTGCTCCTCATCGCGCTGGCAACGCTGCCGGCGGCGGCCGATGAGGCGCTGCTCCGGCGCGCGTTTGGGGCATTCATGCGCTCCGCCGAGGATCTCCGCATCGAGGCCATCCCAGACCTGTATGAGGGCGGCTATGCTCGGATCAGTGTCGTCGGGCGCCGCGTGCTGCTCGCTGATGGCCTGCGCGTCGACGAAACCATGATTCGCCTGGTCGGGGTCAGCGTTGACCCGGAGGCGCTCCGCGCCGGGACGCTCAAGGTCCGGGAGTTCCGCGACAGCGCCATGCAGACGCGGGTTCTCCTGCGGAGCCTGCAGGATCTCTTCAACGCCGGCAATCCCCTGGACGACATCCGGCTGTCGGCCGACAACGGCTATTTACTCGGCACCGGCACCGTCCTGTTTCGCGGACAGCCAACGCGGATGCGCATGAAGGGGTTCTTTGCCACGTCCGGTTCCACGGAGGTCTACTTTTACTTTGACAGCCTGCACGCCAACAGCCTCCCGCTGCCGACAGTGGTCATTCGCGAGATTGAGCGCCATATCAATCCCGTGTTGCACCAGCGCTCCTGGCCCATTACCTTCAGGATCCGATCGCTGAAGCTGGATGCACACGGCCTCACCGTGAGCACGCAGAGCGAGGGGTCGTGCGCGGGGTGCGGCGGAGGGGAGCAGCCGTTCTATGCCCCATAGTGAGCGTCGCCCACGCATCCTCGTCACCGTGCGGCGGGCCCCGGCAGGGGCCAATGCCGCCCTGATGGAGCGCGTGACGACGTCCGCCCGGTACTACGCCGATGCCGTCCGGATGGGTGGCGGGGACCCCATTCTGGTGAGGGCCGGCGAATCGATTCCCGACGACTACGATGGCCTGCTGTTGTCAGGCGGCGCCGATGTTCATCCACGGTACTACGGCCAGGAGATCGACGAGTCGGTGCACGCCACGCTCACAATCGACGATGCGCGTGACGCCATGGAAATCGATCTCGCCCGCCAGGCCTTGGAGACTGACCGCCCGACCCTGTGCATCTGTCGCGGCGTGCAGTTGATCAATGTGGCCGCCGGCGGAACCCTCTGGCAGGACCTCTCGCTCGCCGGCGTCGAGCCGCCTGCCCACAATCAGGATGGCCGGCTCGAGTCGTGGGAGCTGGGCCATGGCGTGATGGTCGAGCCGGGCACGCATCTCGCCGCCATCGTAGGTGAGGGCGCGGTCGGTGTGAACACCTATCACCATCAGGCAGTGGCGGAACGGGCGCCCCGATTCGAGATCACCGCGCGGGCCCCGGACGGAACGCCCGAAGGGTTGGAGAGCCGCGAGCACCGGTTCGTGGTCGGCGTGCAGTGGCATCCTGAGCGGCTGGTCTCCCATCACGCCATGCACCGGCGGCTCTTCTCTCGATTCGTCCACGCGTCCCGACGTCCATGACACGAGCGCGCCCGGTCGTTCTTGTTCTGTCGCTCGCCCTGGTGGTCGCGCCGTTCATCGCGGCCCCCTCGGGCCTCGCCGCGCCGGCTGCGGCCCCGGCCGTGGTGTACCGGATCACCATCGACGGCATCATCGCGCCGTCAACGGCGCGGTTCATCCAACGCGCGGTGCGAGAAGCCGCGGAGGCCAACGCCGAGGCGCTCATCATCCAGCTCGATACGCCCGGCGGCCTGCTGAAGTCGATGGACGAGATCACCAAGGCGATCCTCAACGCCAAGATCCCCGTCGTCGTGTACATTGCGCCGCGCGGCGCGCGCGCGGCCTCGGCGGGCGTCTTCATCACGTACGCTGCGCACATTGCGGCGATGGCGCCGGCGACCCATCTGGGGGCCGCGACCCCGGTTTCAGTCGGCGGGGGCGAGGGCCAGAAGCCGGACAAGACCCTGATGGAGAAAGTGACGAACGACGCCGTCGCCAACATCCGCGCGATGGCTCGGCGCCGCGGTCGCAATGCCGACTGGGCGGAGAAGGCGGTCAGACAGGCGGTCTCGATTACCGAGGAAGAGGCCGTGCGCGAACGGGTCGTCAATTTCGTCGCCAACGATTTCAATGATCTCCTGCGGAAGCTGAATGGACGCTCCGTCGAGAGCGACCTGGGCTCCCCCAGGACGTTGCGGACCGACCGGGCGCGTGTCATCGATATCCCCATGGATGTGACCGAGCGCTTCCTCGCGCAGTTGAGCGACCCCAACATCGGTTTCATCCTGATGAACATCGGCACCCTTGGCATCCTGGTCGAACTCTACAATCCGGGCGCCGTGTTTCCCGGGGTCGTGGGCGGCATCGCGCTGATCCTCGGTCTGGCCTCGTTCGCCATCGTGCAGGTCAACGTTGCCGGGCTGCTGCTCATCGCCTTCGCCGTCCTCCTCTTCATCGCAGACATCAAGGTCCCCGGACACGGGGTGCTCACCGTCGGTGGGGTGATCGCGTTCGTCTTCGGCGCGATCCTGCTGACTGAGCGCCAGGCGCCGTTCTTGCAGATCTCCCTGCGGTTGATCCTGGTGGTGGCTGCGGGGCTGGCGGCGTTCTTCCTGTTCGCGGTCAGCGCCGGGGTACGTGCACAGCGGGCGCCGGCGCGCAGCGGCAGTGAGCGCCTGGTCGGCGCAGTGGGCATCGCGCGCTCGCCGCTCAACCCTGAGGGCACGGTCTACGTCCAGGGGGAGATGTGGAGCGCGACGGCTGTCGATGGACCGATCGCCGACGGGCAGGCTGTGCGGGTGGTCGGCCTCGACGGGCTGCACGTTCGCGTCAGGTCCGAGTTGTCCCACCCGTCGTAAGGCTCGTCTTTGCGCTCCTTCCTGTGACCGCGGACTCCCTGCGCGTGGTCGTCGCGACGCGCTCCCCTGAGGCCACCGAGGCGTTGGGGCGCAGGCTGGGCGCGCGTCTCCGTCCGGGCGATGTGGTCGCGCTGATCGGTCCGCTGGGATCCGGCAAGACGATCCTGGCGCGCGGTATCGCGTTGGGCTGTGGTGCGGCCGGGCATATCGCCAGTCCATCGTTCGTCGTGATCCGCGTGTACGCGGGACCGATCCGTGTCTACCATGCCGACCTCTACCGGCTGGAGCGTCCCGAAGAGATCCGAGATCTTGGCCTCGAGGAACTCCCCGGCGGCGGTGTGCTCATTGTCGAGTGGGCCGATCGTGCGACCTTCATGCTGCCCGAGGAGCATGTGAAGATCGAGTGCGCCCTTGGGTCTGCCCCCAGCGATCGGGTGTATGCACTCAGCCTTCCGGCGTCAATGGCTGACCGACTCGCGGACGCGGTCGGAGCCTAGCGCCGTGCGCGTCCTGGCAATTGAGACCGCGACGCCCCGGGGTGGCGTGGCGGTGGTCGGACCGCAGGGTACGCTGTCCGAACTGTCGGCGCACGTCCCCGGCGGTCACCTGGAGTGGTTGATTCCTGCGATCGACCAGTTGCTCGACGCCGCCGGTCTGCGGCGAGACGACATCGATGGGCTGGCCGTGTCGATCGGGCCCGGCGGATTCAGCGGTCTGCGGATCGGCGTGGCGACCGCGACAGCCTGGGCCCATTCAATGGACCGGCCGCTCGTGGCCGTCTCGACACTCGAGGCCATCGCCGCCGGGGTCACAGGCAAGGGACTGGTGCTGGCCGCGGTTGACGCCCGCCGCGGTGAGGTCGCCGCCGCGTTGTTTAGACTCGACGAGAGTGCGGAGCGCCGGACGCCCGACCTCCTGGTGACGCCGGAGGCCCTGCGCGACGCCCTGGGGCCGATCGCGGAACCCGTCACCCTGGCCGGTGACGCTCTTGATCTATCCGCGCCCGTGCTGCTCGATGCACTGGCGCCGTGGGCCGCTGCCGCGCCGCCGGAGCAGTGGTGGCCGCGCGCCTCCGCCGTCGGTCGACTGGGCCGGCTGCGCTTGCTGCGGGGCGAATCGGACGATCCTATCGGGCTCGTGCCTGTCTACATCCGGCGTCCCGACGCGCGCGAGTTTCGATGCTGATCGCGAGTCGGATCCGAATCTCGATCAGGAGGCGCGGGGAGGAACCATCCGCTACTGTCCAGAAGGGAAGTCGCGTGGCGTCCGGGCGTCAGGTGGCGCCGGATGCCCGGTCCGTCATGAAGCAGATCACACGGGTTCGCATCGAACCGATGGCTCTCCGCGATCTCGCGCGCGTGCGGGAGATCGAGGTCGAGGCCTTCGCCGTGCCGTGGCCGAAGGACGCCTATCGGGCCGAGCTGGAAGAGAACAAGGTCGCCTGCTACGTGATCGCCCGTGAGGACGAGGACCGCGTCGTCGGGTTCGCCGGGATGTGGGTGATCTTCGACGAGGCCCACGTGACCACCGTGGCGGTCGACCGACGCTGGCGCGGCCAGCGCATCGGAGAGCGGCTGCTGCTGGCCCTCATCGACCACGCGTTGGCGCGCGGCGCCCGTTGGATGACGCTGGAGGTTCGGCCGTCGAACAACGTCGCCATTGGGCTGTATCGAAAATTCGGATTCCGCGACGTCGCGCTGCGGAAGCGCTACTACAGTGACAACGGTGAAGATGCCGCGGTGATGTGGAGCGGTAGTCTTCGGGAACCGGAAGCGGGGGCGCGGCTCGATGCTGTTCGCCGGAGCCTGGAGGACTAGAACACCGCGACGCTATGCGCGTGCTGGGCATCGAAACGTCGTGTGACGAAACCGCGGCCGCCGTCGTTGATGACGGTATTCACATCCGCAGCAACATCGTCGCTTCCCAGGCCGACCTCCATCATCGCTACGGGGGTGTCGTCCCCGAGCTGGCCTCACGCCGCCATCTCGAGCGATTGCTCCCGGTCACCGACCTTGCCCTTGAGACAGCCGGCGCCACATGGTCCGGGATCGAGGGCATCGCGGTCACCTGCGGTCCCGGGCTGGTGGGAGCGCTCGCCGTCGGAGTGGCCGCGGCCAAGGGCCTGGCATTCGCCCGTGGGCTTCCGCTGGTTGGGGTCAACCATCTCGAAGGCCACCTGTTCGCCAACGTTCTCAACCGGGGGCCGCTGCCGGCGCCGTCGCTGGCTCTGATCGTGTCAGGGGGCCACACCGATCTCATCCTGATCGAGGCCCCGGGCCGGTACGTCATGCTGGGTCGGACACGCGACGACGCCGCGGGCGAGGCGTTCGACAAGGTGGCACGGGCGATGGGTTTCGGCTATCCCGGGGGGCCGGAACTCGACCGCCGGGGGCAGGCCGGGGATCCGCACGCGGTGCCGCTGCCGGTGCCGATGCGGGATCGCAGCGATCGGGGATTCGATTTCAGCTTCAGCGGCATCAAGACTGCGGCCGTCCGAGCGCTCGCCGCCCGCGCCAACCCCTCGCCGGCGTTCCTCGCCGATCTGGCGGCGTCGCTGCAACGGGTGGTTGCAGAGGCCCTGGTCACGACGCTCTCAGCCGCCGCCAGGCGATACACGCCCAGCGCGATCGTTCTGGCTGGCGGCGTCGCGGCCAACTCAGTGCTCCGCAGGCGGCTCGAGGCGGAAGCCAGCCATCTTGGCCTGCCGATGCTGGTCCCTCCGGTGGAGCTGTGCACCGACAACGCGGCCATGATCGCGGCGTGCGGCGCGTCACGCTTCGAGCGCGGCCTGGCGGACGCCTGGACGCTCTCCGTCGCGTCTGACCTGCCGCTCTAGCGCCGGTCCGGTGCCGCCCTGGCACTTTGTCCGGGGGGCTTGATTGCCGGCTGCCATCAGCATAAGATAGAAGGTGCTGGCACTCTCCTAGCGAGAGTGCTAATTCCCAACGGAAGACCCCCAATAAGGAGGGACGCATACGATGAAGCTCAAGCCTCTGGGCGACCGCGTGGTCGTCAAACCGCTCGAGGAGGAGGAGCGCACCAAGGGCGGGATCGTGCTGCCCGACACCGCCAAGGAGAAGCCGCAGCACGGCGAGGTCGTCGCCGTCGGGCCTGGTGAGTGGGATGACGATGGCAAGAAGCGCATTGCGCTCGATGTGAAAGAGGGCGACCGCGTGCTGTTCGCCAAGTACGCCGGCACCGAGGTCAAGTCGGATGAGGGCGATCTGCTCATCCTCCGCGCCAGCGACATACTCGCCATCGTCGAGAAGATGCGCGTCAAGGCGAAGGCGTAGAGGAGATCATAGAGATGGCGAAGATTCTGTTGTACGAAGAGGACGCGCGCCGCGCGATGGAGCGCGGCGTGAACAAACTTGCCGAAGCGGTCAAGATCACGCTCGGCCCCAAGGGCCGCAACGTGGTCCTCGAAAAGAAGTTCGGCTCGCCGACGATCACGCATGACGGCGTCACCGTGGCGAAGGAAGTTGAACTCGAGGATCCCTTTGAGAATGCGGGCGCCCAGCTCGTCCGTGAGGTCGCCACGAAGACCGAGGATGTCGCCGGTGACGGCACAACCACGGCGACAATCCTCGCGCAGGCGATCGCCCGCGACGGGTTGAAGATGGTCGCGGCCGGCGCCAACCCGATGGCGCTGAAGCGGGGCGTCGAGAAGGCTGTCGGCGCGGTCGTCGAGGAAATCCGCAAGGCGGCGAAGCCGGTGGAGACCAAGGAGGCAATCGAGCAGGTTGCCAGCATCGCAGCCAACGATCCCACGATCGGGAAGCTGATCGCCGATGCGATGGACAAGGTTGGCAAGGATGGCGTCATCACCGTCGAGGAATCGAAGGGCATCGAGACGACCGTCGAGGTCGTCGAGGGGATGATGTTCGACAAGGGCTACATCTCCCCGTACTTCATCACCGATGCCGAGAAGATGGAAGCGATCGTCGACGATGCGATGATCCTCCTCACCGACAAAAAGATCAGCGCCGTAAAGGATCTGCTGCCGGTGCTGGAGCGCGTCGTGCAGGTGGGCCGGCCGCTGCTGATCATCGCTGAAGACCTCGAGGGCGAGGCGCTGGCCACGCTGGTCGTCAACACGCTGCGCGGCACGCTGGCAGTGGCGGCGGTCAAGGCGCCGGCGTTCGGGGAGCGGCGCAAGGCGATCCTCGATGACATCGCCATCCTGACCGGGGGACAGGTGATCAGCGACGAGGTGGGGCTCAAGCTCGAGAACACCGAGATGAGCCATATGGGCCGCGCCGGCCAGGTCAAGATCCGCAAAGAAGAGACGATCATCATCAAGGGCGCGGGCAAGAAGGACGAGATCAACAAGCGCGTGCAGCAGCTCCGCAAGCAGGTCGAGGACACCGAGTCCGACTACGATCGGGAGAAGCTGCAGGAGCGGCTTGGGAAGCTCTCGGGCGGGGTCGCCGTGATCAAAGTGGGCGCGCCGAGCGAGGCCGAGTTGAAGTATCGCAAGACGCGCACCGAGGACGCGCTGCGCGCCACCCGTTCCGCGGTTGAGGAAGGCATCGTCGCCGGCGGCGGCGCCGCGCTCGTGGTGGCCGGAAAGGCCATCGCAGGGCTCAAGCTCGAAGGCGACGAGAAAACCGGCGCGTCCATCGTGGCCCGGGCGCTGGCCGAGCCGGCCAGGCAGCTCGCGATCAACGCCGGGCAGGAGGGCTCGATCATCGTCGAGCACCTGAAGGAGCAGAAGCCCAACTGGGGCTACGATGTGATGAGCGGTGAGTTCGTGGACATGTTCAAGGCGGGGATCGTCGATCCCGCGAAGGTCGTGCGCTCGGCGCTGCAGAATGCGGCGAGCGTTGCGGGCCTCTTGCTCACGACCGAGGCGATGGTTGTCGAGAAGCCCGAGGAGGAGAAGGCAGGGCCTGGCGCGGGCATGCCCCCGATGCCGCCCATGTGAGACCGGGCACTCGCGAATGTTGACGAGGGGGGAGCCGCGCGGCTCCCCCCGCGTCCGTGAGTGATACCACCGACTGCCCCACGGCAGCGGTGGGCATGATCCACTTGATGGCTCCCAACAGCCTGCGGCGGGAACGAATCGTGGGCTCCCATCGTTACTACTCATGACTGTGCCCCAGCCCGAGCCCGAGATGGAGGTTGCTCCTTGAACCGAGCGATGCGCTTGTTCCTTCTCATCCTCCTCATCCTGGCCGTGACCGTACCTCTTCTTATCACGCCCATCGGGCGTGCGGCACCCGCCGCGCCGCCCGCGGGCGCACAGCGGTACGTCATCGTGCCCGGCGAGTCCAGCGTGACCTACCGGGTTGCCGAGACCTTCATCAACGAAGGCAATCGCTTCAATATCGCCGTGGGCGTCACGAACGTGGTGCGCGGCGAGATCTTCATCGACCGTGCCAGGCCGGCCAACAGCCGTGTCGGGACGATCACCGTCGATATCAGCCAGTTCAGGTCTGACCGCCAGCGCCGCGACAGCGCTATCCGCGACCGGTGGCTGGAGTCTTCCAGGTTCCCCATGGCTGAATTCACGCCGACCGCGATCCAGGGGCTGCCGGAGGCCTACCAGGACGGCCGTGAGCTTCAACTACAGATGACCGGCAACCTCAAGATCCGCGACGTTACGAAACCGACGACCTTTGCCGTGACCCTCAAACTTGAAGGGAACGTCCTTACAGGTGCGGCCACGTCGATGATCAAGATGACCGACTTCGGCTTCGAGCCGCCTTCGATCTTTGGGATCCTCCGATCTGAAAACGAGGCACGTCTGGAGTTCCGCTTCATCGCCAAACCGTAAGGAGGGTCCGCCTTTCTGGCTTGTCATCGTCCGGGGTTTGTGGTATCTTCTGCCCTGGGAACCTCAAGATCCCACCTGTTCAGCCTAAAAAGCGAATAATAAATGCGAGATATGAAGTCATTGTTCGTCATTGGTGGGGGCGGACGTGAGCACGCCCTGGTCTGGCACGTCCACCGGCACTTTCCCCGTGCCAGGTTGTACTGCGCCCCGGGCAACCCCGGTATCGCCCGGCTGGCCCGCTGTCTGCCAATCGCGGCGACGGATCTGCCAGCGCTCGCCGCCGCCGCTGACTCGCTGCACGCCGACCTGACCATCGTTGGGCCCGAGGCGCCGCTCGTGACCGGGATCGTCGATCTCTTCGACGCGCGTGACCTGGCGATCATCGGCCCCTCGGCGGCCGCCGCCGCGCTCGAAGGCAGCAAGGTGTTCGCGAAGGCATTCATGCAGCGACACGGGATTCCCACGGCGAGACATGCGGCGTTCACTGAGCCTGCGTCAGCGCTCACGTATCTGGCGCGGGTCGCTGAGCCCGTTGTCGTGAAGGCCGATGGCCTGGCCGGTGGCAAAGGCGTCATCGTTTGCGATGACGTCGACGACGCGCGCCACGCGGTGCACACCATGATGGTGGATCGCGCGTTCGGCGATGCGGGCTCCAGAATTGTGATCGAGGAGCGGCTTGAGGGTCACGAAGTCAGCGTCTTTGCCCTTGTCGATGGCGAGGCAGTGGCGCTCCTGCCCTCGGCCCAAGACCATAAGCGGGCGCATGACGGAGATCGAGGTCCCAACACCGGAGGTATGGGCGCGGCGTCTCCGTACCCGCTGTCCGGCGCGTTGCGCGAGCGTATTGTCCGGGAGATGATGGAGCCTGTCGCGCGCGCCATGTGCGCCGAGGGACGCCCGTATCGGGGTGTGCTCTTCGCCGGATTGATGCTGACCGCCGAAGGTCCCAAAGTGCTCGAGTTCAATTGCCGGATGGGCGATCCTGAAGCCCAGGTCATCTTGCCGCTCTTGCGCCTTGGTTTGCCTGAGGCCTTCAATCTCCTCCGTGACCGAGATCTCAATGCCGGGTCGCTGGCCACCGCCGGCGGCGCGGCGGTCGGCGTCGTGCTGGCTTCTCGGGGATACCCCGGGACCACCGACGTCGGCCATCCCATCGAGGGCATCGAGTCCGCTGAGACCGAGGGGCTCGTCTTTCACAGCGGCACGGTGATGCAAGGCGGCCGTCTGGTCACCGCCGGTGGCCGCGTGCTCACTGTCGTCGGCTGCGGCTCAACCATTGCAGCGGCACAGACGCGCGCGTACCGCGCTGCCGGGTCCGTCCGTTTTGACGGCGCGCATTTCCGGCGAGACATCGGCAGCCGGCTCGCGCGTACGCCGGGGCCTCTGGAGGCGGTTGCGGCCATCGGTCCAGACCTCCCCGGTACGCACGCGGCGCCGGCGGTCAGGGGGTAAGAGACGCATGCCGGTCACAGCAATCGTCGGAGGCCACTGGGGCGACGAGGGCAAGGGAAAGGTGATCGACGCACTGGCCGGCGAGACGGATCTGGTGATCCGCTACAACGGGGGGACCAATGCCGGGCATACGATCGTCAGCGCCCAAGGCACGTTCGGTCTCCATCTCGTGCCGTCGGGCGTGTTGCATCCATCCGTGACGTGCCTGATCGGTCCCGGCGTCGTGGTGAATCCCGATGCGCTGATCGACGAGCTGACCATGCTCGAGCGTCACGGCGTCTCGACACACAACGTCGTCGTCTCGAATCGAGCGCACGTGGTGTTTCCTCACCATATCATGCTGGATGTGCGGGAAGAGGAGCTCCGCGGCAGCGGCCAGCACGGCACCACCCGGCAGGGGATCTGGCCCGCCTACGCGGACAAGGTTGCGCGTGTGGGCATCCGGATGGGCGACCTGCTCCACCCCGACGCTCTGGCCGGACAGGTGCAGTACCAGGTCGCCCGGATCAATCGCGTCCTGGCCCAGGGTGAAGGCCAGGCCGTCATCAACCCCGACGCGGTGTTCGAGCGCTGCAGAGCGTGGCGAGCTACGCTCGCCTCGCGGATCGTCGACAGCCACGGTCTGGTGCAGAAGGCGCTGCGCGCAGACCGGCGCATCCTGCTGGAGGGACACCTCGGCGTGATGCGCGATCTCGACTGGGGCGTGTATCCCTACGTGACCTCCTCGACGTGCCTGCCCGGCGGAGCCGCCGCCGGCGCCGGGATTCCTGCCGGCCGCATCTCACGCGTGGTCGGCGTGGTGAAGGCCTACACAACGGCGGTGGGCGCCGGGCCGATGCCCACTGAACTTCGTGACGCGACCGCGGAGCGTATCCGCCAGGTGGGAGGCGAGTTTGGCACAACGACCGGCCGTCCGCGCCGGTGCGGGTGGTTCGACGCGGTCGCCGCCCGGTTCGCGGCCGAGGTTGCCGGATTCACGGAACTGGCGATCATGAAACTCGATGTGCTCGATGGCATGGACGCCGTGAAGATCTGCACGGGATACCGCTACCGAGGCGCGCTGCTCGATGAGATGCCCGACACGTCCACGCTCTTCGAGGTCGAGCCGGACTACGAGACGTTTTCCGGGTGGAGGCTGCCGGAGCGCGCGAGTCGTATCGACGACCTACCTGCCACCGCGCGGTTGTTCGTCGATCGCATCGCCGCGCTTGTGGGCAATCCGGTGACGATGATTGGACTCGGGCGGAAGCGGGACGAGTTGATCCGCATCGCGCTGCGGGCCGGCTCGGGGGCGCTGCGGTGATCGATCGGTACGCGACGCCCGAAATGCAGGCGCTCTGGGCGCCGGAAACGAAGTTCGCCCTCTGGTTGGAGATTGAACTGCTGGTGGCCGAAGCTCAGGCGACGCGTGGAATCGTGCCGCACGAGGTCGCCGAACGGCTGCGTCGCTCCGCGCGGTGCGGCTCGCCGGCGCGCGTCGACGAGATCGAGCGGACCGAGACCCAGCATGACGTCGTCGCGTTCCTCCGCTCGGTGTCCGAACTGACCGGACCCGACGCGTCCTACCTGCACCTGGGTCTGGGGTCGTCGGATGTCGTAGATACGGCGCAGTCGGTCCTGCTCGTGCGGGCGGCCGACCTGCTTTTTGACGCGCTCGGACAGGTGCGGGAAACTACGGCGGCGCTTGCTGATCGTCATCGCCGCACCGTGATGGCCGGACGCACCCACGGGATACAGGCCGAGCCGATCACGTTCGGGGTCAAGGTCGCGCTGTGGCACGCTGAGCTTGGCCGCGCCGAGACCCGGCTGCGCGCGGCGCGTGAGGCCGTGCGCGTCGGCAAGCTGTCGGGCGAAGTCGGCACGTTCATTCATAATCCTCCCGAGATCGAAGGCGCCGTGTGCGAGCGGTTGGGACTGGCGGCGGCGCCGGTCAGCAGCCAGGTCTTGCAGCGCGACCGGCACGCCGAGTACGTTGCAGCGCTGGCGATCCTGGCCGGGACCGTCGAAAAGATCGCCACCGAGATCCGCGGGCTGCAGCGCACCGAGATCCGAGAGGTCGAAGAGCCATTCAGCACCCGACAAACCGGATCGTCGGCGATGCCGCACAAACGCAACCCGATCCTGTGTGAGCGGCTGGTCGGTCTTGCCCGCACCGTCCGAGCCGCCGCGGTAGTCGCCCTGGAGAACCAGGCGCTGTGGGGAGAGCGAGACATCAGTCACTCCTCTGCAGAGCGGCTGATCTTCCCTCAGGCGACCGGACTGTCGCACTACATGCTGCGGACGTTGCACCGCGTGCTGGCCGGCTTGCGCGTGTATCCCGACGCGATGCGGCGGAACCTCGAGGCGACCGGCGGGCTGGTCTTCAGCCACCGGGTGCTGTTGGCCCTGATCGAGAAGGGCCGCACCCGTGACGATGCCTATCGCATCGTGCAGCAGGCCGCGACGGCCGCCCTGGAAGGTCGGGGCGGGTTCCACGAGCTGATCGCCGCGGAAGGCGTCCTGCCCGCGGAGGAGCTCGACGCCTGCTTCGATCTCGCACCGTATCTGGCTCACGTTGACGCGATCCTGGAGCGCGCAGGTATCCCGAGCGCCCCGAGTGGCGCGTCAGCAGTTGGGGCCTCGGTCGCGGCACGGCCGACATCGCCGGGCGCGGGGAGGGGAGGTTGATGATGCGTTCGGCAGGGCCACCGGTGGCCACGACCGACCTGCCGCTGCCGGTCTTTGCGCGCGGAAAGGTGCGGGACGTGTATGAGGTCGGTGAGGCGCTGCTGATTGTCGCCACCGACCGGATCTCGGCGTTCGACCACATCCTGCCGACGCCCGTGCCTGATAAGGGCCGCATCCTTTCGCAGCTCTCGGCGTTTTGGTTCGACCAGACGAAAGAGATCATCCCGAATCATGTGATGACGGTGGACATCAGCCGGATGCCGGCCGCAAGCCAGATCCCGGCCGCAGTGCGGGCGCATGCCGCGCTCCTCGATGGTAGGGCGATGCTGGTTCGGAGGGCGCGCCGGATTGACGTGGAGTGCGTGGTGCGGGGCTATCTCGCCGGATCGGGCTGGCAGGACTACCGGCAGAGCGGCGCCATCTGCGGCGTCCCGCTGCGGCCCGGATTGCAGGAGGGGTCGGTTCTTCCGACCGCGATCTTCACGCCCGCAACCAAGGCGGCCAGTGGACACGATCAGAACATCACGTTCGACGATGTCGCGCGCATGGTCGGCGAGCCGCTCGCCGCACGCCTACGGGAGGTCAGCCTGGCGCTGTACGCTCACGCACGGGCACACGCGGCTGCCTGCGGCCTCGTGCTCGCGGACACCAAGTTCGAGTTCGGGCTCGTTCCCGGGCGAGGTGATGTCGACCACCTCATCCTCATCGATGAGGCTCTTACGCCCGACTCTTCGCGATACTGGGATGCCGAATCGTACGCCCGCGGCCAGCTCGTCGCCTTCGACAAGCAGTTCGTGCGGAACTATCTCATCGAGATCGGCTGGAACAGGGAACCGCCCGCGCCGGCGCTGCCGCCCGACGTCATCGCCGCCACCCGGCAGCGGTATCTCGAAACCTACCGCCGGCTGACGGGGAAGGAGATCGCCTAGATGCCCGACTTCCGCATCACCGTCATGCTGAAGCCAGGTGTGCTGGATGCCCCGGGGCACGCGGTCGAGCGCGGCCTGCGGGCGCTCTCGTACGACGTGGAGCGTGTGCGCATAGGGAAGATCATCGAGATCGCGGTCCCGGAGTCCATGCGCACCAGGGTCGACGAGATGTGTGAACGGTTCCTGGCGAATCCCCTCATCGAGACGTGGCGCATCGAGGAGTTGGAGGTGGTGCCGTGACCTGGGGGGTCGTGATCTTTCCCGGATCCAACTGTGACCGTGACTGTCTCCATGTGCTGCGATCCGTGCTGGACCAGCCGGTTCTGGAAGTCTGGCATGAGGATCGATCGCTGGCCGGCGTAGATGCGCTCGTGCTTCCCGGGGGGTTCTCCTATGGCGACTATCTCCGGTCCGGCGCGATCGCCGCAACCTCCCCAATTATGGACGCCGTGACGACGTTCGCCGCAACCGGCGGTCCTGTGCTCGGCATCTGCAACGGATTCCAGATCCTGACCGAAGCTCGCCTGCTCCCGGGGACGTTGATGCGGAACGGTACGCTGCGTTTCCGGTGCATTCCCGTGTGGATCAGAGTGGAGTCGACAGACACCCCATTCACGGCGATGCTGCAACCGGGTACGGTGCTCCAGATGCCCATCGCCCATGGCGATGGCGGGTATCTGGCCGGCGATTGTGAGATCGCCACGCTAGAGGCGGCCGGACGGGTGGTGTTTCGGTATTGCGACCCGCGCGGGCGCGTCATCCCTGCGGCCAATCCGAATGGCTCGGCGGCGGCGATCGCGGGCGTGGCGAACGACGCAGGCAATGTCGTAGGATTGATGCCGCATCCGGAGCGGGCGTCCGAGTCCCTGCTGGGTTCGACAGACGGCCGCCGGCTCTTTGAGTCGGCGATCGAGTCTCTCGCCCCCCGGCCCCGGACCATGACGGGGGTCGCCCGGTGAAATCTACAGGCGCCGTCGATGTCGCAGCCATCGGTGGACTGTCGGCATCGGACTACCGTGAGGTCTGTCGGCGGCTGGGGCGCGAGCCCAAGTCGATCGAGGCCCGGATGTTCGGCGTGATGTGGTCGGAGCACTGCGGATACAAGCACTCGAAGAACGTGCTGCGCCGGCTGCCCGCGACCTCGCCGCGCGTCCTGACCGGACCTGGCGAGAATGCCGGCGTCGTCGCCATCAATCCACAGTGGGCGCTCGCGTTCAAGATGGAAAGCCATAACCATCCCAGCGCGGTTGATCCCTACAACGGCGCGGCCACGGGCGTCGGCGGGATCATCCGGGACGTGCTGGCCATGGGCGCGCGGCCCATCGCCCTGCTTGACTCGCTGCGGTTTGGGCCGCTGGACGAGGCGCGCTCCAGACGGCTGTTCGGCGGCGTGGTCTCGGGCATCGCGGGCTATGGCAACGCGATCGGCGTGCCCACCGTCGGCGGCGAGCTGCGCGTCGATCCACGCTATCGCGACAACCCGGTCGTGAACGTCGCGTGTCTCGGGCTTGTGCGCACCGATCAGGTCGCCAGATCGGCGGCAACCGGACCGGGCAATGTGGTCCTCTACGTCGGTGCCCGCACCGGCCGGGATGGTATTGGTGGCGCCGCGTTTGCCTCCACAGAGCTGGACGAGGGTCGCGAGCCCGAGGACCGCGCATCGGTCCAGATGGGCGATCCCTTTACCGGCAAACTGCTCATCGAGGCTACGCTCGAAGCCCTGGCGACCGGCGCCGTGGTCGCCATGCAGGACATGGGTGCAGCCGGCCTGACCTGCGCAACCTCCGAGATGGCTGCGCGGGGCCGGGTGGGGCTGACGATCGACCTCGATCGTGTGCCGCTGCGCGAGACCGGCATGGGCGATGAAGAGGTTCTGCTCAGTGAGTCCCAAGAGCGCATGCTGCTGGTGGTACCGGCGACCGAGGCGAACTCCATCGTCGCGATCTACCATCGCTGGGGTCTGGCGGCCGAGGTGATCGGGACCGTGACCGCCGATTCCAGGCTCGTCGTCACCTCCAGCAGCCGCACGATCGCGGACCTTCCGCCGTCGGCCCTGGCGGATGCCCCGTCGTACGATCCTGATGCGTTGATGCCGGATGGTCTCGAGGCCCGGTGGCATGAAGCCGGCCTGGACAGTGGCTGGTGGAAGGAGACCGTCGACCCCGCCCAGGCGCTGCTCGCGTTACTTCCGCATCCCGATATCGCCAGCAAGCGTGCGGTCTTCGAGCAATACGATCACATGGTGGGCATCCGGACCGTCATGCCGCCCGGCGCCGATGCCGCAGTCCTCCGCATCCTTGAGGCCTCACCCTTAGGCCTGGCCCTGACCGCCGATAGCAACGCCCGCTGGTGCGCGGCCGACCCACGTCGCGGCGCCGCACTCTGCGTCCTTGAGGCCGCCGCCAATCTCGCATGCGTGGGCGCCGAGCCACTCGGGGTGACCGACTGTCTCAACTTTGGAAACCCTGAGCGGCCGCAGGTGTTCTGGACCTTTCGAGAGACCGTCGACGGTATCGCCGAAGCCTGCCGCGCGCTCGAGGTGCCAGTCGTCGGCGGCAAAGTGTCGTTCTACAACGAGGCCGAGGGCGGGAGCGACGATCGCGCGATCCCGCCGTCCCCCGTCATCGGCATGGTCGGCCTGCTTGAGGATGTCGAGCGGACCGCTCGACCGGGCTTCACGCGCGATGGCGACCTGGTGGCGCTGCTCGGCGCCGGGGTTCCGACCCTGGACGGGAGCCTATACCTGCAGGTCTGCCGCGGAACGATACACGGCCGGCCAGCCGACCCCATGCCTGGTGTATCGGCGCGGGCCATTCGATGTGTCACGCACGCGGTACGTGCCGGACTGCTGGCGTCGGTGCACGACTGTAGCGATGGCGGGCTCGCCGTCGCGATCGCCGAAGCGTGCGTCCATGGAGGACGCGGCGCATCGGTGACGGCTGCGTCCACGCCCTATGAGTTATTTGGGGAGAGCCCTGGACGGTTCATCGCGTCCGTTCAGCCCGAGCAGCTCCCCGCACTGGAAGCCCTTGCTCTGTCGCACGACGTGTCCCTGGTCGTGCTCGGCACAACCGGCGGGACGGCTCTGCGCATCACGCCGCCCGGCCACGCACCCGCACGGTCGGTTGAGCTTCCCGTGAGCACGCTCGCCGACGCCTGGAATAGCCTGGAGGTCTGAGTCGATGACCCACGCGAAGGGCTCGCTTCAGGCGACCTGGCCCGAGGGGAGCTCGCTTGAGGGGATCTGGCCCGAGAGCATTTGGAAGGAAGAGTGCGGGGTGACGGGTGTGCTCTGCACCGACGGCCAGGCTGCCTCACCGCTCGTCCACATCGCGCTCTACGCCCTCCAGCACCGGGGGCAGGAGAGCGCCGGCATTGCCGCGCTCGATGGTCAGGAGCTGCGCCGGCATCGCGGCATGGGGCTGGTGGCGCAGGTGTTCGATCATGACCGGGTCGCGGCCCTGCCCGGGCCGGTAGCGATTGGTCACGTGCGATATGCCACGATGGGGTCGGCGCGGATCGAGAACGCGCAACCGTTCGTGGCCTCGTCGCCATGGGGGCCGGTGGCGATTTCCCACAACGGGAACCTGATCAACGCGCCGGATCTGCGCCGGGAGTTGGAGGGCCAGGGTGTCACCTTTCAGGCGACGACCGACAGCGAGGTGATCGGGCACCTGATCGCGCGGGCGCCTGCCTCGACCGTCGAAGACGCCATTGCCTACTGCATGCACCGCATCGAGGGCGCGTATACTGTCGCGGCGATCGCCGGCGGCCGGCTCTTCGGGTTCAGCGACGCCCACGCGATTCGGCCGCTGGTGGTTGGTCGTGGTCCAGGGTTCTGGACGCTCGCGTCAGAGACGTGCGCGTTTGACCACCTCGGGGCGCAGACGGTCTGCGATGTCGATCCCGGGCAGTTGGTGAGTATCGATGTCACCGGGATGCGTACCACGCAGGCGCTGCCGGTGGAGCGGCGTGCGCACTGCGTCTTCGAGTACATCTACTTCGCCCGTCCGGACACAGTGCTGCGCGGGCGCAATGTCCACAGCGTCCGCCGCCGCATGGGACGCATCCTGGCCCATGAGCATCCTGTCGAGGCGGACATCGTCATAGCGGTCCCCGACTCCGGCACCTCTGCGGCCATGGGTTTCGCCGAGGCGGCGGGCCTGCCGTTCGAAGTCGGGCTCATCAAGAATCGCTACATCGGCCGCACCTTCATTCAACCTGACCAGGCGTCGCGCGACTTCGGTGTGCGCCTCAAACTGAACCCCAACGTCGACGTCATCGCCGGCCGGCGCGTCGTGCTGGTTGACGATTCGATCGTACGAGGCACCACGTCAGGGCGGATCGTTGGCCTCTTGCGCCAGGCCGGCGCCCGCGAGGTCCACGTGCGGATCTCCTCACCGCCGATCCGCCATGCCTGCTACTACGGTATCGACACCAGCAACCGGGGCGAGCTGATCGCCTCACGCATCGACGTCGAAGCGATCCAGCGCTCCATTGACGGCGACTCCCTGGGCTATTTGAGCCAGGATGGTCTCATCGAAGCGCTGGCGCTGCCCTCCTCGACCCTGTGCATGGCCTGTCTCGACGGCAACTACCCCACCCGGCGACCCACGGAAGAGGATGCAGGTCGCACGGCGCTCGACGCGTTCGTTCCTGCGCCGGTCGGGAGCGGACGTCCGTGAGTCGCGCTCCGAGGGGCAGGCCAGCCGCGAGCGGGCTTACCTACCGCCATGCCGGGGTGGACATCGATGGCAAGGCGCGCCTCCTGACCGATCTGACCCCAACGATCGCGTCCACGCACACTCATGCCGTCGCCGCGGAGATGGGCGCATTCGCCGGGGCGCTACGACTCCATCCCACCGATGGCGGCTTTCTTGTCGCCACGGTAGACGGGGTTGGCACCAAGACCCTGATCGCCCGCCAGCTCGACCGCGACGGCGTGATCGGTTCCGACATCGTCGCCCACTGCGCCAACGACCTGGTCGCCACCGGCGCCCACCCTGTTGCGTTCCTCGACTACATCGCCATGGCCCGGCTCGTCCCCTCTCTTGTTGGCGTGCTCATTGAAGCCATGAGCGAGGCCTGCCGCGCGCTCGGTATCCCGCTGATCGGGGGCGAGACCGCGGAGATGCCCGGCGTGTACGCAGGCGAGGCGTACGACGTCGTAGGCACCATGATGGGCCTGGCCGCGCCCAACGGCCTCATCACCGGGGCGTCGATCGTGGCCGGCGACCGCGTCATCGGGCTCGCCTCCAGCGGGCTCCACACCAATGGCTACTCGCTGGCGCGGCGTGTGGTCGACGATGCGGGTGCGCGCCTCCGCGACCACATCTCCGAGCTGGGAGCCACCCTGGGCGACGCGCTCCTCGCTCCGCACCGCTGTTACGCGCCGGCGGTCCTGGCACTCCTCGGTCAGTCGCGGCTGCATGGCCTCGCCCACATCACGGGCGGCGGCCTGGTGGACAACCTCACCCGAGTGTTGCCGGAACGGTGCCGTGCCCGGCTCAAGAGCGGGTGGCCGCAGCCGGCCATCTTCGCCTGGCTCCAGCGGACCGGGCGGATTCCGGGAGCTGACATGATCAAGACGTTCAATCTCGGTATCGGCATGGTCGTGGTCGTCGCCGCCGGCGATGCAGCGCCGGTGACCCGGCACTTCACGCGCGCAGGGATCCCTGCCTTTGATATCGGTGATATCGTCGAGGGATTACAGGGCGTCGACCTGGAATGACGCGAGTCGTGGTCCTGGCCTCCGGAAGCGGGTCCACATTGCAGGCGCTCCTCGATGCCTTCCCCGGCACCGGGATCTCAAGCGACGGCACCGTGATGTCGAACGGTGCCGGGGTCTTAAACGGTACCGGGAGCACGAGCGACATCGCTGTGGTGGCCGTCATCTGCAATACCCCCGGCGCGCCGGCGCTGGAGCGAGGCCGTCAGGCAGGTATTCCGGCGCTGCTCATCGATCACCGGGGCCGCAGCGCCGCGGCGTTCGAAGCCGAGCTGGCTGCGGCGATTGATACGTACCATCCCGACCTGATTTGCCTGGCCGGGTTCCTACGCATCCTCTCGGTGTCGTTCGTCCGGCGGTATCCGGGTCGTCTGCTCAACGTCCACCCGGCCCTGCTGCCCGACTTCGGCGGGAAGGGAATGTACGGCGAGCGGGTGCACCGCGCCGTGCTGGAGGCCGGCGTCGCCGTCAGCGGCTGCACGATTCATGTGGTCGACGAAACGCCGGATGGTGGGCCGATCGTTGCGCAGCGCGCGGTGCCCGTGCTGCCGGACGATACACCTGAGCGCCTCGCGGCCCGGGTGCAGGCAGAGGAACGCCGGCTCTACCCAGAGGTGATCCGATCGTGGGCGGCCGGCCATGTCGATCTCGATGGCCGCCGGGTCATCTGGCGCCAGGAGGGAAGTTACTCGCTGTGAAGGGTATCACATGACGGGCATCAAGCGGGCCCTGTTGAGCGTCGCAGATAAGACCGGGATCGTCGAGTTGGCCCAGGCGCTTGTGGACGCGGGAGTCGAGGTCATTTCCACTGGGGGCACCGCCGCGCGGCTGCGCGAGGCCGGACTGCGTGTGCGCAACCTCGAGTTGGTGACAGGCTTTCCTGAACTTCTGGGCGGTCGCGTCAAGACATTGCACCCTGCGGTGCACGCCGGGCTGCTGGCGCGCAACACTCCGAGTGATCTGACCGAACTGCACCGTCACGCGATCGCGCCGATTGACCTGGTCGCAGTCACGCTCTATTCCTTTGAAGAGACGGTCGCCGGGGGCGCGGACATGGCCGCGGCCGCCGAGGAGATCGACATCGGCGGGGTCACCCTGCTGCGCGCCGCGGCGAAGAACTGGGCGCGCGTGATCGTGCTCTACGAGCCCCGGCAATACGATGAAGTGATCGCTGCGCTGCGCTCAGCAGCACACATACCCGACGAGGCGCGCCTGCGCCTGGCGGCCGAGGCGTTCGCAAGGGTGGCCGCGTACGACGCAGCCATCGCCGCGTACTTCCAGCGCGCAGCCGGTCAGGAGCCGTTCCCTGCTAGCCTGACGCTGACATTTCGGAAGCACACGGACCTGCGCTATGGCGAGAACCCGCATCAGCGGGCCGCGCTGTATCGGGCCGTCGAAGATCTGCCCAGTGAGGTGATCTCAGCGGAGGTTCTTGGCGGTCGAGCGCTGTCGTACAACAACATCGCCGATCTGGAAGCCGCGTGGGGGTTGGTGCGCGAGCTGCCGCAACCGGCCGTCGCCATCATCAAGCACCTCAATCCCTGTGGCGCGGCAGTTGCCGCGAGCGCGTATGACGCGTTCACCCGCGCGCGCGATTGCGATCCGGTGGCCGCATTCGGCGGCATTGTGGCGGCCAATGTCTCGATCGATCGTGACGCCGCGCAGGCGATCGGCGACCTCTTCATCGAAGCGGTCATTGCGCCGTCGTTCGACCCTGCGGCGCTGGTCCTACTCGGAGCGAAGAAGAATCTGCGGCTGTTGGCGGCCGGAGACTACCGGACGCCGTCCGGATCCGTGTCTCGTCGCGTCGAGGTCCGCAGTGTGCGTGGTGGGATCCTTGCGCAGGATGCTGATGAGATCGGGCGCGACGAATCCACGTGGAAGGTGGTGACGGATCGCAGGCCGACGACAGCGCAGTGGGAAGACCTTCGGTTCGGCTGGACCGTCTGCGCTCACGTGAAGTCCAACGCGATGGTATTCGTCAAGGACCGTCAGGTGGTCGGTGTCGGCGCCGGCCAGATGAGCCGCGTCGACAGCGCCCGGCTGGCGGCGGTCAAGGCCGGAGATCGCGCGCGGGGCGCGGCCGCGGCCTCGGATGCGTTCTTCCCATTTCCGGATGGCATCGAAGCCGCGGCCTCCGCAGGAGTGACTGCGGTGATCCAACCGGGGGGATCGGTGCGCGACGCCGAGGTCATCGCCGCGGCGAATCGTCTCGGGCTCGCGATGATCGCGACAGGTGAGCGGCACTTTCGGCATTGAGCCCGCGAGCGGAACTTCCGGCATTGATCTGGCGTTGATCTCAAGGAGCGCCGAGACACCAGGAGGTTTGTGCCGTGAACCGATCCGCGATGCTGCTGCCGGTGATCCTCGTACTGGTTGCCTGGGGATGGACGCCTCAAGGCGCGGGTCGTTGGGTCCGCACGAGCCTGCTCGCGCCGGTCACGTCGACCGCAGTGGCGGCTTCCGAACCGGAATTCTCCGTTGCCCAGACCGAGCAGATCGACCGCGGCAAGGGTATCTTCCAGATGAGTTGTTCGAAGTGTCATGGCGCGCAGGGCCAGGGCGGAGATGGGCCACGCCTGCTTGGAAGCCCAAACGGCCTCTCGGGCTACAATACGGCCCAGGCGCTGTTCGATTTCGTGAACCGTGAGATGCCGGCCGACAGTCCGGGGAGCCTGAAGGCCGAAGAATACTGGGATGTGCTGGCGTTCATCCTCGATGCCAACAAACTGCTTCCGCCCAACACAGTCTTGGGGCCTGAGAACGCCTCGAACATCCGCCTCTCGCCATAGGCGCGCTCATCACCAGGCCGTCAGGCCCCCGGCGATGATGGCGCCCGCCAGGGTCGCGATCAGGTTCACCATCGGATTCGTCATCCAGGCGATCCCGCGTTCGAGCGCGGTGCCGCGTTCAGGTTCTTCGGTCATGCCGCCGTCGGGCCGCCGGAACGATGCCTGCACGGTGGCGCCGAGGAGACTGTCCAGCAGCATCGAGAGCACACCGGCCACCAGGACCGTCACGAAGACGCGTGCGCTTCCCTGCGCATCGATCACTCCAAAGGCTGCGATCATCGCGGCGCCGGCGATTCCGGATTTGGTACCCAGCATGGTCACGCCGCCCGACGTGCCGGCTCTGACGGTTTCACCTGTCGTGATCAGGCGCGGCGCCGCAGCGCTCAGGATACCAATCTCGGTGGCCCACGTATCGGCGGCGGCTGCGGCCAGCGCGCCGAAGAAGGCGGCTGGCAGGAGCGGGCTCGGCAGGGCCGGCACGATGCCAGTGCCGTAGAGTACGCTGGCGCCCGCAGCCACCCCGCCGGTCCCGACGACCTGCAGCCAGGTCCGCCCGCGGCCCCGGTGTTCGGGTTGCGACTTCCGGGCGCGTCCGACCAGAGTGAGCAGGCTGCCGGATGCGAAGAACGCGGCCAGCGCGAGCGCCCACACGACGCCGCCGAACTCGAGGATGGCGGCGCCAACAATGAACGCCGCGAGCGCGCCGTCCCGCGTGAGCCAGCGGAGCCGCCACGCCGCGGCGGCGACCACGGCGGCGAGGGCCAGGCTGATCACTCGAGTGCGCGGGCCATCTGGATCATACGTCCCATGGATAAATGTTCGAGACGGCCTCGAGAGCGGCGCGGCGGTTGAGTTCGCGGAAGACGCCTCGGCCCCCTGGTACTGACTATCGTTTGGAGCGGGGCGCCACAATGGGGTAGAAGAGGGGTAGTGTAATGAACTCCGGCCCGCTTCCAGGCCTTGACAGTCTGGTGGAGGGCTGGTATAAGTAGATGCTCATCGCGAGACATCTGAATCTCGCCCCGCACCTTGACAACCGCATAGTGGTAAGGAGCCGCACGCAAGGCCAACGAATCCTTTGAGCTTTTTCAAAGGTTCTTCGGAGAGTTTGATCCTGGCTCAGGACGAACGCTGGCGGTGTGCCTCAAACATGCAAGTCGAGGGAGGGTTGGCGTCTGGCTTGCCAGACGTTCAACTCTACCGGCGAACGGGTGAGTAACACGTGGGCAATCTGCC
>JBQTJG010000392.1:0-8299 GCA_052387355.1 Armatimonadota bacterium | reverse complement strand
GTAGCGTCGGAGCGACGCCGCGGGTACCCGCGCAGGGTGCCCGCGGGTCGCCAATCTAATCCGACTGGTACGCAGAGGCCTTCGTGGGACGCTACCTAATCGAGCGCGCCGCGCAGGCGTTGGTGGTGCTCCTCGTCGTTTCGACACTCACGTTCGCCATGGTCTCGCTGGCCCCGGGCGGGCCGGCGATCATGCTGACGATGGAGTCCACGCCCGACCAGCGCGAGGCTCTTGCCCGCCAGCTCGGTCTGGACCAGCCCCTTCTGACGCGTTACGTCAAATGGATCGGATCGGCCATCCGGGCGGATTTCGGCCGATCGTTCGGTGATCGGCGCAAGGTCAACGAGGTCATCCGGGAACGCCTGCCCAACACGCTCCTGCTCGGTGGCGCCGCGCTCGCGCTCTCCATTCTGCTCGGGATCCCGGCCGGCATCATCTCCGCGACCCGGCGTTACTCGCCCTCCGACCACGCTGTGACGTTCTTCTCGTTCATCGGCCTGTCCATTCCGGCGTTCTGGTTTGCCATCCTGTTGATCCTGCTGTTCACGGTGCGCTTCGACTGGCTGCCAGCCTCGGGGCTCGCGACTCCCGGCGCGCCGTTCTCGCTGGCCGACCGGCTGTCACACCTGGTCCTGCCGGTCATGGTGCTCGCCACCGCTACCCTTCCGAACCTGGTACGGTTCATGCGGTCGGCGCTGATCGAGGAGCTGGGCCAGGACTACGTGCGTACCGCTCGAGCCAAAGGCCTGATCCCCCGGCGTGTACTCTCCCATCACGCGATCCGCAACGCCCTGATCCCGGTCGTGACCGTGCTGGGCGTGCTGATCCCCCGCCTGGTCGGCGGCGCCGTGATCACGGAAACGATCTTTGGATGGCCGGGCATGGGACAGCTCGCGGTGACGTCTACTATCGGCCGCGACTATCCTATGGTGATGGCGATCACCGTGGTCGTCGCCATCGTCGTCATCATCTCTAACCTGCTCGTTGACCTGGCGTACGGATGGCTGGATCCACGCATCACGTATGGCTAGCGTGCGGCCGCCGGTAGACGCGGGCCTGGCCCCGACCAGGGCGCCCAGCGTCGCGCGCGTGGATCCGGAGTCGCCGCGCACGTTGTGGAAAATCGCGGCCCGGCGCCTGCGGCGCAATCCGCCGGCAGTCCTCGCGCTGGCC
Organism: Armatimonadota bacterium; assembly: GCA_052387355.1. Lineage (GTDB taxonomy): Bacteria > Sysuimicrobiota > Sysuimicrobiia > Sysuimicrobiales > Humicultoraceae > JBQTJG01. Next base: position 7,126 of record JBQTJG010000392.1, on the reverse strand, counting down.
TTCCTGATTGCGATCCACCTGGTCGCCGTATTCGGGCTATCCCTGCTTCCGGTGGACCCGTTCCTGACCAATCCTCTAGACTCGCTCACGGGGATCAGCGCCGCGCATCCGCTGGGGACCGACGAGATCGGCCGCGACGTCCTGGCGCGGCTCGTCCTGGGATCGCGCGTGTCACTCGCGGTCGGCTTCGTGGCGATGGTGATCTCCGTGTCCGTGGGCGTCGCGGTCGGCGCGATCGCCGGCTACTTCGGACGCTGGGAAGACGTCATGCTGATGCGGTTCACCGACGCCATGATGGCCCTGCCCACCCTCTTCGTCATCCTGGCGGCGCTGGCTGTGTTCGGCGGCGGCCCGGTAACTACGACGGTGGTCATCGGCCTCACGGCGTGGATGTCCGTCTCGCGAGTCGTGCGTGGCGAGTTCCTGCGCTGGCGCGTGACCGAGTTCGTCGACGCGGCGCGCGTCATCGGCGCGCGCGACGTGCGCATTATCTCCCGACACATCCTGCCCCAGGTCGTGCCCTCGATCATCGTGGCGGCCACCCTCAACGTCGCGTTCGCCATCCTGACCGAGTCGGCCATCTCGTATCTCGGGCTCGGCATCAGGCCGCCGCTGCCGTCATGGGGCAATATGCTGCAGAACGCCCAGATCTACATCTGGTCGGCGCCCAACCTGGCGCTCTACCCGGGGCTGCTGATCCTGGCGACGGTGCTGGCCTATAACTTCCTGGGCGATGGGCTGCGCGACGCGCTTGATCCGCGATTGAAACTGTGACCTCGATCTTCGGGCCGGCGCAACACGCGTACGGTGGCCCACGCCCAACGTGGACGCTTGCGGCGGTCGGCGACGTCATGCTCGAGCGGCCACCTGCGGACAGTCCCGCGCATGAACTCCTGCGCTCCGCAGATGCGGCGTTCGCAAACCTCGAAGTGCCGTTGTCCGACCAGGGGCATCCGGCGGACAAGCTCATCGCGTTCCGCTCACCTCCGGCGGTGGCCGGGGCGCTGCGACCCATCGGACTGTCGGTCGTCTCATTTGCCAACAACCACTCGCTCGACTACGGGATTCCTGCGCTGCTCCAGACCCTTGAGGTCGTCGAGGCCGCCGGTGTAAAGGTGATCGGCGCGGGAGCGAATCTCGGCGCAGCGATCCACCCGGCGGTCACCACGCACCACGGCGTTCGGGTCGCCTGGCTGGGATTCGCTTCCACGCTCCCTCCGGGGTCGCCGGCAACGGCGGAACGGCCCGGCCTGGCGCCGCTGCGCGTGCGCGTCCAGTTCGAGGCGGATGCGTCCGTGCTCGAGGAGCAGCCCGGCACCTCGCCCTACGTCATCACCACCGTCGTTCCGGAGGACCTCGACCGCGCCGTCGAGGCGATCCGGGCCGCGCGGCGCGACGCGGATACGGTCATCGTCAGTATCCATTGGGGCATTCCGCCGGGATGGACCGCGCCGTTCCAGGGCCGGCTGGCCGACTATCAACAGCCGCTGGGCCATGCGCTGATCGACGCCGGCGCGGACGTGATCCTCGGGCATCATCCGCATACGCTCCACGGGGTTGAGATCTACGCCGGCCGTCCGATCCTCTACAGCCTGGGGAACTTCATCTTCCACGCGCTCGGCGCAGGCCGCCGGTTCACGTTGGGCCGGCCGGCCCCGCGGTACCTCTTCGAAGCCATCCGTGTACCGGAACTGGACGAGTCGGCCGTGTTCCTCCTCGACTTCGACGGCCCGCGCTGCCGGCGCATCCGCATCCGGCCGACGGTGGCCGATGCCGCAGCCGAAGGGAGACTGGCCGACGCGCCGCAGGCGTCGAGCATCCTTGAGCGAATGCGCACGATGTGCGCCGTGCTCGGCGCGGCGCTGCACATCTCCACCGACACCGGAACCATCGAGATCGCGTAGGGAGGGATTGTGGATGGCAACAGTCAGTGCCTGGCGTAACGACACCGACGAGCGGGTGCTTGTACAGGAGGTGTCGCTCGACGAACCATGGGCGCTCATCGAGACCTACACCGGTCTCGTCCGGGAGTCCGGCACGAAGCACGAGCGCCGCGCGTTCGACTACCTCAGCAAGCGTCTCAAGAAGCTCGGTGTCCCGCACACGGTCCACACGCCCACGCTGCTGATCAGCGTGCCGCGGAAGGCGCGCCTGGAGGTCCTTACTCCCGAGCGCAAGCTGCTGACCGCGAAGACACCGTCGATGTCTGTATCGACCGGGGGCCGGTGGAAGCGGGGGGAAGTCGTCTATGTCCCTGGCGCGCGGGTGGGCGACATCCGCGCGATCTTTGAGGCCGTGGAGACCTCTGGTGGCGATCTGACCGGAAAGATCGCTCTGACCGAAGGTTACGCTTCCCCGGGTAAAGTGGCCGACTTCATGAAACGCGCCGCGATCGGTGCGATCTTCATCAGCCCCGGTGAGCGCATCCACGAAGGTATCTGCACGACGATCTGGGGATCGCCCGATCTCGATTCGTGGGAGCGCAAGCCGACGATTCCGGTGGTCTCGGTCAACAAGACCGATGGCGCGTGGCTGCGCGACCTGGCCCAACAGGGCGCCGTGAAGGCGCGCCTCTCTACGAAGCTCGACGAGGGATGGGTGGAATGCCCGGTGTGCGTCGCCGAGATCCGCGGGCACGACGTGCCGGAAGAGTTCGTTCTCCTACACGGGCACGTTGACGGCTGGCATCAGGGCATCGGCGACAATGCCACGGGGAATGCCACGCTGCTGGAGGTCGCGCGCGTCCTGTGGAAACACCGCGACCGGCTGGCGCGCACCGTGCGCATCGCCTGGTGGCCGGGCCACTCGACAGGACGGTATGCCGGCTCAGTCTGGTTTGCGGATACGTTCGGGCTGGACCTCGACGCCAACTGCGTGGCGCACATCAATTGCGATTCTCCCGGCTGCCGGTGGGCCACGGTCTACGAGAACGTCTTCTGGATGAGCGAAGCCGAAGGCGTCGGCAAGGCGGTGATCCGCGACGTCACGGGCCAGCCGGCCGAGGGTGAGCGACCGCTGCGCGCGGGCGATAAGTCATTCAGCAACATCGGCGTCTCGACGTTCTATATGCTCTCGTCGACCATGCCGAAGCCGCTGCTCAAAGAGAAGGAATACTACGCGGTCGGCGGTTGCGGCGCCAACATCGCCTGGCACACCGAAGACGATACGCTCGAGATCGCCGATCGTGACAATCTGCTGCGCGACATGAAAGTCTACCTGGTCGCCGCCCACCGCACCGCCAACGCCACACTCCATCCGCTTGAATTCACGGCGGTGGCTGACGAGATCGCGGGCACGCTGCAGTCCTACCATGATGCCACCGGAGGCGAGTTTGACCTGCGCGTGCCGCTGGTCGAGTCCCAGGCGCTGCGCGTCGACCTGGACCGATGGTATCTCGATCGCGTTGGGTTGGTGGGCCGGTCGCCGGCCGATCCGGCCGTGAAGAAGGCCAATGCGACACTCCGCAAGCTGTCGCGGATTCTTGTCGGCATCAACTACAGCCGCGCGGGGCGATTCCGCCACGATCCGGCCGTGGACGTGCCGCCCCTGCCGGACCTCGCCCCGGCGAAGACCTGGAAGAGCCTGGCCGCGGGAAGCGACCTGGCGAACGTGACCCGCAATCATCTTGTGCGGGGGCGCAATCGCGTCACGGCTGCCCTGCGGGACGCACGCGCGTTGCTGACCTCATAGCGCGAGGTACCGACGTTGTGAGCGGCATCCCCTCGACGATGCAAGCCGTCGTGATCCGCCGGCATGGCGGCCCCGAAGTCTTGAATCTGGAAGAGGTCCCCACGCCCTCGCCGGGCGATGGCGAGGTGCTGATTCGAGTGCGCGCCTGCGCGCTCAACAACATGGACATCTGGGCCCGCTCCGGCCCGCCTGGCGGCCGCGCGGTGTTTCCCTGGCGGGAGCGGGCGTTTCCAATGACCACCGGAGGCGATGTCGCCGGGATCGTCGAGGCCACAACGCCAGGGGGCGATGAATGGACGCGCGGCGATCGTGTCGTGGTGAATCCGATCCTCTCGTGCGGACGATGCGAGTTCTGCCTGGCCGGCGAGCAGACGATGTGCCTGTCGTACAGGATCTTCGGCGAGCATACGCCGGGCGGTCTGGCCGAGTTTGTCGTTGCGCCGGCGCGCAACCTGATGCGGGTGCCCGACCACATCACATTCCAGAAGGCCGCGGTGCCGGCCGCCTATTGCACGGCCTGGCGCATGTTGGTCACCGCGGGTGGACTGCGCGCGGGCGAGGATGTGCTGGTCGTGGGCGCGTCCGGCGGCGTGGGCACAGCGGCGCTGCTCATCGCACAGATGGCCGGGGCGCGACGGATCTTCGCGGTGGTGGGTGGCGAGGAGAAGGCGCGCAAGGTCGCCGGCGCGGGGGCGATACCCATCGACCATCGCGTCCATCCAGACTTCAGCGAGCGGATCCTCAACGAAACTGATGGCGCGGGGGTCCATCTGGCCGCGGATCCCGTGGGAGCGCCCACCTGGCCGCAGACGATCCGCAGCCTCCGTCGCGGCGGCCGCATGACGATCTGCGGCGCATCAGGGGGCGAGCGACCCGACTTCGACATTCGGGAAATTTACCAGCGGCACCGCCGGATCATCGGCGCGCCGATGGGCAACGTGACCGACATGCGCGCCATCATGACCGCGATCTTCAGCGGACGTATCGATCCGATCATCCACGCGGCGCTGCCGCTCTCGGAAATCCGCGAGGCCCATCGCATCATGGAAGCCCGGGAGCACTTCGGCAAAGTTGTGATGGTCCCTGATAGATGATCCGATGAGTGGGTTGACAAGCCCTGGATGATCCTGGACGATAGGGACGAGTCGCGCGATGCCCAAAGCGAACGCAGTTGTTGAAATCGAGGTGCGGGTCTTCGACCGTCCGCGGACATTCGCATTCAGGGGACGCTCGGTGCGTGCCCTCTCGACCGCGCTTCGCCGCGAGGCCGAGCGGTCGAACCCGCAGCTCGACCGGATCGCGGGCATGCTCGACACGCTGGCTGCAGAGGGGTGGCGGTACGGCGCGTTCAAGGGGCACGTCGTCACGCTGGTGCACCCTGAAACCCTGGGACGCGCGCAGACCGAGGCCTTCCTCACCGAGCGGTTCGGTCCTGACGTGCTGGCAAGGGTCACAGTCAGAGAGCGCGCCAACGGACCTTCGGCCAAGCCCCCGCGCCTGCCCAAGGCCGATGACGAGCTCAGCCGAGAGCTGCGTCGCCTCATCGGCGCCGAGAGTCACAAGAAGGATCTCTACCTGGGACATCCCACGGAGGAGCTCTCCGAGCTGCTGCTTGACATGAGCTTCCTTGCGCAAGAAGCAATGGACGATCCGGATGTTTCACGGCTGCTTGATCGCCTCCGCGCCGAGCACGAAGAGGACACCCAGTACCGCGATCTGCACAGCCGGTACCTGTCGCTTACCGACCGCACCGGCATGGGACACCCCGCGGCCGAGGAAGCCTACTGGGATCTGTTCTCGTACACCTCGCACAAACTGTCGCGGCTCGTCCCGGTCTTGCGGGGTTTCCTCGAGAAGCGGGGCTTCAACGATCTCTGCGAGCACGAGGCGACGGCGTTCCTGACGGCTGCGCTATCGCTGGCTCTGTCCACGATCGAGGCCGACGAGCACTAGCAGGAGGGCCGCTGCCCAAGCCCTGGCCTGACCTAACCGTCTCAGGGCGACTACTCAGACTCCCGAAAGGTCCGGATCACCTCTCCCACTATCACCTGAAGCGCCGCCGCAATCGGGACGGCGAGCAGCGCGCCGACGATACCCATTAGTTTCGCGCCGATCAGAATCGCGATGATGGTCAAGAGCGGCGAGAGCCCGACCGCCTGCTGCATGACGCGCGGCACGAGCAGGTGCCCCTCGAGCTGCTGAACGGCCGTGAAGAACGCGATGACGGCGAGCAGCCGCCAGAAGGGTCCAAACAGCGCCACCAGGATCGCAGGAATCGCGCCCAGCACCGGCCCGATGATCGGGACCATCTCGGTGATCCCCGCGGCGAGCCCGAGCAGAAACGGATAGGGCAGGCCGAGCATCCAGGTACCCAGCCCGGAAATGACACCGATGATGAGACCCAGGAGCAACTGACCCCGCAGCCATCCGCCGAACTTCAGCCCCACGTCTCTGAGCAGGGCTTCGAGGCGCTTGTGACTCTTGGCCGGGAAGAGATCGAGGAAGGCCGCCTTCACGGCCGGCGCCTCAAGCAGCATGTAGACGCTGAGGATGAACACCGTGACGGCTGAGACGATGCCGCCGAAGACCCGGAACGCCACGCCGGTGGCGGCGCCGACGTACTCAGTCAGGCGTCCGGCTTCCTGCGGCAGTCGATCTATGATCGCTGTCAGGTCAGGAAGCCATGAGTACCGCGCCTGAAACTCAACGAGTGACGTACGCAGTCCCTGGTAGAGCTCGGGCGCGTTCTCGACGAACTCACGCGACTCGGCGACGATCGGGACGATCAACAGGCTGCTGACCAGTCCGAGGGTGATGATCAGGCCGAGGTAGACGACCACGATCGACAGCCCACGGGACAACTGCCAGTGGCGGCGCGTCCAGCGCCGGCGCTGAACAGCGTCGATGAGCGGATGCAGGCCGGTGGCCATGATCGCGGCGATCAGCACCAACAGCAGGATCTCCCCGACCAGGAGGAGCAGTCGCACCAGTCCGACGACGATGAGGGTCGTGAGGACGATGATGACAGTGGTGATGATCAGGCTCAGCCGAGAGGGCAGCGGGTCACCTCCGATCGTCAGGGGTTTCTCGCTGCCGGGGTTCTCGCTGGTACCAGAGTTCTCCTCGCCCGGACACGGTGGTTGTGATCTCGGTTCGATTCGGTTCGATGCCTTGACGCCCGGAGAGACCCGTACCTAGAATGAGGGTGATTCGCTTCGCAGACGACGACAGGCGTTCCGCGGTAGCTCAATGGTAGAGCGTCCGGCTGTTTACCGGAGGGTTGTAGGTTCGAATCCTACCCGCGGAGCCATTGCACTAGTGCAATGGTCTTCGTCAAGGAGAAAGAAACCTCAGTACTCCTTCCCTTTCGATCGTGCGCCGAGTACGAGCGAACAGGCTACTTCGATCAGGCCCACCTGACGCATTTCCCTGAAAC
>JBQTJG010000391.1:0-7465 GCA_052387355.1 Armatimonadota bacterium | reverse complement strand
GTGGGGTTTCGGTTCTTCGTGCAACGCCACGCCCTCCGGCTGGGCCTCACCGGTTTCGTGCGCAACCTCGCGGACCGCCGGGTGGAACTGGTGGTCGAAGGTCCGGCGGGGAACGCGCACGCGCTGCTCGGCGCCGTTCGCGAAGGCCCAGCCGGCGCCAGGGTGGCTGCAGTCGAACTCATCTGGGAACCCCCTCGAGGGGAATCCGGGTTTGTGATTCGCACCGATGCGCACCGGTGATCCGGCCGCGAAGACCCGCGAGTTGGCTGCGTATCTGGCGGCGCGAGGCCAACTGGTGGAGGCGGCGCTTCAGGACGCGCTGCCCGCCGCCGACGGCATCCCTGCGCCGCTGCACGCCGCCATGCGGTACAGCGTGTTCGCCGGTGGCAAGCGCGTGCGGCCGCTGCTGGTGCTGGCCTCGGCCGAGGCCGTCGGGGAGCGACCCGACGCCGTGCTGCCGACCGCGTGTGCGGTCGAGCTGATCCACACATATTCCTTGATCCATGACGATCTGCCATCGATGGACAACTCGGCCACGCGCCGCAACCGGCCAACCTGTCACGTGGCCTTCGGTGAGGCGATCGCCGTGCTTGCCGGAGACGCGCTGCACGCCCTGGCGTTCGCGTTGATCGCCCGAACGGTATCCACGGCGGGTGCGGCGCGGACCGTGCGCGTGATCGAGGAGGTCGCAGGCGCCATCGGTACACAGGGGATGGTGGGGGGCCAGGTCCTCGATCTCCTCGCGGAAGGCCGCCCAGAACTCCGGCGCCTTGGCCCCTGGCCCCCAGACCGTCGTGATGGCGTTCACAGAATCCATCAATGGAAAACCGCAGCCTTGATCCGCGGCTGCGCACGGGCGGGCGCGATCCTGGCCGGAGCCACGCCACACGCCCTCGACGCGCTCACGGCGTACGGCGCGCACCTGGGTCTCGCCTTTCAAATCATCGACGACGTGCTCGACGAGGTGGGGGAGAGTGCCGCGCTGGGCAAGGACGCACGGCGCGACGTCGACTCCTCGAAGCTCACCTTTCCCGCGGCGTTCGGCGTGGAGGAGTCGCGTAGCATTGCGGGTATGCATACCGAACGTGCCTTGGCGGCGCTTGATGGCTGGGGAGCGGAGGCGGACGTGCTCCGTGACCTGGCTCGCGTCCTCCTGGAGCGGGAGTCGTAAGATGGCTGCGCCCCCGCGTCGTGACACGGTCGTGAAGCGAGAGCGGCGGGCGGGCCGCGCACGGCTCGACCAGCTCGTTACCGCACGCGGGTTTGCGCCCACGCGGCATCAGGCCGAGGCGGCCATCCGCGCGGGAGAGCTCTTCGTGAACGGGCAGCGCGTCGACAAACCGGGGGCGCTGATCGCGGAAGACGCGGCGATTGAACGTCGGGCTCGAGGTCCGGCGTTCGTGAGCCGCGGCGGGAGCAAACTCGCTGCGGCGTTCGACGCCTTTGCCATCGACCCGGCGGGCCTAGTCATGCTGGACGCCGGCGCGTCGACAGGGGGATTTACCGATTGCGCGCTGCAGCGAGGGGCCAGGCGCGTGTACGCTGTTGACGTCGGGCGCGGACAACTGCACTGGCGCCTGCGTCAGGATCCCCGTGTGATCGTCATGGAAGGCCGCCACGCGGCTCGGCTCCGGCCGGATGATCTCCCCGAGGTTGTTGATCTGGCGACCATTGACTGTTCCTTCATTTCCGTGGCGAAGGTCGTGCCCGCCATTGCGGCATGCGTGCGGCCGGACGGTCTGGTTATCGTGCTCATCAAACCGCAGTTTGAAGCCGGGCCGCGCGCGGCGCCGCGCGGAGTGGTGCGCGATCCGGCGGTGCACGAGGCCGTGGTCAGGCGGGTGATCGTTGCGGTCCGATCAATGGGTCTCGTGCCGCTGGGGATCATCGCCTCACCACTCCTGGGCCCCGAAGGGAACCGCGAATTCCTTCTCGTCCTCCGTAAGGCTGGGGATGGCGCTGCCGATGATCTAGAAGAGCAGATCGTGCGGGCGGTCCGCCCCGCGCAGGCGGGCGTGCCGTGACGCATATCGGGATCCTGGTAAACGCGTCCCGCATCGCCAACTATCCGCAGGCCGACGGCCTGCTACGGGATGCGGTGCGTGAGCTGCTTCACCGCGGCGCCAGGGTGAGATTGAATGCGTCTGGCGCGGAGGCTGTGGGTCGACCGGATCTCGCGGCCGCTGACGAAGCACTGGTCGGGGATGGTGATCTGCTCGTCGTCCTGGGTGGTGACGGCACCATTCTGTCGACTGCACGGCGAGCCGCCGGCCGGGTGCCCATTCTCGGCGTGAACATGGGAGGGTTCGGGTTCCTTGCCGAGATGCCGCTGAGCGAGCTACCGGCGACGATTGGAGATGTCCTGAACGGCGTACTGGTCGGCGACGATCGCGCGATGCTGCGGGCCGAGATCACCGGACCGGCAGGCGTCCGGCTGCGGACGCTGGCCCTCAATGACATGGTCGTGGCCAAGACCGGACTCGCCCGCGTGGTCCGTGTGGCGACGTGGGTCAATGGCGAACACCTGGCTTCGTACCCGGCCGATGGGGTGATTGTCGCCACGCCCACCGGCTCGACGGCGTATTCGCTCTCGGCGGGTGGGCCGATCGTGCATCCTCAGGTGGACGTCATCATTGTGACGCCCATCTGTCCGCACACGTTCAGGGCACGACCGGTGGTCGTGTCTGGCGCCGCGGCTGTGGCGGTCGAGGCCGTCGGGTCCGTCGAGGAAGTCTGCCTGAGCGTCGATGGCCAGGAGAGTCATCCTCTCCATCCGGGCGAGCGCGTGATCGTCACGCGCGCTGTTGAGCGCACCCGGTTGGTGCACCTGAAGACACCCAGTTTCTACAGCATCCTGCGGACCAAACTGGGCTGGGGAGATCGGTAGTGCTCGTTGAGCTGCGCATTCAGGACTTTGCGGTTGTGGAAGCCGCCACCGTCGAGTTCGGGCCCGGGTTGAATGTGCTGACCGGCGAGACCGGCGCCGGTAAGTCGATCATTGTCGATGCGCTGACGGCCGTCCTCGGCGCCCGCATGACCACCGACGTCATCCGCACGGGCGCCGCCAGTGCGCGCGTCGAAGCGCGGTTTGAGGTGGCGGACACCCAGCCTGCGGCTCGGTGGCTGCGCGACCAGGGCCTCGACGCGCGTGAACTTGTGGTGGGGCGTGAGATCGTCGCCGAAGGGCGAACCCGGGCCTGGATCAACGGCCGTCCGGTGACCATCGGGATGCTGCACGATCTTGGCGACCTGCTGGTTGAGGTGACCGGGCAGCATGAAGGGCAGCGATTGCTGAGGCCTGCGGCGCACCTCGACCTGCTTGATGCGTTCGGTGGGCCCTCGCTGCAGGCGCTGCGTGGCGAGGTCGCCGAGCGCATCCAGAAGCGAACCGTCCTGCGCGACGACCTGGAAACGCTGATCGCCAGCGAGCGCGAGCGCCAGCGGCAGATCGAGATGCTCACACATCAGATCCACGAGATCGACGCGGCCCGTCTCCAGCCGGACGAAGAGGGCGCGCTGACCGCCCGTCGGACGCGGCTGGCCAATGCCGAACGGTTGACGGCTGCCGCGCAGGCGGCCTATGCCGCGCTCTACGAGGCTGAGGGGCAGGCGGCCAGCGATCAGCTCGGCCGCGCCAGAAGCGCGCTGCGAGAGGGCGCGGCCCTCGATCAGGCCCTGGCCCAGGCTGCCGAGCGCATTGACGCTGTGGTGGCTGAGGCGGCCGACATCGCCCATGGTCTCGTCCGGTACGCCGCGTCTATCGAAGCCCGCCCTGATGAGCTGGCGGCGGTGGACGATCGGTTGGAACTGGTTCGCAGCCTGCGGCGGAAGTACGGGGATACCGTGGACGCGATCCTGGCCTTCCGCGAAGAGGCGGCGCAGACGCTGACGAAGCTGGAGGGCAGTGTCGCGCGCAGCGCAGAGGCAGCGGCGGCGATTGGGCCGTTGGAGCGCGAACTGGCCCAACGCTGCGTCCGGCTGTCATCACTGCGGCAGGAAGCCGCCGCCCGGCTCGAGCGCGACATCGAGCCGAATCTAGGCGCGCTGGAGATGGGACGCGCGCGGCTGACTGTCGCCCTGACGCGCGAGACCGACGCGGAAGGCCTACCCATCGGTGACGAGCGGGTGGCAGTCGGACCCACCGGCGCCGATCGCGCGGAGTTTCTCTTCGCTCCGAATCCGGGGGAGGCGCCGAAGCCGCTGGCCCGCATCGCCTCAGGCGGCGAACTCTCGAGACTGATGCTGGCCATCCGCCACGCCCTGTCCGAGGCCGGCGCGGTGCCGGTGCTGGTCTGTGACGAGGTCGACGCCGGCGTCGGGGGACGCACCGCCGGAGCGGTCGGGAATCTGCTGGACGCGGTCTCCCGCCGGCGGCAGGTGCTGTGTGTCTCTCACCTTCCGCTGATCGCCAGCCTGGCGGACCGGCACTTTTGGGTCATCAAAGAGATAAACGCAGGGCGGACACGGGTCCGCATCCAGCCGCTTGAGGCCAAGGCGCGCGTCGAGGAGATCGCCCGGATGCTGAGCGGAAAGATGCCCACCGCGCTGGCGCGCGAGTACGCCGTTGAGCTGCTCGGCCGGGCGCGACGGCAGCGGGGGGTGGGCGCGGTGGTGAAGAACACCCGAGGAGGGAAGCTGTGACCAGCTACATCTTCGTCACCGGAGGCGTCGCCTCGGCGCTGGGCAAGGGCATCACGTCGGCTTCGATCGGGCGGCTGCTCAAGAGCCGGGGCCTGCGGGTCACGCTGTTGAAATTCGACCCGTACGTCAACGTCGATGCCGGCACGATGAATCCGCACCAGCACGGCGAGGTCTTCGTGACCGACGACGGCGCGGAGACCGACATGGACCTGGGGCACTACGAGCGGTTCATCGACGAGAATCTGGGTCGAGCCAATAACACGACCACGGGCAAGATCTACAACGCTGTGATCGCGCGGGAGCGACGGGGCGAGTACCTGGGCGGGACGGTGCAGGTCATCCCGCATGTGACGAACGAGATCAAGGATGAGATCAGGACGCTCGCGCAGGCGAGCAACGCCGACGTGGTCATCGTTGAGGTCGGCGGCACCGTCGGCGACATCGAAGGCCTGCCGTTCCTCGAAGCGATCCGGCAGTTCCGCCGCTCGGCCGGCGACCAGCACGTCATGTACATCCACGTCTCGCTCATCCCCTACCTCCACGCTGCGGGCGAGTTGAAGACAAAGCCGACGCAGCACAGCGTAAAGGAACTACGGAGCATCGGGATTCAACCCGATGTCATTCTCTGCCGGACCGAGCGGCCGCTGGGACGCGCGCTCAAAGAGAAGATCGCGCTGTTCTGCGACGTCGAGCCGGACGCCGTGATCCAGGCGCTCGACGCGCAAAGTATCTACGAGGTGCCGCTGATTCTGGAGGAGGAAGGGCTGGGCCGGATCATCCTCCGTCGGTTGGGGCTCGACCATCTGCCCGATCCTGACCTGACCGAGTGGCGGCAGGTTGTCGAGCGCATCCGATATCCTCAGGGTATGGTGCGCATTGGTCTGGTGGGCAAGTACATGGGCGTCGAGGACTCCTACGTCAGCATCGTCGAGGCGCTCCGGCACAGTGGCGCCGCCCACGGCTGCGGGGTCGAGATCACCAAGGTTGATTCAGAAGAGATCGAACGGTGGGGCGAAGCCGAGTTGACGGCCCGCCTGGCGTCGTACCATGGTATTCTGGTGTGTCCTGGATTTGGGGCGCGAGGGGTCGAGGGCAAGGTCCGGGCGATCCGCTACGCCCGGGAGGCGCGCGTCCCGTTCCTCGGGATCTGCTACGGCATGCAGTGGGCGGTCGTGGAGTTCGCGCGTCACGTGTGTGGCCTGACCGGAGCGAATACCACCGAGGTCGATCCCACCACTCCACATCCGGTCATCTCGCTGCTGGTCGAGCAGCGCGGGGTCGCGGAGAAGGGCGGCACGATGCGGCTGGGGCGATATCCTTGCCGCGTGGCGCCCGGATCGCGCGCCATGGAGGCCTATGGTGCATCCGAGGTGGGAGAGCGGCACCGCCACCGCTATGAGGTCAACAACGCCTATCGTGCGGTGCTGGAATCCCACGGCATGCGCGTGACCGGTGTATATCTTGAGCAGGATCTGGTCGAGATGATCGAACTGCCCGACCATCCGTGGTTTGTGGGCACGCAGTTTCATGGCGAGTACCGATCGAGACCGAACCGCGCCCATCCGCTCTACCGGGCGTTCATCCGGGCGGCGCTCGAGCGCACGGCCGTCTCAATGAGCGCTACGTGATCCGGCGTGAGGGCGAGCGTGGCGAGCCGATTGCTGGGAGGCCGAGGGCGCTGTTCCCGAGGCCGGGTGAGCACATCTCGTGTTATTATATCAGGAGGCGAAGGGCATGAGCGCAGCAGTGTACGTAAACGGGCGGATCACGTCTCGGGAGGACGCGACTGTCTCGGTCTACGACCACGGGTACCTGTACGGCGACGGCGTCTTCGAGGGGATCCGGGTCTACGGAGGGCGCGTCTTCAAGCTGGACGAGCACCTGGACCGACTCTATGACTCTGCCCGGCACATCCTGTTGGACATTCCGCTGTCGCGACAGGAGATGCGCGACGCGATCATCGCCACGGTCCGGCATAGCGGTCTGCAGGACGCCTACATCCGGCCGGTCGTGAGCCGCGGGCCTGGCGACCTCGGCATCGATCCCAAGAAGTGTGCGGAGGCGACGGTCGTGATCATCGTCGACGGGATCCGGCTCTATCCCAAGGAGGCTTACGAGCGCGGTCTGCGCATGGTCACCGCCGCGGTGCGGCGCCCGGCGCCCGACGCGCTCAACGGCCGGATCAAATCGCTCAACTACCTGAACAACATCCTGGCCAGGATCGAGGCCAACCAGGCCGGCGTCGAGGAAGCGCTGATGCTCACACCGGAGGGGTACGTCTGCGAGTGTAGCGCCGACAATATCTTCATGGTCAGGAATGGCCGGGTGTGGACGCCTTCCGCGCACCTGGGATTGCTGCAAGGGGTCACGCGCGACGTGGTGCTGGGGCTGGCTCAGGAGCTTGGGATCGGGGCCGAGGAACGCATCTTCACCCTGCACGACGTGTACGCCGCCGACGAGTGCTTTCTCACCGGCACGGGCGCCGAGGTGGCGCCGGTCGTGGAGGTGGACGGTCGCCAGATCGGCGACGGCCGGCCTGGTCCGATCACGCACCGGCTGAGCGCGGCGTTCCGCGACTTCGCCAGGCGGACCGGTGCGGCGGTCTACGCGGAAGAGGCACCCACGGTCCGGTGATCGATCGTGCGACTGGCAGCGGCGCGGTGAGCGCTGAACCGACGGTCACCTCGCGGTTGATCTTCCGCGGCCGCATCGTCTCACTTCGGATCGACGAGATCCGGTTGCCCAGCGGGCGAATCGAGCGCCGGGAGATCGTGGAACATCCTGGCGCCGCGGCGATCGTCCCGGTCACTGACGACGGTGAAGT
>JBQTJG010000390.1:0-13421 GCA_052387355.1 Armatimonadota bacterium | reverse complement strand
ACGCCCGGAGGGACTTGAACCCACGACCTTTGGCTCCGCAGGCCAACGCTCTATCCACTGAGCTACGGGCGCGCGTGATCGCGTCTATTCTATCAGGTTTGCTCCGGTCCTAGGCAGCGTTCGCGTCTTGTCGATTTTCCACCCGAACAGCTTCTTGTAGAACTCGCCGAGCTTCTCGGGATTATCTCCCATGATCTCGAAGTGTGCGACCTTGTTCTGCATGCCTTTGCCTCCTAGATTACGGCTGGTGTGCCCTTGATATGGCGGAGGAGGTGGGATTCGAACCCACGAGGCGGGCTCAACACCCGCCAACCCGCTTAGCAGGCGGGCCGGTTGACCGGGCTACCGTACTCCTCCGCGGAAGCGCCACAACTCTAACAGGTAGTATACCATCACCTTGCCTACCCCGCGAAGCGCTCCAGGATCAGCGCGATGTACGGGCCAGAGGGATCTTGGGGATCTCCGCGACTTCAAGCGCGCCCGCTGGCAGGCCGGCGTCCACGCGCGCTTTCCACGGCGCCAGTAAGGCCAACCATCGGTCGACGCGCACGCCATGGGTCGCCGGCAGGTCGCATTGCAACTTCTCGATCCCCGCTGCGAGCTTCGTTCTGACGCCGTGGAGGTTCCCTTTCTCGTAGTGATAGAATGCGGCGGCGACCAGGATGATCCCCTGATAGAACGGCTTGTCGGTCGATGGCGCAGGTCGCCAGATATCCTCGAAGTACTCGTGACACTCGAAGAACAGGCCGCCGTTGAAGAGTGCGGCGCCCTTTCTGATGGTTGCCGCTCTCCCGCGGGCCGGCGGTGATGCCGATAGTCTGCGCAACACGGCCGCGAGGCGATGCACCTGCCGGTTCATGTAATCGAAGTGCGGATGAAAGGGCAGCGGGAGTGCGAGCGCGTTGTCCTCTCGATCAATCAACCCTTTTCTCAAGATCCAGTCCAGAGGCCTGATGCCGTCACCGCCGAGCGTGCGGGCGCGGTGGGCGACTTTCGCAAGCGGCGCGCGATAGCCGCGGCCGGCCACGTCCATGAAAGGCACACGATAGCCGCCGCCCAGGTGGGGCGTACGGGTTTCGCGATCAGCTCCCGCAGGACGCGGCGCAGCGAGATCGCAGAACGCGACCAGCCAGCCCACCCGAGAGCGCTGTGTGCTACCTGCGCGACTCCGCACGGCTTCGAGCGCGAGCGCGCTGAGCCCGTGCTTGAGGCGGACGTACATGTCCTAGGTCGTCTTGTTCTTCTGCTCGACGAAGTTCAGGCGCAGGTTGGTCACCAGCGTCTCGATCTCCCGCCGGTCGGCATCACCCACCCGCGGCCGCAGCACGTCGGCCAGTGCTGCAGCGGCGTCGATGGCGAGTTGCGCCTCGTCGAGTTTCCGCTCGACCTGCTTCGTCGCAGGATTCGGGATCAGACCCATGGTCTCCCAGGCCTTCGCGGCCAGCAGGTTCATGAACGTGGCGACGAGGGCCGCGGCGTCGGGTAGGGACGTCGACTCGGGCTGCGACGCGGTTGCGGGCTCCGATGTGACTTCCGGGGTCGGTTCCGACGACACTTCTGGTGTGGCTTTGGGCGATGGCTCAGTCATGGTTGTCACCTCCCTGGATTACTTCGCGGGCGCCGGCGCGGTCCGCTCGCGCGCGAACCATTGAATGATACCCACACCGATCATTGCAGCGATTGCCAGCAAGTCTTGTAACACGCCCGGAGAGATCAGCATGAGTCCAGATGCGGCCAACACCGCACGCTCGATCGCGGAGCAGCGGCGCACAAACCACCCTGTCACCGCGGCGGCCAGCGCAGAGAGGCCGAGCACCGCGGTCGTAGTCACCTGCACCACGGCCTGCCACGGCGCCTGCAGCAGCAACCCCAACCCGGCTGGATTCGTGGTGAACATGAACGGGACGACGAACGCGGGCAGCGTGTACTTCCACGCCATCATCATCGTCCGGAAGGGTTTGCCGCCTGTGAGCGCGGCGGCCGCGAGGGGGGCGAGGCCGACCGGGGGCGAGACCTCGGAGAGAACCGCATAGTAGAAGATGAACATGTGCGCTGCCAGCTCCGAGACCCCCAGCTTGATGAGCGCCGGCGCCACGATGACCGCGGCGATGATATAGGTGGCGGTGATGGGCAGCGCCAGCCCCAAGACCCACAGCGCGATCGCCGCGAAGATCAGCGTCGGGATGAGTTGGCCCCCTGCGTACGTGATGATGATGTCGGAGAGTTTGAGTCCCAATCCGGTCAGGTTGACGATCCCGACCACGATGCCGGCCGCGGCCGTGGTGACGCCAACATTCAGCACCTGACGGCTTCCGTTTTCGAGCGAGGCGATCAGGCCTGTGGGATTCAGGACGACGCCACCAAGCCGCACTCCTCCTCCGTCCGCCCGAAATCCCTGGTCACGCGCGGTCGCCCGGCGCGCTGTCACCAACGCCGTATCCCGGTGCAGCAGGCTGGTAACCGCGGCGACGATCGTCGCCCAGAAGACCGCCTTGATGGCGGTGAATCCGGCGATCATGAACACCGGAATCAGGACAAGCGACGAGAGGAGGTACCAGTAGCGCAGGGCAAGCCGCCCGGCGTCGCCTGCCGCGATCTCGACCCGTTTCAGCAGCATGCGCCGGGCATCGAACTCGATCATCAGCATGATCGAGAAGTAATAGAGGATCGTGGGGATGATCGCCATCGTCAGGACCTTGAGGTACGAGATCCTCAGGATCTCGGCGATGATGAAGGCCGCCGCGCCCATAATCGGCGGTGAGATGACGGCGCCGATGCCGCCTGCCGACAGCAACCCTCCGGCTGACTCCCGATCGTATCCTGCGCGCCTGAGCATAGGATAGGTGATGGCGCCCACCGTCACCGTGGTTGCGACACCGCTGCCCGACGGCCCGCCGAGCAGGAATGAGGCGACCGTCACCGCCTGCCCGGGCCCGGTCCGCCGGCGGCCGGTGAGCGCCAGCGCCAGATCGACGAAGAACCGACCCGCGCCCGAGGCCTCCAGCATGGCGCCGTAAATCGTGAACAGGATGATGAATGTCGCGGACACTTCCAGCGGGACGCCGAAGATGCCCTCGAGCGTAATGTAGAGCTGCCCGACCACGCGGACCAGGTCGTAGCCCTTGTGTGTCCAGGGTTCCGGCAGTTGCGGTCCGACGAAGGCGTAAACGAGAAATGCGATGACGACGGCGAGCAGCGCGTTGCCAACCGCGCGCCGGGTCACCTCGAGCACCAGCAGGATGGTGATGATTCCGAAGATCAGGTCGCGCGTCGTGGGGACGTAGGCCCGGTAGATGAACGCTTCGAAGTCCACCAGGATGTAGCCCAGCGATGCGATGCTCGCGCCGACCAGGACGAGATCCCAGAGGGCAGGAGAGGTCCGCTGCAACGATCGCCGGGTGCCGGGATAAAGCAGGAAGCTCAACCCCAGGACAAAGAGCAGGTGGCGGGCCAGGTGGATCTGCCGGAGGACCGGCACCGTCGCGGCGTACAGGTGGTAGAGGGACATCGCCAGGGCCAGGACGGTCACGATCGTGGCCCACGCGCCCGTGAACTTACGCGTCTTGCCCTCGAACTCCTCGACGATCTCTTTGAGTTCTTCTTCAGATTTCGGAAGCGTCGCTTCTTCGCGCTGCTCCATCAGTCGCTCTCAGGGCGACCAAGACGTCGCACCAGGGTCATCACCCTCGGCGCGCGGGACACCCGTACCCGAACAGCCTCCCCAGCGCCCACATGGTAGAGTGGCACGTTCTGATCCTCGATCACGAGGCGCTGTTGGCCGGTCTGTCCGATACGAATGGTGAGTTCTGCAAACGAGGGCCCCGGCCTCTTGCTGACCAGCCGTCCGTTCCGCGACTCGTACGGCGGCGCCAGGGCCAGGTATTCGAGGACGGCCTCGCGCGTGCTGCTGATCTCTTCAAGACGCAACAATCTGCCTGTGACGACGAACCGCTCGGTGGTGGCAGCATTGTACAGCGAGTTCGTGTAGGCGAGGTCGATCCTGGTGCCGTTGGTCACGGGGACGCGCCAGCGGAGCCGGCCATTGCGGTCATGGGTGACGTCCAGGGTCGAGATGGGCGCCAGCAATGGAGCGGCTGCGGCCGCGAGCGCGACCGCAGCCACCCAGAACAACCTTCGCCTAGAAACCTTCGATGCCGCGCTCCTTGTAGTAGCGGATCGCACCCGGATGGAAGGGCACAGGCGAGCGGCCCGCCAGGCCGATCGTGGTGATGTTGGCGGCTTCCTTGTGCACTTGCGCCAGGTCACCACGCTTCTCGAAGAGGAGCTTCGTGATCTGGTACGCGAGATCGACGCTGAAATCCTGATGCACGACGAGCAGGTTGGCCACGCCAATCGTAGGCGCATCGGCAGGCATTCCGGGGTAGAACTCTTTGCTGATCACCGACCGGAAGTACAGGTTGCCGTACTTGCGCTGTAGGACGGAGACGAGCCCATCGAGCGCCAGGAGACGGATGCGGACGCCCGGCGTCGCGGCCAGCCCAAGAACGCTCCCTGTCGGCAGGCCGCCGCTCCAGAAATACGCGTCGATCTTCTTATCCTTGAGCGCGTCCGCTGACTGATCCGCTCCCAGGCGCTCCCGCCGGATGTCCCGGTCC
Organism: Armatimonadota bacterium; assembly: GCA_052387355.1. Lineage (GTDB taxonomy): Bacteria > Sysuimicrobiota > Sysuimicrobiia > Sysuimicrobiales > Humicultoraceae > JBQTJG01. Next base: position 8,805 of record JBQTJG010000390.1, on the reverse strand, counting down.
GGATGCAGCCCCGCGGCCTCGAGGATGCGCAGCGCGGTGACCTCGGTCCCGCTCCCAGGAGCGCCGACCGAGACGCGCTTGCCGCGCAGATCGGCGATCGTGTTGATGCCGGTACCGTCGGCCGTGATGAGGTGGTTGAAGTTGTTGTACAGTGGCGCGAGGGTGCGGATCGGTACCGGAGACCCGCGGAAAGCGTCGTCGCCCTTGTATGCGTCGTGCGCTGTGTCCGCCAGCGTGAAGGCGATATCGACCCGCTTCGCGGCGATGAGGCGCATGTTGTCAACCGAGGCGGGCGTCACCTCAGCCGTGGCCGTGACGCCGGAGAAGTTCTTCGAGATCAGCGACGCCAGACCGCCCCCCAACGGGAAGTACACGCCGCCGGTGCCGCCGGTGGCGATTGCCAGCCGGACCGTTGGCCCGGCGAAGACCGCGCTGAGTCCGCCAGCCACGACGGCGAGGCTCAGGGCGACGACGATGGCTGGAACGAGAGACTTTCTCACATGCATCAGCTCCTTCGTAGGTCAGGACCTTTCACTATTCTGAACGTTTGGACGCCAATCCTGTTCCCCGTAACGCGCGCTCCAGTTCCTTTTCGGTACGGAGACCTGCGTTGACGGCGTTTTTGGTCCGTGTTACCTTGAATGTCGCCCGTTCTGCCCCGTTCCATAAGGGCAAATTCGTGAGGTTTCGTGAGGTAAGGATTGAACGATGAGTGAATCCTCGATTACCCTCCCGGCGTTTACGTCTCTTGAGACGACGCTACTGTGGGTCGTGCTGGCCTCATCGGTGGTGGCGCTGGCGTACGGCTGGTATCTGCGACAGCGGGTCATCCAGAAGGACCCTGGACCGCGGAGCATGGTCGATGTCGCGTCAGCCATCCAGGAAGGCGCGATGGCGTACCTCGGACGGCAGATCAGAGTGATGCTGCCGTTCGTGATCATCGTCTTCATCGCGTTGTATCTGCTCTACCGGCCGATCTATGCCGAGCAGCCGGCCCTGGCGTTCGGCGTGGCGGTCGCGTTCCTCCTCGGGTGCATCGCCTCCTACGGGGCAGGCTTCGTCGGGATGACCTCGGCGGTCCAGGGGAACGTCCGCGTGGCCAACGCGGCGCAGCGCAGTTATAAGGAAGCCCTGGAGACGGCCTTCCAGGCCGGGACCATCTCGGGGATGTTCACAGTAGGGCTGGGCTTGCTCGGCGCGACCGTGATCTTCATGCTGTTCCGCGAGAACGCCACGCGGGTGCTGATCGGGTTCGGCTTCGGAGGCTCGCTGGTCGCGGCTTTCATGCGCGTCGGCGGCGGTATCTACACCAAGGCGGCCGACGTGGGCGCCGATCTGGTGGGCAAGATTGAGGTTGGTATCCCCGAGGACGACCCACGCAACGCCGCCGTGATCGCCGACAACGTTGGGGACAACGTGGGCGACTGCGCCGGCATGGCGGCCGACGTCTTCGAAAGTTACGAGGTGACGCTCGTCGCGGCGATCATCCTCGGCGCCGCCACCTTGCTCGACCCCGGATTCACAGCGATCTACGGGGCAGCCGCTGGCGCATTCGCCCTCAAGTTGATCATCTACCCGCTGCTGGTACGGGCGATTGGTGTCATCGCGTCGATGGTCGGTGTCTGGACTGTCCGTGCGAAGGATGAGGAGATCGGCGACCCGATGCGTCCAATCAACACCGGCTTCTATGTGTCGGCAGCCGCGTCCGTCATCGGATTTGGGCTGGTCAACTACTTCTACCTGCGTGATCCAGCCACCGGAAATCCCGACTACCGCTTCTTTCTGGCCACGTTGACCGGCATCATCCTGGCGCTGGTGATCGGCCGGATCACCGAGGTCTTCACGCATACGGAGGGTGGGCCTGTATCCGAGATTGCCTATGCGAGCAGGACCGGACCGGCCACCCTGCTGCTGACAGGACTCGGTTCGGGCCTGGAGTCGTCGGTCTGGGCGATCGTAGCGATCGCGTTGACCATCCTGGCCTCGATGACGATCTTCGCCGGCAACGTGGCGCTGGCGGCCTATGGTATTGCGCTCGCCGGGCTGGGTCTGTTGACCACGACCGGGTACATCCTGGCGATGGACACCTACGGGCCTATCGTTGACAACGCGAACGGGATCTTCGAGATGTCCGGCGAGTCCCACGGCGAAGAGACGCGCGCCGGGCGGATTGTGGCGCGACTGGACCAGGTCGGCAACACGACCAAGGCGCTCACGAAGGGCTTCGCCATCGCCACGGCTGTCGTCGCAGCGATCGCTCTCTTCCGTTCCTTCATCGGTGAGGCGCGTCTGTTTGTACCGGTCGAGGAACTGGTGCGCACGGGCGCGGCTGCGGGCGCTGAAGTATTGGATCGCATCGGGATCCAGGTGAACCTCCCGGAGGTCTTCATCGGGCTGCTGCTGGGTGGCGCTGTGCCCTTCCTCGTCTCCTCGTTTCTGATCCGGGCGGTGGGTCACTCGGCCTTTCTCGTTGTGGAAGAGGTGCGCCGGCAGTTTCGGGAGATCCCCGGCCTCATGGAGGGCAAGAACCGGCCGGACTACTCGACCTGCGTCGACATCGTGACCAGGGCTGCACAGCGCGAACTGCTCAGCCCGGCGTTGATCAGCATCGGCGCGCCGCTGTTGGTGGGCTTTGGGCTCGGGGCATCCGCCCTGGGTGGTTACCTGGCCGGCGCGATCCTGAGCGCGCAGTTACTCGCTGTCTTCATGGCGAACACGGGCGGCGCCTGGGACAATGCCAAGAAAAAGATCGAGGACGGTTACCTGGGCGGCAAAGGCACCGAGTTTCACAAGGCGGCCATCATCGGTGATACGGTCGGTGATCCGCTCAAGGATACCGCTGGCCCGGCCCTCAATCCACTGATCAAGGTGATGAATCTGGTGGCGATCCTGATCGCGCCGGTCGTGATCCAGCCGCTGAGCATACAGGTCCGCGGGATCGTGGTGCTGGCTGGTCTGCTCATGGTCGCCGTGGCGTTCATGCTCAGCCGGCGCGCGAGTGTGCGCGAGAAAGAGTCGCCCACGGCAGTGGCCGTCGGGGCAAACCGCTAACGCGCAACAGAGTGAAGCTTACCTAGCGCACAGACCGCGATTCAACCCCCGTTGGCCCGGCAACTGCGTGGTGTCGTGCTGTCGTCATTTTTCGTGGTAAAATGACGACATGGTGATCAGACAATACAGTCGCTTGATCACGCCGCCCAGGGGCAGCTTTTTCCTCTTCGGCGTCCGCGGGGTGGGCAAGAGCACTTGGGCGCGGGAGCAGTTCCCGAATGCCCACATCGTCGACCTCTTGGACGAATCGCGCTACCAAACGTTGCTGGCCGAACCGGGACAGCTTGCCCTGGAACTCCGAGACATGCCGTCCAACCGCGTCGTCGTGCTGGACGAGGTGCAGCGTGTGCCGGCACTCTTGAACGAGGTCCACCGGGCGATCGAAGCAGGTCGGCGCAGGTTTGTGCTGCTCGGGTCCAGCTCCCGACGTCTCAAGACCGCAACCACCAACTTGCTTGCAGGGCGCGCGACAGTGCGGATAATGTATCCGCTCGTCCCGGCGGAGTTGCGCCGCGATTTTGACCTCGAGCGCATCCTGCGCTTCGGAAGCATTCCACTGGTCTGGCAGGCCGAGGACCCTCGTGCGACGCTGGATGCCTACGTGCAGCTCTACGTGCGAGAGGAGATCCGGGCTGAGGCGCTCGTCCGGAACCTTCCAGGCTTCCTGCGATTTCTGCCGGTCGCGGCACTCTTTCACGGCCAGGTGATCAACGTGGCCGGGCTGGCGCGAGATGCGGCGACGGCGCGCACCACGATTGAGGGATATGTGGGCATTCTTCAAGACACGTTGCTTGCGACCCTCCTGCCGGGATTTGAGCCGCGGTTGCGCGTGCGCGAACGGAAACATCCCAAGCTCTATTGGGTAGATCCCGGCTTGGTCCGAGCCGTGAAGCGGCAGCTTGGTCCTGTAGGAGCGGAGGAGCGCGGAGCTTTACTTGAGGGGTGGATCTTTACGGTGCTCCAGGCCCACAACCAGCGATCGGACCTCTTCGAGGAGATCTCGTATTGGGCGCCCGTTCAGGCACGTCAGACCGAAGTCGATTTCTTACTGCGACGAGGGCGGGAGTATCTCGCGATCGAGATCAAAGCGCAGTCTCGATTCTCACACACGCAGATTTCCGGGCTGCAAGCGATCGCCGATCTTCCCCGTGTTGCTCGCCGCGTGCTCGTCTACCTGGGGGACCGACGCCTGCGGACCGAGAACGGCATCGAGGTGTGGCCACTCCGGGCGCTGCTAGACGCGGTTGCTGGCGACAGGTTATGGCCCTAGGCGGAAATAGCCTGCCGCGCGGTCAGGCGCTTCCGCGCAGCCGGGGATCGAGCACCTCGCGCAGGCCGTCGCCGACCAGGTTCAGCGAGAGGACCGTTACGAAGATCGCCAGCCCGGGCCATAGCGCCAGCCCGGGCGCCGTGTTCAGGTAGGCTTGCGCGATGTTCAGCATCGAGCCCCACGACGGCGTCGGCGGCTGCGTACCCAACCCCAGGAAGCTCAAGGTCGCCTCGAGGGTGATCGCGACCGCCATCGCGAGCGAGGTCTGGACCAGCACCGGCGAGAGACTATTCGGCAAGATGTGGGTCCAGACGATGCGGCCGTCGGCCGCCCCCAGCGCCCGGGCCGCCTCGACGTAGGCGCGCTCGCGCTCGCTCAGCACCTGCGCCCGCGAGAGCCGGATGAATCCCGGCGTGAAGACGATCCCGATCGCGATCATCGCCTTGCTGAGGCCTGCACCCAGGACGGCGGCGATGGCCAGCGCCAGGACGAGGAAGGGGAACGAGAGGAGCGCGTCGGTCAGCCGCATCAGGAGGTTGTCGAGGTGGCCGCGGAAGAAGCCCGACACCACACCGAGCGGCAGGCCGACCCCCAGGGCAATTCCAACTGAGATGACTCCGGCCAGCAGGGAGGTACGGGCGCCGTAGATCATCCGGCTCAAGGTGTCGCGGCCGAGGTCGTCGGTGCCCAACAGATGCGCGCGCGACGACGGCTTCAGTAGATTTTCGAAGTTGGTCTTCGTGGGATCGTAGGGCGCCACGAACGGCGCAAAGATGGCGGCGAGGAAGACGACCAGCAGAACCCAGAGGCCGATCAGCGCCATGCGGTTCCGCGCATAGCGGTGGAGGAAGTACCGGAACCCAACCGTCGGGAGGGCCAGCGCCCGGGGCGCCAGCGGCAGGAAGTCCTCACGCGTCGCCACCCTAGGCTTTGTCCTCAACAAGCCGGATGCGCGGATCCAGGGCTGAGTACACAACGTCCACCGCGAAGTTGACGAAGACGATCGCCATGGCGCTGAAGAGCACCACGCCCTGCACCATTGGATAGTCACGTGTCAGGATCGATTCGATCGCCAGCCGTCCGATCCCGGGCACGGCGAAGATCGTTTCTGTGATAACCGCACCGCCCAACAGCCCGCCGAGCTGGAGTCCCATCACCGTCGCCACGGGGATCATTGCATTCTTGAGGGCATGCCGCATCAGCACGACCTGTTCGGATAGCCCTTTGGCGTTGGCGGTCCGGATGTACTCCGTCCCCATGACCTCCAGCATGCTGGACCGCAGCAGCCGCATGACCAGCGCCGCCAGCGCCGTGCCCAGCACCGTCGCCGGCATGATCATCAACGTGATGTTTCGGACCGGATCGATCCACGGCTCGATGTACCCCGACGGCGGCAACCAGCGCAAGTTGACCGCGAACAAGTAGATCAACATGATGCCCAACCAGAAGTTGGGGATCGAGATCCCGGCAAGCGCCACGGTGGTCGCGGTGTAGTCGATCATCGAGCGGCGCTTCCAGGCCGCCAGCACGCCGGCGGGAATGGCGATCATCCATGCCACCACCAGGGCCACCGCCGCCAGTTCCACCGTCACAGGGAGTTTCAGCAGCAGCACGTCCAGCACCGGCCGGCCGTCGCGGACGGAGTTGCCCAGGTCACCGTGCACCAGGCGGTTGAGCCAGATCATGTAGCGGACGACCAGCGGCCGGTCCAGGCCCATCTGCTTGCGCAGCGCCTCGACGACGTCCTTGCCCGCTTCGTTGCCCACGAAGAGCAACGCCGGATCGCCCGGGATCAGGTTGATCAATGCGAACACGATGATGCTGACGAGCAGCAGGACGGGAATCGTCAGCAGAAGGCGCCGGGCGATGTACTGTGTCATGTTGCCACAGGCCGACGCAGGCGGTCGACGCTAGGGGTTCAACCAGACCTGGCGCAGGCGCATCATGCCGTCGGCGTTGTGCACATACCCCGCCACCTTCGGACTCATCACCTTGTACTCCTTGGGCCAGTACAGGAAGAGGTAGGGCACATCCTCGTTCATGATCGCCAGCGCATCGGCGTATGCCCGGCGGCGGTGATCGGCGGTCGTGAGAATCCGCGCGGCGTCGAGCAGAGAGTCGAACCGCGGGTTGGCGTAGGCGGCTCGATTCTGCCCCGCGCCTGTGACGAAGTTGTTGTAGATGTTGCCGTCAGGATCCGGCCGGCCGCTCCAGCCGAGCCGGGCCGCCTCATACCGGTGCGCGGCGAGTTGGCTGAGCAGCGCGCCGAACTCTACGATCTCGAGGTTCACGCGGATGCCGGCCTCGCCGGCCATCGACTGGACGATCTGGCCGATCTGTTGCTCCACTCGCCCGGGCGTGATCTTCATGGTGAACGCGAACCCATTCGGCTGTCCGCCTTCCCGGAGTTTCTGGCGCGCCGAATCGAGGTTGCGCTCGGGAATTCGGTTGTTCGGCCCCGCGTCTGACGCCAGCATCCCGGTAGGGAAGGGACCGTTGGCTGGCGTGGCCGTCTCACCGAAGACCACGCGCACCAGCGTGCGGCGGTCGATCGTCGCGTTCAGCGCCTGCCGCAGCGCCCGATTGTTGAACGGCGGCGCCTGTACCATCAACCAGATACCCTGCCATCCCAGGCCGTCGCGCTCCACCAGCCGCACGCGGGTATCGGTGCGCAGTTGCGGCACGTCCGTGGGCGCCACCTGGTCGATGATGTCGAGCTCCCCGGCTCTTAGATTTGCCAGCCGCGCCTGCTCGTCGATGAACGGCCGGAACACGATGCGGTCGACGAACCCCGCGCTTCGCTCCCAGTGCCGGTCGAACCGCTCCAGCACGACGCGGTCCTGGGGGCGCTTCTCAACGAACTTGTACGGCCCGGTCCCGACCGGTTCCCTCGCGAACTCCCGGCCGAGCCGCCGGGCCGCGGTCGGTGAGACCATCATGCCGGCCCGGTCGCTGAGGATCGCCAGAAACGGGCTGAACGCGCCTTCCAGGTCGACCTGGATCGTAAGCGGATCGACGACCGTCACCCGCTGCACGAGGATGATCTCGAACCGGCGTGGTGACGCGAAGGTTGGATCGAGCATGCGCTGGAAGTTGTACGCGACCGCCTCGGCGTTGAAGGGCGTACCGTCGTGGAACACGACGTTGGGCCTGAGCTTGAATGTGTAGGTGCGGCCGTTGTTGCTGATCGTCCACGATGTCGCCAGCATCGGCACGATGGTGAAGCGCTCATCGATATCTACGAGCTTGTCGAACAGGCTCTGGAAGACCTGGCGGTCCACGGCTGCCGTCGACTGATGTGGATCGAGGTTCGGAGGATCGGCGTTGAGACCGGCCCGCAGTACACCGCCGCGCCGTGGGCTCTGCGCCGCGGCTAACCCTCCGGCCAGCGCCACGACCAGCAACACAGTAAGGAGCGTCCGCGCCATCCGGATCACCTCCGTGCGAGGTCGTTCCGTCCCATCGTGACGCTGCGTGCACGCGAAAGGGGCGGCTTGGGCCGCCCCTCCCGCACACATCCTATGGGTTCAGCCAGACGTGGCGGAACCGCATCATTCCATCCGAGATGTGGACGAAGCCCTGCACCTTCCGGCTCATGAGCTTGAACTCTTTGGGCCACCAGAGAAAGATGAACGGCAGATCCTCGTTCAGCACCCCGAGGACGTCGGCGTAGGCGCGCCTGCGGTGCTCGGGGACGGTGAGGATTCGGGCCGCGTCCAGCATCGTGTCGACCTGGGGGTTCGAATAGCCGCTGAAGTTGGTCCCTCCACCTGTGACGTTGAACCCATAGATGTTGCCGTCAGGGTCCGGGCGTCCGCTCCAGCCTATCCGCACCGCGTCGTACCGGCGGGCGGCCAACTGGCTCAGGATGGCGCCGAACTCGACAATCTCGATGTTGACGCGGATGCCGGCGTCCGCGGCCATCGACTGCAGGACCTGCGCGACCTGCTGCTCAACCCGGCCCGGCAGGATTCTCAACGTGAACGCGAACCCGGTGGGCTGCCCGCCCTCGCGCAGTTTGGCCCGGGCCAGGTCCAGGTTGCGCTCCGGCACCCGGCCGTTCGGCCCCGCATCCGATCCCACCAGGCCTGGCGGGAAGGGACCGTTGCCCGGCGTCGCGGTGTCCCCGAACACAACCCGCACAAGCGCCCGGCGGTCAATGGTCGCGTTGAAGGCCTGACGGAGCGCTCGGTTGTTGAACGGCGGCGCGGTGACGTTGATCCACATCCCCTGGTAGCCGAGACTCGTCCGCTCGAGCAGCCGGAGGGATGCGTCCGTGCGCAGGGCGGCCACTTCGGTTGGCGGTACGATGTTGTTGATGTCGAGCTCGCCGGCCTTCAGGTTGGCCAGGAGCGCCTGCTCGTCGGCGATGGGCCTATAGATGATGCGGTCCACGTTGCCGGCGGTACGGTCCCAGTGCCGGTCGAAGCGTTCCAGCACGACGCGCTCCTGCGGCCGCTTCTCGACGAAGCGATAGGGACCGG
>JBQTJG010000389.1:0-4321 GCA_052387355.1 Armatimonadota bacterium | reverse complement strand
TCCTCTACACCATCATCGATCCGCGGATCACGTACAATTGACGCACGTGCGTCTGTTCTTCAACCGTCTCATCCGTAGTAAGGTTGGAACGGTCGGCTTTTGTATGTTCGCGTCGATCCTTCTCGTCGCAGTCCTGGCCCCTGTGATCGCACCGTTCGACCCTCGCGAGATCGTGCTCGATCGCCGGTTCTTGCCCCCGTCGTTTGCGGGTGGCCAGCCGGCGCACCTGCTCGGGACGGATCAGTTGGGCCAGGATATCCTCAGCCAGGTCATCTACGGCGCGCGGATCTCGATGTTGATCTCGATGCTGTCGGTCGCAGGCTCCTTTGCCATCGGGATCACCGTGGGCGTGCTGGCCGGCTATCTCGGCGGCACTGTCGACGCGGTCTGCATGCGATGGGTCGACATCATGCAGTCGCTGCCCTCGCTCGTGGTGCTCCTGGCGCTGATCGCGGTGATCGGACCGAAGCTCACGACGATCATCATCGTCTTCGCGTTCACGTGGTGGGGCGGGTACGCCAGAATAGTCCGCGGCGAAGTACTATCAGTCAAGCGGAAGGAGTTTGCTGAGGCTGCACGGGTGATCGGCCTGAGTGAAGGGCGGATCATGTTCCGGCACATCCTCCCGAACGTGATCTCCTCAGCCATGGCCCTGGCCGCGCTCAGCCTGGGGTCCATCATCATCGCGGAGTCGGCACTCAGCTACCTGGGCCTCTCGGCCGACGTGGTCAGTTGGGGGCGCATGCTCGCCGCGGGCCGGGAGTTCGTGGTGACGGCGTGGTGGCTGGCACTGTTCCCCGGCCTGGCCATTGTGTACACCGTGCTCGGCGTCGTGTTCTTCGGAGACTGGCTGCGCGACTACGTCGACCCTCGGCTTCGGGGGCGCTTCTGACCCGACCGAGCAGACGTTTCCCAGGCTGCCTCCCCGAACTCCCGTTAGAACATCGTATTGTTGTTTGCCGGGGTCTCCGGAACGGGCTGGATGACGCAGAAGGGATGGGAGAGACAGGTCGTCTCGCTAGAGGTCCTTTGCCGCTATTCACGGCTCTCGGCCACGTTCGAGGCCTAGAACGCGTTGTCCTCTCGCCTGTCATGCAGGGAGGAGTCCATGCCGCCCTGGAGGAACCGAGTGATGTCGGCTGCGCTCCGGCCAGGTTTCGGCGTGCGGATGCAGGCGACACGACACGAGGCGGAGAGGAGTGAACGGCGATGAGCGGACACACCCGTAACCTTCCGTCTTGGCTTGCCGCGATTGTGCTTGTCGCGGGATTGCTGATGCTCCAGGGTCCGGGCGCGGTCGCGCAGCAGCCCTTCAGGGTGGTGGTGGCGCAGGCGATCGACGCCGAAGACTGGGATCCTCCGGTCGGGTGGCAAACTCCCGCGGAATGGATCGAGCTGAACGCGTACGACTGCCTGCTCTTCCGGAACGCGGATCATTCCGATTTCGTCCCGGGACTGGCCACGCGGTGGGAGCGGGTCGGCGACCTGACGATGCGGTTCCATCTCCGTCGGAACGTGCGGTTCCAGGATGGGACCCCGTTCACCGCTGAGGATGTCAAATTCCATTATGAGCGCATCCAGGCCGGACCGCGCGAGCGATACATCGTGCAGCCGCAGTACCAGTTCTTCTCCGAGATCGTGGCGCGCGACCCCTTCACCATCGACGTGGTCACGTCGACTCCCAACACGCTCGTGCTAGATCTGATGTCGCAGACGGGCTGCGGCGTTGTCAGCCGGGCGTACTTCCAACGAACGAACCGTGACGTGTTACACCGATCACCGATGGGGACAGGCCCATACCGGCTGAGGGAGTGGGTCAAGGGCGAGCGGGTCGTCCTGGAAGCCAATCGCGACTACTGGGGCGGCAAGCCGGATGTCGATGAACTCGTGTTCCGGATCATTCCAGAACCCTCGACGCGCGTCGCCGAGCTGCTGACCAGTGGGGTCGACGTGACGTTCGGACTGGTGCAACAGGAAGAGGCGCGCATCAAGGCTCGATCAAACCTCCGTGCCCTATGGGCGGTGAATGACCGTGGATGGATGCTCTTCCCGCGGATCCGGGTGAACGAGAGGTACAAGGGCAACCAGGAGCTCGACCGCAAGTTTATCACCGAGGACCCACGCATCCGTGAGGCCATCGAGCTGGCCGTGGACAAATACAAGCTGCGGGACCTGATCCAGCCGGGCGGCGACGCGTTCCGGTCTCGCCTGTTCGCGCCCATCCCCGAGGCCAATCCCGACCTGTGGGGCCGCAGGGCGAATCTGTACAATACCCAGCGGGCCCGCGAATTGATGGCGGAGGCCGGCTACACCCAGTCGCAGCGGCTGGTGTTCCACGCCAGCGACCTGTTCCCCAGCGGCGACATGGCCCGGGCGGTCGCGCAGATGCTCCGCCAGGTCGGGTTCAACATCGATCTCCGCCTGCTGGATGAGAACACCTTCAACACTCAGATCTACTTCCCACGCCGGACCCAGGAGCTGATCCTACTGAACCTGGGCGGCAACACCAAACCGTTTTTCGGCCTGTTCAGCTTCCATACCAGCCAGTCCTGGAGCCCTAGCGGCTACGGCGGCGGCAAGATTGAGCTCGACCGGCTGATTGACTGCGCGTTTCAGGACGTGCGCGACAACGCCCGCCGGATTCGCTGCTTTCACCGTGCGAATCAGGTCATTGCCGACGAGCGCTACGTCATCGGGTTGGCCCAGACCCAGCAGTTGTGGGGCGTCAACAGCCGTCTCAGGTACACACCGCGGATTGACAATCACATCTTCGGAGTCGATTTCAAGCGGGCGCCGTAGCCGAGCCCATCGCAAGGCAATCCAGGCAGCGGAGGGCCTGACCGGGTCCTCCGCTGCTTCCTACACGGTCACAACCACGTCACCACCGGATAGTTGCTGAGCCGCTCGTAGCCGGTCTCGGTGATGAGCAGGGTATCCTCTACGACGCCGGTCCCCAGGCCCTCGATCACCACCATCGGCTCGTAGGCCACCGTCATCCGGGGCCGTAACTCCGTCTTGTCACCCGCGTAGAGCCCCGGCGTCTCCAGGACCGCCATGCCGATGCCGTGGCCAAAGCCACCAGGACAGTAGGTGGACTCGTACTTCGTCCCGCGCGCGACCGCGAGCAGCGCATTGGACACGTCGTCGATCGTCTGGCCCGGTCCCATCACCTGCAGCCCCGCGTGATAGAGGTCGAGCCCGATCTGCAGCAGGTCGCGCGCGGCGCCGCGCGCCGGCCCGACCACGGTGCACCGGCTCACGTCGGACATGTAGCCTTCAAAGTTGACACCGAGATCCGTGAAGACCATCTCACCCTCGACCAGCCCATACCGTCGCGGATGACCGTGCTTCAGCCCGGCCTGTACGCCGGAGACCACGGACGTGGTGAATCCCTCCCGGCCGCCCAGGACGTGCATCCGGTACACGGCGGCCGCGGCCACCGTCGTCTCTTCGACGCCAGGCGCAACGGCAGCGAACAGCGCGGCGTACGCCTCGTCGGCGATGCGGCCGGCCTCTCGCATCTTGGCGATTTCCTCATCGCTCTTGATCATGCGGACGCCGTTGAGCACCTGGTCGGCCGGCTTCAGGCCCGGCAGGCGCGCCGCCAGCGTCGCGTGCATCTGGTAGGGCAAGAGCGATCCGCCGGCAAGCCCCACACGGTTTGCCCCGCGCGCCGCGTCGGCGGCCAGGACCGCGACTTCATCGATCGCGCCGCCATAGATCGGACCGAGCGCCACACGCACGTCCGCCACCTGGCACGTCCAGATCATCGAGTGCATGGGCTCGGCATGCAGGATTCCGTCGGTCGTTACCGTGATACGGCCGTCGGCATGCAGCACCGCAAACACGTTGCCGTACACCGGCACGTAGTTGGTCAGATACGTGATGGCCGCGGCCGCCTCCCCTCTCCCGCCCGCGTAGATGATCAGCGCGTCATATCCCGCCCGCGCCATGCCCTCGCACGTCGCGCGGATGCGACGCTCGTATTCGGCGTCGCTAAAGGTCTGCACCAGGTACGGGCGGCGCGATTCCAGGTCAAAAGAGATGCGGGGCATCAAATGCATCCTCCTCGGAACGTGGTCGTCTCTCGCGTTCGGGCGCGGCTCCAGACAGGCGACCGCTACGTGGCTCGCGCTGCGATCCGCGCAGCATGGTCGCGCAGCGCCGGGAACACACGATCCATAGCGCGCCGCATCTGGCCCATCGGGTCCCAACTGGCAAAGCGCACGATCGGCAGCGTGCACCCGGCGTCTACGAACTGAGCGACGCGCTCGGTGACCTCTTCGGGCGTCCCCGTGACGAGCCGCCACCGCAGGTAGTC
>JBQTJG010000388.1:0-4883 GCA_052387355.1 Armatimonadota bacterium | reverse complement strand
GTCGAGCGCGCCGCCGCGATCGGCTTCGAGGTCCAGACCGGCGGCCAGGGAAGCGGCGTCGCGGAGACGCCCGCGGTCGCGCACGTTCCGTAGCCGCACCCGGACCCATCCGGTCATCTCAATGTGGCGGCCCCAGATCCGGGGCGCTATCCTAAGTGCGTGGCCGATGATCGGAGCCGCCGTGAGCTCGCTATTCTCAATACGATTGCCGAGGCGCTGAACAGCGCCCCCGACGCGCAGCAGGCGCTCGAGCGCACGCTCGTCGCGGTTACCGACCTCCTCGGGCTGCACACCGGATGGATCTGGCTGGTCGACCACGACACCGGGCAGTTTTACAACGCCGCCTCGCTGAACCTGCCGCCGTATCTGCAGGAGCCGGTGCGCATGACCGGCCGGCCGTGCTGGTGCATCGAGGAGTTCCAGAGCGGCGAGCTGACGCCGAAGAACATCGATGTCCTGGAATGCAGCCGGCTGCGGCCGGCGGTAAAGGCTGGAGCGGTCGAAAAGACGCACGGGCTGGCCTATCACGCCAGCATTCCGCTGTCGTTCCAGGATAGGCCGCTCGGGATACTGAATGTGACCGGCCCGGCCTGGCGGAAGCTGACCACAGATGAGCTCCGTTTGCTCTCCACCATCGCCTATCAAGTGGGCATCGCCATCGAGCGCGCGCGGCTGGCCGAAGAGCGGACACGTCTCGCGCGCGCCGAGGAGCGGACGCGCATCGCGCGCGACATCCACGACACGCTGGCCCAAGGGCTCACCGCGATCGCGTTGCACCTCGAAGGCGCGATCACACAACTCGAGCGCAGCCCTGAGCGCGCGCGGCAGCGGATCGAGCGGGCGCTGAGCGTCGCGCGCCAAAACCTGGAAGACGCCCGCAGGTCGGTCCTCAACCTGCGCGCCGCGCCACTTGAAGGGAGACCGTTGGCCGAGGCGCTGGGGGCCCTGGGGAGAACCTTCACGTCCGAGACCGGCGTGCGCGTGCACATGCGTGCGACCGTCGATCGGACCCTGCCGCTCCATGTAGAGAGCGAATTGTATCGCATTGCGCAGGAAGCGCTGGCTAATGTTCGCAGGCATGCCGGGGCCAGGGCGGTCCACATCACGCTGCAGCCAGGCCGCGGGTCCGGAGTCCGCGGGACTCAAACCCGGGGGACAGCCGTCCACAGGACGCGCAGGGTGCGTTTGACTATCAGGGACGATGGGCGGGGCTTCGACGCAAATACCGCTCCTGCAGGACGTCACGGCATCCTCGGGATGGAGGAGCGCGCCCGGCTGCTCGGTGGCAGGCTTCGCCTCGAGAGTGGCCCTGGCCTGGGGACGACGGTTGTCGCTTCGGTGCCAGTCACGGAGGGCCCCTCGTGATCCGGGTGCTCGTGGTCGATGATCACCCGATCGTCCGCGAGGGGCTCAGTGCCGTGCTGGAGGATCAGGCCGACTTTCAGGTCGTCGGCGCCACAGGGACAGTCGAGGAGGCCGTCACCTTTGCCACGCGCGACCATCCTGACGTCATCCTCCTGGATCTCGAGTTACCGGGGACAGGTGGTAACGAAGCGATTCCACGGCTGGCGGCCGCCGTTCCGCACGCGGGGATCATCATCTTCACGGCCTACGACACCGATGAGCGTGTGCTCGGCGCAATCCGGGCTGGGGCGCGAGGCTATCTCTTGAAGGGTGTGGCCGCCGATGAGATTGCGCGCGCCGTGCGTGCGGTCCACGGCGGAGGCTCGCACCTGACGTCGAGAATCGCCACGAAGGTCATGGCCGAGGTGAGCGCGCCCCGGCGCGGGCGCTTCCTGACAGCACGGGAGCACGAGGTTCTGAGGCTCGTCGCCGATGGCCAGTCGACGAAGCAAATCGCTCGCTCCCTGGCCATCACCGAGCGCACTGTGAAATTCCATGTCGCGTCCATCTTCAATAAGCTCGGGGTCGGAAACCGTGCCGAGGCGGTCGCCCGGGCCGTCCGTCGGGGCCTCCTGTAGTCAGGCTCTCGCGGGGACGCCCTCAGGCGCCGCGACCCTGAGGGCCGCTCGGGATCGCCACCAGGCTGAGTCCCAGCCCGCTGAGTCCGGCCCAGAGGATCACCCCGGCCCACAGCGCCGGCGGCCAGATCACGCCCCACTCGAAGTGGACGGAGAGGAAGTACAGGCTCCACACCACAACCGGAACAACGGCCGCAAACAACCGGAACTCCCTGATCCTCGCTGGAGACGGCGCGAGCGTCCGGATGAGCCAGTCCGCAAACACTCCAGCGATCAGGGGCACCAGCAGCAGAGAAAGAAAGACAAACCCGGTCATGGTGGCCATCAAGACTGTCGATAACGTAAACAGGATCGTGACGCTCCCAAACGGCGGCCGCCACCGCCGGAGCATCACGAGCACAGGCGCCAGCAATAACACGTTGGTGATCAGAATGTTGCTGATGCCTCGTTGCTGGGTCGCCTCGTAGACGAGCGGAAGGCCTTTGGCGGTCGGGACGAACTCACGCGTGATCCATTCGAGGGTACCCTGGTTCATGTAGTGTGAGCTTCCGAAACCCCACAGCGGGTAGAAGATCAGCATGATCACGCTCAGCGCCAGGGCGAGCGATAGGAGCGTCGGGAGAAACGCGCCCAGCGAGGGGGCGTCGCTCTCGGGGTTCGTCACGGCCCATGCCGCGCGAAACGGGCTGCTCACGATGAGCACCAGGCCGAGGATCAGGAAGAAGTGGGGCGGGCTCAGGAGCGCTTCGATCCCGTTCTCGATGCCGTACAACGTATGCCACAGCCCGTCAAACACGCCGCCGACCGCAAACATCAGCACACCAACCACGCCGGGCGCATAGCCCGCCGGGACCGCTGCGAACGGAGGCTGGCCGGCCAGCACCGATCGGGCTACGGGTCTGCCCATCCAGATGGCGACGGCCAGGTACCCTGAGTACAGCAGAGCGTGCCAGGGGGTGAAGAACGTCTCGGTCAGGTTCTGCCCGTGCGCCCAGGCGTCGAGGAAGAGGCCGACGATCAACCAGGCGCTCAGCAACACCGTGATGAGATGCCCGCGTCGGTCGAGCCGGGGTCGATCTTCGCCTTCGGTCTGACTGACGGTTCCTGCGACGCGAGAGATCGTTGTCACACAGCGCCTCCCTGCCTCCAGACTTCAACAGTGGGCCCGGGCCTCCTGGGCATCGCCGTGAACCTGACCGGGCGGTCAGGGTGGGATCTTCCCGATCGGCCAGGCCATTGACCGGACTGGAGTCCGGTGCTCGGATGCGCACGGTGTCGCACGATACATGTAGCGGCCGAGGAAGCATGCCGTGCCGGCCAGCAGACACCAGGGAGGTCATGTGATGAATCTCCAAGGCCGGGTCGTCCTGATCACGGGCGCGTCGCGCGGGTTAGGACGCGAGATCGCCCTGCGCTTCGCAGACCGTGGGGTGGATCTTGTATTGACCGCGCGCGGTGTCGATGGACTCGAGGACGTGGCACGGTCGCTCGATCGACACACTGCATTCTTGGCGATGCCGGGCGACGTGAGCGATCGACGGCACGCCGAGCGGCTGGTCTCGGCCGGCCTCGCGCGATTCGGACACATCGATGTGCTCATCAACAACGCTTCGACGATCGGGCCGAGCCCGATGCCGCGGCTTGAGGCAATTCCTCCTGACGCCCTGGATGAGGTCTTGCGCACCAATGTCCGCGCGCCGCTTCACCTGATCGGGCTTGTTCTGCCCCAGATGAGGGCACGAGGAGCGGGCGTCATCATCAACGTCACCTCTGACGCCGGCGTGCAGGCGTACCCGGGATGGGGTGGGTACGGCGCGAGCAAGGCGGCCCTCGAGCATGCGTCACGCGTGCTGGCCGCAGAACTCGCCGGCACGGGGATCCGGGTCTACGTCGTCGATCCCGGCGAGATGAACACACAGATGCACCGTGACGCCGAGCCCGGGGTCGACCTGTCCCACCTGCCCGGTCCTGAAGTCGCCGCTCCGGCGTTCCTTCGGCTTGTCGAGGAGGAGACCGCCGCCGTTGGCCGGTTCGAGGCACAGGCCCTCGCGGCCGCGGCGCATTGAGGAGCCGCGATTGAGATCCGCAACGTTGACATCCACGATAGCCATTGCGCCTTGGCTCGACTTTGAGCTCCCACCTGAGTTGGAGGCGCACGAGCCGCCTGAGGCGCGCGGATTGCCCCGCGACGGCGTGCGATTGATGGTCAGCTTCCGGGAGGACGACCGCATCGTACACGCGCGGTTCGTGGACCTTCCACGCTTCCTGCATCCAAACGATCTGCTCGTCGTGAACGACTCGGCGACGCTGCCCGCGGCGCTGCCGGCCCAAAGACCCAATGGACGCACGATCCCATTCCACCTCTCGACGCAGCTGCCCGGCGGACTGTGGTTGGCGGAGCCGAGAGATGGTGGGGGACAGGATGGCGAGACCCTGTCGCTACCCGGCGGTGGCGCGGTCAGACTCCTCACTCCGTATCGAGACTCGACACGCCTGTGGATCGCGCGCCTGGACCTGCCCGTGCCCGTTCTTGACTACCTGAACCAGTGGGGCCATCCGATCACTTACTCGTATGTGCGCGGCGCGTGGCCGATCGAGATGTATCAGACTGTCTACGCCATGGAGCCGGGATCGGCGGAGATGCCTTCCGCCGGGAGGCCGTTCAGCTGCGATCTGCTCCTCCGCCTGCTCTCGGAAGGCGCGCAATTCGCCAGCATCACACTGCACGCCGGCGTGGCCAGCCTCGAGAGTCACGAGCCACCGTACGAAGAGTTCTTCCAGGTGCCGTCTGAGACCGCAGAAGCGGTCCGCGCAGCCAAAGCCGCCGGTGGACGGGTCATCGCGGTGGGCACCACGGTGGTCCGGGCGCTCGAGAGCGCGGTCGATACGCGCGGGTGTTCC
>JBQTJG010000387.1:0-13682 GCA_052387355.1 Armatimonadota bacterium | reverse complement strand
TCTGAAGGGGCCAGACGAGCGCATCACGATCCCGGGATTCTACGACGCCGCGCTCCCGCCGTCCTCGCTCGACCTCGAACTGTTCGAGCGGTTGCCCGACTACGAGGAGCACCTGCGCGCGACCTTCAGGGTCAAGTCTTTCGTGCGCGGGCTGACCGGAAAGGCGCTCAGCCGTGCTGTGTTCGAGCCGACATGCAATATTCAGGGCATTACCACCGGATACCAGGGAACCGGGTCGAAGACCGTGATCCCGGCGCGCGCCACCGCGAAACTCGACCTCCGGCTGGTGCCCGATCAAGATCCAGAGACAATCTTCGCGAAGCTGCGCCATCACCTCGATGAGCACGGCTTTGCCGATGTGCGGCTGACCTGGATCGGCGGGATGTGGCCGTCTAAGGTCCCCGCCGATGACCCGCTGGTCCGGCTCACCGCGAGCACCGGCGAAGAGGTCTACGGACTGCCCAGCGTGCTGCATCCCATGGGCGGAGGCAGCAGTCCTGTGTACGCCTTCGCCGGGCCGCTCGGGATTCCGGTCGTGACGGCGGGCGTGGGCTACGCCGACAACCGGACCCACGCGCCGGACGAACACGTGCGGCTGAGCGACTTCCTCAAAGCCGCACGTCACATCGCGCGGATCGTCGACGGATTCGCGTCATTGTAGGATCAGGCGCCGGCGTTCTCGGATGGCAGCCAGGTTGTGACAACGTGGTGATTCTCAGCGAGCGTCTCCCGCTCGCGCCCGCGCACGTACCCCTCGATGGCCACGATGCCTTGAAAGAACCGGGCGAGCCCGGCGAGCGCCGGCCGCAAATCGTAGATGCCGTCCGCAAGCGGCACGTGGACGGTGTCCCGTGTCGAGCCCGAGATGTGTACGTGAGTGATGAACGGCTCGAGCCCGTCCAGGCTCAAGGCATCGCCGTTATAGAGCATGTGGGCCACGTCCACGGTCATCGCGATGGCAGGATGGCTGATGCGCGTCAGCAGCCGTACCACCAGGTCAGGATGCGTGACAAACTCATGGCGGCGGCGCTCCATGTTCTCGATGCCCACGCGCAGGCCCAACGCGTCCGCGCGTTCGGCCACGTGACCAAAGAACGCCGCCAGCGGCGCCCAGAAGGCTTCGGGATCGTCACCGGCGGACGACACGGCGCCGGGATGGAAGACCACAACCGCCGCGCCCATCGCCGCCGCGTCGTCGAGGGCGGCCAGGTACTGTCGCCAGGATTCGGCGCGGATGCCGGTATTGGTGGACGTCACGTTGAGATCGCGCGTCGGCCCGTGCATCGACAGCATCAGCCCCCGCGCCGCGGCCTCGGCGCGCAGGCGGGCTGGATCGACCTCCTGATCCCAGAGGTGCTCGGCCCACACCTCCAGGCCATCGTACTCGAGATCGGCCACGAGCCTGACGGTCTCGAGTAAAGGAAGTTCGCGGGCTGTCGCGGTTGAGGCGGCGACCTTCACGGGAACTCGGTCGCGCGCGCCCCGGTCGACGCGATCGGCGCGCCATCGTCGGCGCCGGCGAACAGGATGCCGCGCCGCAGGCCCAGCGTCACCGACGCCCCTTCGTCGTACGACACCGACGGCGACGCCTGCACGCGCACCGCAGCGCCCTGCGCCAGACGCACCTTGAACTCCACGAGGTTCCCCAGGAAGTTCCGCACTTCGATGCGGGCCGGCAGCCCCGAGGCGGCTCCCAATTCGACGTCCTCCGGCCGGACCGCCATGGTGACCTGCCCCGACAGGTTGGCGGGATTCTCGGCCCGGCACTCGTAGCCGCCGACCGCCACGCGCGCGACGCCCTCCTTGCGGCTCACGACCGTGGCAGGCAGGAAGTTCATCTGCCCGATGAAGTCGGCCACGAATCGCGACGCAGGCGCGCGGTAGATGTCCGCCGGCCGGCCGATCTGCGCGATCTGGCCCTGGCTCATGACCGCGATCCGGTCGGACAGCGCCATCGCCTCGGCCTGGTCGTGCGTCACGTAGAGCACGGGCACGCGCGTACGCCGCTGCAGTTCCTTCAACTCGAAGCGCATCTGCTCGCGCAGCTTCGCGTCGAGGTTCGACAGCGGTTCATCCAGCAGCAAGATGTCCGGTCGCCCCGCCAGGGCGCGGCCGAGGGCGACACGCTGCTGCTGCCCGCCTGACAGCTGGTGGGGAAAGCGCAGGCCAAGGCCGCGCAGCTCGACCAGGTCGAGAATCTCCTCGACGCGTGCCGTGATCGCCCGGCGGGCCTCGCGCGCGACGCGCAACGGGTAGCCCACGTTCTCGAACACCGTCATGTGCGGCCAGATGGCGTAGTTCTGAAACACCATGCCGAGCCGCCGGTCCTCGGGCGGGACGGCGATGCCTGAGACCGGCGCGCTGACCACGCGGCCCCCGATCGCGATCTCGCCGCGCGTGGGCGACTCGAGCCCCGCGACGCACCGCAGCGTCGTGGTCTTGCCGCACCCGCTGGGCCCCAGCAGGGTGAAGAACTCCTCAGGGCCCACCGAGAACGAGACCGCCTGGACCGCCGTCGTACCGTTGAACTGCTTCCAGAGGTCGGTGACGACAACACTGTCCACCTTAGAACCCCACCTGTCCTCGCGTGAGCCGTCGCACGATGAGGTTGCTGCCTACGATCAGAAGGAGCACCAGCACCGAGAGCGCCGCCGCGATTTGCGTGTTGCCGGAATCCTGGAAATTGAAGATGACGACTCCAATCGTTTCAGTGCGCAGCCCAAAGAGCAGGATCGACATCGTGAGCTCGCGGAACGCCGGCATGAAGACCAGGATCCAGCCCGCGATCATGCCCGGGCGCACCAGCGGTACGATGATGTCCCGCAGCGCGCGCAGCGGCCCGGCGCCGGAGGTGCGCGCCGCCTCTTCGAGCGATCCGTGGACCTGCTGCAGCGTCGCAGACGTCGTGCGCAGCGAATAGGGCATGTAAGCGACCAGGTAGGCAAACAACAGGATCCACAGGGTGCCGTAGAACGTCAGGGGCGGCCGCGACCAGGCCAGGATCATGGCGATGCCGATGACAGTGTGGGGGATCGCATAGGGCAGCATCCCGAGCCCGTCCAGCGCCGCCGCGCCGCGCATCTTCGCTTTGAGGCGCGTATATGAGATGAACGTGCCCAGCACTATCGTGAGTGTCGCCGCGGCGAGTCCGAGCACGGTGCTGTTCCACAGCGCCCGGCGGATGTTCTCCTGCGCGATGACGTAGGCATAGTGCCGGACCGTGAGACTCGCGGCCGCCAGCGGCGCGCCGTAGAACCTGAGGAAGGACGTCACGGCGAGCGAGATGATCGGCAGGATGGCGATGACCACGGCGATGATCAGGACGAGCGCCAGCGCGGCGGGGCGAAGCGATCCCAGGACAATGGCGCGCGGCTGAATCGACTTGCCGGCGATCACGGTGTACCGTCCTTCGCCCCGCTGCAGCCGCCACTGCAGCGCCAACGCGCCGCCGGCCACCGCGACGAGCAGCATCGACATGGCCGTGGCCAGTGGAAAATCTGGAATGTTCAACGAGGCGTAGATGCTGGTGGTGAGCACATAGAAGCGGGCCCTGATCCCGAGCAGGGCGGGAATGCCAAAGTTCGCGATCGAGCCGACAAACGCCAGGATGCCGCCGGCCAGGATGGCCGGACTCACCAAGGGAACCGTGACGTCGCGCATGACCCGCAGGCTGCCCGCGCCGCTGGTGCGCGCCGCCTCCTCCAGGCTCGCGTCCATGTGTTCCAGCGCGCTCGAAACCGTCAGGAAGACGAAAGGGAAATAGTGAATCGCCGTGACGAAGACGATGCCGCCCGCGCTGTAGATGGAGAACGGCGCCTGCTCCCATCCCAACAGGCGCAGCAGTGGCCGCATGAGATAGCCCTGGGGCCCCAGGAGCTGCGCCCACGCGATGGCGCCGAAGAAGGGCGGGATAGCGTAGGGCACGACGAGCAGGGTCCGCAGCCAGCTCTTCCCCGGCAGATCGGTGCGCACCAACAGGAAGGCCAGCACTGTCCCCAGCGCCATTGCCCCAATCGTTGAGGCCACACCGACCCAGATCGTGTTGATCAACGCCCGGAGATTCGCCGGCTGTCCGAGGATGCGGCGATAGTTGTCAAACCCCAGGGCGCCGTCGGAGACCAGACTGCGGTGGACGACTTGCGCGACCGGCCAGAGGATCAGGACCGCCATGATCAGACCGACGGCGACCAGCAGAGGCACCCGGGGATCCAGACCCCGGGTAGGCCTGCCGGCAGGCGCCGCGGCGAGGGTCGACGCGTCTCCCATGGCCGCCAGCCGCGATCAGCGCATCATGATCTGCTCGAACCGGGAGCGGATCTCCGCGGCGTTCTTCGCCGCCCACTCGAACGGGATGGGCAGCGACTTGATCTCCGAGGCGCGCGGCTGGCCCTTCGGCGGGTCGACGTCCGCGCGCACGGGCACAACGCCTTGCGACGCCAGGAACTTCTGTCCCTCGACGCTGATGACGTAGTCGACGAAGCGTTTGGCGGCGTCGGGATTCTTGCTGGCTTTCACGATGGCGACAGGACTGGGGACCGAGACCGCGCCCTCCTCAGGCCAGATAATCGCCAGCGGCGCGCCGTCCTGGATGACGCCGTAGGCGATGAAGTCCAGCGTCATGCCCACGCCGAATTCGCGGGCGGCCAGCGCGCGCGCGACCTCGGTGTTCCCGCGCAGCACCTGCATGTTTTCCTTCCGCGCTCGGTCGAACCAGGCCCACCCATACTTCTGGACGAACGTCGCGATGGTCACGAACACCGAACCCGAGAAAAGCGGGTTTGGCATGGCGGCTGTTTTCCCGAACCTGGGCAGATCGGTCCAGGACTTCGGCGCGGCGCGCACCGGCATGAGCGTCGTGTTGACCGCGATGATCATGTTGATCAGGCGGCCGGCGATGAAGTGGTTGCCCGGATCTCGGAAGTCGGCAGGGACCGACCGTGCCTCAGGGGAGCTGTAGGGCAGGAGCTGGCCGCGGTCGCGCAGCGTGATGAAGACCGGCGCGTCCGCGAGCCACAGCAGGTCGGCCCGGATGCCTCCGGTCTCCATCTCGGCGAAGATCCGCTTCTCGATCTCGGTACTGCCGGAGCGCAGGATCTCGAGCTTGATCTGTGGATGTTTCCGCGCAAAGGCCCGGCTGAACTCTGTCGCCAGTTCCTGGGGAATCGAGGTGTAGAGTACGATGGTGCCGGACGCCTGCTGCGCGCCCGCTGGCGGGACCGCCGTACCCGCGAGACAGACGACCAGCCAGACGACAACCAGGAGACGAACGATCCGCATGCCAGACGCCTCCCCATCCCTCTCAAGTCTTCCTGCCTTTTTCCATTGCTTTGCCATTCGGGGGCTCGGCGGGGCAACCCTGCCCAGCGGCGGGCCGGCGACGAAGCCGACCGTGCGGGAAGAACGATCCGGGGGCGCGAAGAACTCTGCCCGACGGTGATCCCCGATGGTCTCTGACCGAACACCCGCATCGATGCAGATCGTCCTGCTTGAAGGGGACCAGACGGGACAGGAACTGCTCGAGGAAGCCATCCGCGTCCTCGAGCCCGGCCTGATCGGCATCCCGGTCGAGTTCGAGCGGTACGATCTCAGCCTCGAATCCCGCCGGCGGACGCGGAATCACGTCGTCCGGCAGGCGGCCGACGCGCTGCGGACCCGACGGTTCGGGCTCAAGGCGGCCACGATCACGCCGGAAGGGTCCGACGACGTGGGCAGTCCCAATGCCCTGCTGCGCGAGTGGATCGGTGCGACGGTCATCCTCCGAACCGGGCGGAGGATTCCGGGCGTGCGCCCGGTTGCGGGCGTGATCGCGCCGATCGCCGTCGTTCGCATGGCGGTCGGCGACGCCTACAACGCCCGGGAGTGGCGCGAGGGCGCGGGACGTGACGAGATCGCCTACAGGACCACGAGCATCAGCAGGCGCCACTGCGGGGCGGTGGCGGAGTTCGCCTTCCGGCACGCGCGCCAGAGCGGCGCGAAGGTCTTCGGCGGGCCCAAGTACACTGTCAGTCCCGTCTATGAGGGGCTGCTGAAAGAGGAGATGGATGCCGCCTCGACGCGCCATCCCGACGTGCCCTACGATCCACAGTTGATCGACGCGGTCTTTGCACTCCTCCTGCAATCGACGGGCGAGGGGCTGGTCATTCCCACGCTCAACCGTGACGGCGATACTCTCAGCGACCTGGTTATGCAGATGTTCGGGAGCATCGCCGGAGGTGAGTCGCTGGTCCTGAGCCTCGACGAGGCGTTCACCCCCACGGTGGTGCTCGCCGAAGCGCCGCACGGCACCGCGCCCCGCCTCTTCGGAAAGAATCTGGCGAATCCCATGGCGATGATTCTCGCGGGTGCCGCGCTCCTCGCTTACGTGCCGCATGAGGCCGCACACACGGCGTCGCGCGCGATCTATGAGGCGACGTTCGAGGCCATCCAGGCCGGCATGCGCACGGCCGACCTCGGCGGGGCTGCCCACACAACCGAGTTCACAGATGAGGTGATCAGCAGGGTGCGGAGGAAGCTCGAGGTGTGATGCAGCCCCGCGACGGACTAACCGACGCCCGCACCGGGAAGAGGTTCTGTGTGAGAACCTAGGCCCGTAGTACCGAGGGGGTAGACGACGTGCGAAGCACAGGGCGGCTGGTTCTCGTCCTCTGGGGCATGATGGTGGTGGCCCTCGTCTCTGGTCAGGCAGGCGAGGCCGCCCCGGCCGGGCTTGCGGCCTACTTTCCCCTCGCGCAGGGGACGACGTGGCTGTACCGAACGAACACGAGCGGCGAGATCACCATACGGGTGAACGGAGTTCAGCGCGTCGGCGAGTTCGAGTGCCGCATGATCGAAACGGTGGTGGATGGCAACATCACCCAGGCGGAGTGTTACCGGGTGGCGTCGGACGGCGTCTATGCCCACCAGCGGAGCTACCCCGCGGGGAGCGTCGTCCTTGTGCCTCCGCAGCGGGTGCTGGCGGCACCTGTGGCCGTGGGGCGGAAATGGCAGTGGGTTGGCAAGATCAGCGAGCACGAGGTGGTCTTCAATTACACCTGGGCCCGTCGAGAATCCGCGAAGACCCCGGCCGGCACCTTCGATGCGATGCAGCTCTACTTCACGGGTGTGGTCGGCCCAGGCGTGAGCGTTGAATCGTGGCGTTGGTTTGCGCCCGGGGTCGGCATGGTCAAAGAGGACACGACGCTGGTCCAGGCTGGGAGGACGCTGCGGATCTATGCCGAGTTGGTGCGGATGACGCCGGGACGGTGACGTCGACGGTCGGTGTGTGGCGTCTTCTGGCGGCAGCCGGCCTGGGAGTCCTGTTCTGCCTGGCCGTACTTTCCCTCCCTGCGACCGCCAAGTCCTTCGTCTTTGGTCGGGTCGCTCTTGAAGCGACTGTGGGCGCCGATGGCAGCCTGAGCATCGTCGAGGCCCGCACCTACAACTTCGACGGTGAGTTCTCGTGGGCCAGCTATCGCCTGCCGCTCGTAGGTGCCTCCCGAATCCGCAACATTCGGGTCGCCGACGAGCGCGGCCCGTATGTCCGATCCTCGTCGCTCCAGCCGGGCACCTATCAGATCAGTCGGAATGGCGACGCCGTCGTGATCCGCTGGGGGTTCGGGGCGGCCAACGAGTCGCGGACCTTCACGATTTCCTACGTTCTTGACGATGTCGTGACCGTCTACGACGATATCGCGGAGCTGTACTGGAAGTTTATCGGTACCGGTTGGGATCGCCCAAGCGAGGACGTCAGGGTGATCGTCAGGCTCCCCGGGAATCTGGCGGCCGGTCAGATTCGAGCCTGGGCCCACGGGCCGCTGCACGGCGACGTCCGCCCGGTCGCCGGAGGCGCAGTGCTGGCCGTGCAACACCTTCCGGCCTCTACGATGGTCGAGGGCCGGATCATCTTTCCAAAGGAGGTCGTTCCTCAGGCACGCAATCGTCGCGGTGAGGCTGGGCTGCCGCGCATTCTTCGAGAAGAGGGCGAGTGGGCCGCGCAGGCCAACCGGACCCGTCTGCGGCAGCGCATCATCCTGATCTCCTTGGCGGCGATTCCCATCCTGGCTCTTGGGTTCTGGCTGTTCACGTACATGCGCTTTGGGCGCGAGCGTGAGCCCGCGTTTCCCGAAGGCTACTATCGCGAGCTGCCCGCAGACTACACGCCGGCGGAGCTCGGGGCGCTGTGGCGCTTCGGATCGGTGCAGCCGGCCGACTTCGTGGCCACGGTGCTGGACCTGATCCGGCGCGGCTATCTTCGAGTCGAGACGACGCCGTCCGACCCAGAAGCCCGGGGTGATGAGTCCTTCACCCTGGCACGCACGTCCAGGACGGACGGCATGCGCCCGTTCGAGTCGGAAGCGCTGGAGATGCTCTTCGGGCGGGGTCAGACGATGACGATCGAGCGGCGCAAGGCACTCCCGGCCGACGCGAAGCTGCGGATTGGGCGGCGCTTCCCCCAGTGGAAGGCGCAAGTGTCCCGGGCCGCGAAGGCCAACGCGTTCTTCGATCCGGCAAGCCAGACGATGAGCGGAATGGTGCTGGCGCTGGGGGTCCTTCTGGTTGTCGGCGGCTGGATCGCCGGCGTCGGGTTGCAGACGGTCGCCGGTTTCGCCACCGTGGCCTCCGGGGGCGTGCTCGCGCTGGGTAGCCGCGCTGTGAAGCGGCGCTCGCAGCGCGGGGCCGACGAGCTTCGGCGCTGGCAGGGGTTCCGCAGATTTCTCCTCGATTTTTCCGAGATGCCGCGCGCGGAACTGCCGTCGCTGGCGATCTGGGAGCACTACCTTGTCTACGCGGTGCCGTTGGGTGTAGCCGATCAGGTGATCAGGCAACTCCGCTCGATCTACCCTGCCGAGGAACTCGCGCGTTCGCCTGGGCTTCACGCGTGGACCGGTGGGTCCTCGTCAGGGCGCGGAGGTGATGCGCTGGCGTCTCTGAGTGGATTCACGACCGCGCTGGCGGCCGCGACCTCGTCCGCCAGTTCTGGCAGTGGCAGGGGTGGCGGCTTCTCGGGCGGAGGCGGAGGCGGGGGCGGTGGATCGGGCGGCTCGGCTGGTTAACCGGTCCGCGCCTTTCATGTCCGGTGGAGCAGATGTCGCGCAAGCTGCACGAGCGCCTGCCGGTCTTCGGCGCGGAGTCTGCGCGCGATCACCAGCAGCTCGCTGAGCGCCAAATCATTCGCGTCCTGCTGAGTGGCCAGGCCACGGCGCCGGCGCCGTCCTCGTGCGGCACCGCCCGCATCTCCCTCTGGACTAAAGAGCGGAAGGCTTCGGCCTCGTTTCAGCGGAAGCTGCACTGCCCGCGCAGGCGCCTCATCTTCAGAAAACGGTGCTGAGAGTTCCTCGACATATTGGACGAAAGCGCTTCCCTTCATGCCAAGCGCACGGGCGATTCTGGCGACGATGTCCGCGGAGGGACGCTTCAGGCCGCGCTCGATTTCCGACAAGTAGGACTGGGAGATCCTGGCGAGTCCGGCTAGCTCTTCGCGCGTCAGGCTCTTGGAAGCACGCAGCGTTTCAACGGCCCGGCCGAAATCGAGTCGTGGCCGCATGACACCCCGGGCTCTACCGAATGCCGGCGAAGTGGTCGGCGTCCGACGGGTGGCCGGGGCGGACACCGTTCGATACCGATTGGGCCAGAGCGGCGGCCACGCTTGCCCAGGTGTCGCGGGCCCGTTGCAAGGCCTGACGGATCCACTCCTTGTCACCTTCGTTGAGCGGCATGGTCGTGCCGATCTTCGCCCAGATCATTGTGTGATAGAAGCGGAGTGCGGTCGCCGCGACCCAAATCTCGCTGCGCATGCTGCCGTCCCCGTTAGGAATGAAGATGTCGCAGATGTTGTCGGTCCCGACCCGTACCGGCACGCCCGCGGACATCATGTCGAGGAGGCGGCCAATCGAGTTGTGTACAGGCGCCAGCAACGGACGGTGCTGGAACATCGAGAGCGCGGCCGTGGGGCAGCAGATGACGCCGACGTTGTAGGCGCGCAGATCCCGCACCAGGCGCTGGAAACGATCCTCGTCGTAACACGATGGCGAGATCGCGTGGACGGCCCAGACCGTCGGTTCGTCCTCACCGTTGACCACGGGCGAGCCCAGCCAGCGGACGGCCTGGACCAGTTGCTCGGTCTCATCCTCACGCGGATCGTTGTCCTGATCGACCTGGAAGTGCACCGGTTTGCCCAGCGTCTTGCCCAGCTCCAGGATCATCCGGACGTGTCCGTCGAACCCCACCCGTCCTTCTGCCCGGTCCTTCACGGGCAGTCCGCCCAGCACGTCGGCGATCTCTGCCGCCTGCCGGTAGACGTTCCACCGGTCCGGATTTGCCCCGGGATTCTTGAAGCCGAAGATCGGCGACACGGCGATTTTGAGGGTCAGCCTGTCCCGAAACTCGTCGCGCAGTCGCGCCGCCTGTTCGATGGCGACCAGGCCGATATCGGGCGTGGCATCGATGAAGGAGACGACCTCGCGCACCCGCATCGCCACCATGCGCTCCAGCTCGGCGCGCATGCGCGCGTACAGGTTGTCGGCGCGGTAGGCCAGGCCCTTGTGAAGCTCGCCGACAAGGATTTGCTTCACGGGGAGGGACAGGCCGGCCGCGCCGATCGGATCGATGTTCGCGTGCTGCAGGAACTCCGGGTCAAAGGTATTGGCCCGGTCCAGATGGGTGTGGGCGTTCACCCATCCCCCGAACTCTCTGACGGTCAGTTCAAGCGTGCGGTCCCAACTGCTGTTGCCGAGGTCGAACGGAGAGTCCATGCGGTCCTCCTTGACCGTCTCACAGGACGGAGCTTAAAGGAGTATGTTCCTCGCAGAAGATAGCATGGGGACTGGACCTCGTCAAGCGAACCGCAGTGAACGGCGAGTATAATGGGGAAGGCTTCCGGCCCACTCCGGCGTGTTCGTTTGCGCCTGTGATGATTCGTGATGAATTGAGGTGAGTCCAGCGTGCACCTGCCTGCTGGCATGACACGCGCAACGTTTCCGTTCCTTCGCACCAGCGGCAGTCCGCCGGCGGTCGGCGAGGCCCATGGACGGGCAGCCGCGGCGTTGGTGGCGCACAACATCGACGTGTATTTCCGCCGGTTCGCCGATGAGGTTGAGCTGCCCCGAGCCGAAGTGCTCCGGCGCACCGAAGACTACTGGCGGCTGGTGAGGGAGCAGAGTCCGGAGTTCGCCGGCATGATCGAGGGCATCGCCGCAGGTGCGGGCCAGCCGCTGCTCGACGTCGCCGCCATCAACCTGCGATTCGAGTTCCTCTATGGCGAGTTCTCACGAATCGGCCAGGCCGAGCTGGGCGGTATCGCATCCCCTGCGGGCGAGTGCACCGCGTTCGCCGTGCTGCCCCAGGCCTCCGCAGATGGCCACTTGCGGATTGGTCAGAACTGGGATTGGATTCCCGACGTGGCGGGTCTGCTGCTCCACGTCACGCGGCCCGACGGTCTGCGCGTGCTGTGCTTCACCGAGGCGGGCATCGCGGGCGGCAAGATCGGCATGAACAGTGCCGGGCTCGGGCTGGTGGTCAATGGCCTGCTCTCTCATCAGGATGACTGGTCTCGCATGGGTCGGCCGTTCCACCTGCGCACGTGGGAGGTGCTCTGCAGCCGGACGATGACCGAGGCTGCTGAGGCTGTCACCGACGGCGTCCGCGCATGCTCGGCGAATTTTCTCATCGCGCAGGCCGGCTCTGCAGGGGAGGGTCGTGCCGTGGATCTTGAGGCCGCCCCGCATGGCGTCTGCCGGCTGGAACCCGCCGGGGGCATCCTGGCACACGCCAATCACTTCCGCGATCCCGATCGTCTTGGGATCTGGCAGCCGATCGTCGAGGAGAAGCGTTCGACCTATCATCGGTGCGACCAGATGGAACGCCTGCTGTCAAACGCCACGGCCCGCGGGGCCATCGCCACCGATGCACTTCCTGGGATCCTGCGCGACCACGAGGAGTATCCTGACTCGATCTGCCGGCACGCCAATCCCTCGCTGCCCCACGCGGAGCGGTATGAAACCGTCGTGTCGATCATCATGGATCTTCATGCAGGCGAAATGCACGCCGCGGCCGGGCCGCCGTGCACCCATGCGTACGAGGAGTATCAAGTCTGATCGATCACTCGTTACCGCGGCTGCGGTGGGCCCGGTGGACCAGGCGCGATGCGATCGATCGGGATCGGGATCGGGACGCCCAGTCCCGACGGCGATGGTCTCCACGCCGGGGTCGGCGAGGGCGTCGGCGACGGGACCGAGTAGGGCGCCCTCCAGTTGCGCAGCACCACTTCGCTGTGCAAGACCACCGGCGATCCTTCACGGGGCGCGGCGATCAGGGTGACCTGCACCCGGGCAACGGCCTCCGGTCTTGCCGCAGGAAGTCCCTGAGCATCGAGGTAGGCGAAGTCCACCCTCTCGATGCGGGCCGCCAGGTTGTTGGTCCCGCGGTCGACCGTGCGTTCAACCTCCCACTGGACGGGATTGTGGCGGAAGATGACCTCGTAGGATTGATCCTGCCGGTAGGGATTGCCGGCAGGGATGCGCACCCTGATACGCTCACGACAGAGGTCGGTGGGGGCACACAGCGGATCGGCGACGACGGTCTCTGCCCAACGCAGTTCTTCGACGATGCGCTCCATGCCGCGGCGCGCCCATTGCTGCGCATCCAGTCGACCGTCGTGGATCACGGCCAGACGCGTCGTCGTCCGCGACATCCCCACGATGCCCGCCACCGCCATGCCTGTCAGGCTGAGGGCGATGACCAGCTCGAGGACCGTCATGCCTACTCGCGCGGCGAGAATGCCGCGAATCGACCCTCCGTGAGCCGAGCCATCTCGGACCGCCATGGGGGACCTCCGCCAGAACACCGTTGTGCAACGATGTCATCGGCAGAGGTCCCGCGGATCTGCGGGGGGAGCCGCACGAGAGGGGTGGATCGGTGATCGGCGAGGTGGCCGCGCTAGGCGCCGCCGTGGCGTTCGGGATGAGCACGATTTTGGCGCGTCAATTCATGGGTGCCGTCACGCCAGAAGCGGGGGTGCTCGTGAGCATCGTCACCAATGCCCTCGTGTTCGTATTGTTGACCGTGATCGCGGCGGCGCTGGGCCGGCTGCCTCCCATCGACCCGGTGGCCATCGGTCTCTTCGCTGCCGGCGGACTCGCCGGAACGCTTTTAGGAAGAAATCTCTCTTACCAGAGCATCGACAGACTCGGGGCGTCGCTGTCGGTCACGATCCGGCTGAGCAATACCATCTTTTCCCTGCTGCTGGGATTCATGCTGCTGCGGGAGCTGCCGAGGCTCTGGCAGCTTGGGGGGCTGGTGCTCGTCACCGCCGGGCTGTGGCTCAGCCTGCGGCCGGCGCAGCGGCCCGCAGGCCAACGCGCAGGCCAGGCCACGGGCAGGGCTGATCTCTTCGGGGTGTTGATGGCCCTGGGGAGTTCGGCTGCATTCGCACTGGGCGATGTCGCCCGACGCGCAGGATTGAACATCACGCCCGCTCCTGTGCTCGGCGCGGCAGTCGGGGCCTGCTCGGCGCTGACCGCGCACCTGCTGTGGTCGATCTTCCGTCCCTCGGCGCGGTGGCCGCCACTGCCAGCCTTGCGCCGGTTCGACATGCTGGGAAGCGCCATCCTCAGTACGGCCGCGATCATCCTGCTCTATCTCGGCCTGCAGCACGCGCCCGTCGCGATCGTGGCAGTCCTCTACAATCTGCAGGTGCTCGTGGTGCT
>JBQTJG010000386.1:0-8131 GCA_052387355.1 Armatimonadota bacterium | reverse complement strand
AGGACTAAACCCGACTGCGACCGGGCACCTCCAACTGGCATAACGGGTCTGCCTGGAGGATCATCGATGGCGAAGTTGCGCGCGCCAGCGCTCATTCTCGCGATTCTCGTAATCGCAACGGCGGGGTTTGCGCGAGCCGCTGACGTCACCGATCCTCCCGAGGGCCTCAACACCGAGGCGCTGCGCGCCTTCCGAGCCGGGCTCGCCCTGCACAAGGACAAGCAGTACACTGCCGCGATCAAAGAATATGAGCGGGCTATCGCACTGGGCGGCCGGTTCCCCGAAGTGTTCAACAACCTGGCATACTGCTACCGCAAGACCGGGCAGCTCGACCGGTCGATCGAACTGTACAAAACGGCGATCGCGCTCCGCCCCACCTTCCCCCAGGCGCATGACTACATTGCCCGTGCGTATCTGGCTAAGGGCGATCGCCCGCAAGCTGTGCGGCACTACGAGATTCTGCGCCGCCTCGACGCCAGGCTGGCTCACTGCCTGTGGGAAGCCATCCGCCGGGGCGACCCTGACTACAACGATATGCCATGGGGAACGTGATGTCGCAGGAGGGCCAGGAGTCTCCGCGAGCGTCTGCTGCCGATCTGGGCCTACTGCTTCTCAGACTCGCGCCCGCGGTGATCTTCGGCGCGCATGGGTATCTCAAGGTCCTGGGCGGGCACTTCGATCGCACTGTGGCATTGTTCATGACGGTGAATATTCCGGCTCCTGAGCCTCTAGCCTGGGTGGTTGGCATCACTGAACTCGTGGGGGGTGTGTTACTGGCGATCGGGTTCCTGACGCGCGCGGCGGCCGGACTGCTCGCATTCGATCTAGTGGTGGCCATTGCGAAGGTGCGGTGGCCGCAGGGATTTATCGGGGCCTGGGAGTTTGAGTTCGTGCTCATATGCGCCTGCCTGGCCCTCGTCGCTACGGGAGCCGGCAGAATCTCTTTCGACGCCGTACGCCCGCGAAGGGGGACGCGGCGACGGTAGTCTGCAGGATTCGGAAAAACGGTGTGAAATAGGCCCCCTGGGTGAAAAATGGCGACATCTAGCCCCGGCGTTCGACCTCGCAGCGGACTGACGCTCTATCACCTGGCAGACGTCCGTCTGGGCGGAGCATTCCCATTCCTTGGCGAGGCGGGATCTGCGCACCGCGCGCAGGTCCGTGAAACGTTCGTCAAAGCCGTCGACCAGGGACTCGAACTGGGCCCTTCGGTCGTCTTGGTCACCGGGAACCTCTTCGGAACCCCATTCCCTTCGAGGGAACTCTCAGAGTTCGCCCGCGCCCAGATTGGGCGATTTGCTGGAGCCGGGATTCCTGTGCTCCTCGCAGCCGGCCCGATGGATGCGCTGCACGACAAAAACTATGCAGCCGGCGCGTTCAGCGAACTCCCACGCGTCAGTGTGTTCCCGGCGACACCCCAGGTCATCGCGCTTCCCGATCTCGATGTGAGTGTCGTCGGGGTCTCCTGGAGCTCAACACCTGTGCAGCCCGACTTTCTGGCCGGGATTGGTTCGCAGCGTACGCACCGGTATCTGATCGGCGCGTGCTCCCTGGCCTGGCCTGAGACCCAAGACGGCATGAAGGCGCTGCGGCGGCAGATTGCGGCGTCCAAGGCGACCTACCTGGCAGTGGGTGGATCCCCGGTCCGGCGCAACATCTCGGTGGAAAAGGTCACCGCCTGGTGCCCCGGCGCGCCGGAACTGGTTGCCGCGGAAGAGGGAGATGGAGCCCCGCTCCTATCCAGGCTGGATGGGGAAATTGAGGTGATGCCAAGGCCGGTAGCGCGGCGGCGGTTTGGACGATTCACGCTCCAACCCGTCGCCTATGCCTCGACCGAGGAGCTGGCAGGTGCGATCCGTGCGCTTGGCGATCCGAACTTGGCCGCCATGGTG
Organism: Armatimonadota bacterium; assembly: GCA_052387355.1. Lineage (GTDB taxonomy): Bacteria > Sysuimicrobiota > Sysuimicrobiia > Sysuimicrobiales > Humicultoraceae > JBQTJG01. The sequence goes on along the minus strand of JBQTJG010000386.1, from coordinate 6,239 downwards.
CGCCTGACCGGCACCTGCCGCATCAACCAGTTCATCAACGTCGTCGAACTCCGCGACCGTCTGGCGCGTGAGTTCCTGTCGCTCGACATCGTGGACGAGTCGCGGCCCAACCTTGAGGATCTCAATACCACAGCCTATCCTGACCTGTCGGTGGCAGGAAAGTTCGTCGGGGTCGTGCGCGTAGAGATGGAGCGCGCGACCTCCGACGAGGCCCGGCGCCGCGCTGGCGCTGCATTGCGCCTCGGGCTGGCACTGCTGGAAGGACGTCAGCCTTCATGAGGATTACCCAGATCAGGCTGCGTCGGTTCAAGCGATTTGGGGATTGGTCCAGTACGTTTGCGCCCGGGCTCACCGTTGTCCGCGGTCCCAACGAAGCCGGTAAGACCACGGTGATGGAAGCCATCTTCGAAGGGCTCTTTGGAAACCCAGGGCGGACTGACTCCCTCACCCGCCTGAAGTCATGGGGCGAGCAGCGCCTGGGTGAGATTACGATAGAGATGGAGATCAAGGGCAGCCGGTACCTGCTGCGCAAGGACATGGAGGCTGGCACGATCTTGCTGCAGAACGAAGACGGCCACGAGCGCATTGAGACCACTCGTGACGTGCAGCGCCGCCTCCTGGAGTGGATTGGGCTGGCCAGCGAGGCCGCCTATCGCTCGACCGCCTTCGTGGCCCAGGCCGACATCGCTCGCGTGACAGAAGACCGGCGCTTGTTGAGCACCCACCTGTCGCGGATTCTAAGCGGCGCCGGCGTCGAGACGGTGCAGCAGGCATTGCAATGGTTGACCGATCAGCGCGCCCGGCTGGGCGCGGCCGTGCCGGGCGCCAAGACCCTGGCCGATCGCATCGCCGAGTTGCGCGCGCAGCAGACTTCGTTGCGGCAGCGTGACGAGCGGGCGCAACGCCACCGGATCGAGCTGCGAGAGGTGTTGCGCCGGCTGGAGGAGATCGAGCAGCAGGCCACCGAGAAGGCCGAGCTCGTCCGCGTCGCCAAGTGGGCGGGAGACCTGCAGCGGCAAGAGCAATCACTCATCGAAGAGGAAAACGCGACCAAGGAACACATGACCCGCGCCGATGGGCTGCTCACGCGTCTGGCCAAGCTCGACCACGCTCTCGCAGAATTCTCGTCGCAACAGGAGGCGCTGATCGCCGAGTTGTTTCATGCCCGACGGCAGTTTCTCCAGCTTGAGACCAACCTGAACACAGCAGTCCAGCAGGCGGAACGCGATGAGCGTGCCCTCGAGCATCTAGCGACTGTGCATCACAATGCGACACGTGCGGGTAGCATGGGGTGGACGCTCGCGGGCAGCGGGGCGATCGGGATCATCGGAGGCGGCCTGATCTTGGCCCTCCTCTTCCACTGGATTGGATGGCTGCTGCTCGGGGCCGGCGCGATCGTGACGTTGATCGGCATGCGCTACCGCGGCCGGATCACCGAGGCCGGGGCCGACTACCGCAACCAGGAGCAGCGGGTGCTCGAGCTGCGCCGCCGGATCGAGGTAATGCAGCGCCAACTCGCTGAGGCCCAGGAAATGGTCTCGTCCAAGTTGGGTGCGGTCGGCAGCACAAGTCTGGAAGACGTCGAACGCCGCTTCTCAGCCTACATGGAGCTGCTGCGTGAGCGGGAGGAGGTTCGAGCGTCTCTCCGTCAGATCCGCGGCGCCGATCCCAAAGCCGCGCTCGAAGGCCGGCTGAAGGAGATCGCCGAAGAGCTTGCGAGCATCCGCTCCAACATAGAGACACTCCCCAAGGGAGCCAGAAGGGCGCCGGCGGGCGGACCCGAGCAGGTCGAGCAGCAGGCCAGGCAGTTGACAACGGAACTGCACGAACTGCGCGAGAAACGCGCCCGGCTCGAGGGAGTGCTGGACGAACTGCGAGAACGGGGCGACGAGGCGGCCCGCCTCGATGAAGAGATTATCACGCTGCTGGCCAAGATGACGCGGGACAAACAAACGCTCGAGATCCTCGACCTGACATCACGTATGCTCGAGGAGGCGCGGACCCTCAGCGTCTACCCGGCGCGCGAGCTCCTCGAGCGGAAATCCGGAGAGTATCTGTCGATGGCGACCGACGGCGCGTACGGTCGCGTGGCGGTGGATGAACGCGCGCTGCGGCCACAGGTGTGGGTACCGGCTGCAGGCACGTGGAAAGACGGCATGGACCTCAGCCAGGGAACCAGCGACCAGTTGTACCTCTGCCTGCGGCTCGCACTGCTCGACGTGATCACTGCAGACCGCAAGCCTCCGCTGTTCCTCGACGAGCCGTTCGCGCATCTCGACGAAGGGCGGCGTCGGGCCATGCTCAGGGTGCTCGGGGCGGCGGCCAAGGACCGTCAGGTCATCCTCTTCACCTGCTGGCCCCACTACGACCATGTCGCTGAGAAGGTCGTCCTGCTGGAGCGAGCGCCGGTCGCCTGAACTGTCAAGGCAGCGCGTTGTGGCGGGAGATCTCACCGTACAGTTCGGCGCTCGGGCGAGGCGTTCGCACCTGAGTTGAGGGATCAAGATCGTAGAGGCCGAAGCGAAGGTTCCAGCCTTCCGTCCACTCAAAGTTGTCGACGATCGACCAGTGGTAATACCCTCGCACGGGGATCCCTTCCTCGATCGCCTGCGCGACGCGACGCAAGTGCTCCACGATGAATCCCGGCCGCAGGTCGTCGTCCGCATCCGGCAGGCCGTTCTCAGTGATATAGATGGGAAGGTTGAATCGACTGGCGCGCTTGAGCACGGCCAGGAGCCCGTCGGGATAGATCTCACTGTACCCGCCATCGCTGATGACCGCGCCTGCGGGAGGCTCATCGCGCACAAACCACCGCCCGGGACGCCGCAGGTCGAACTCGACACAACTACGCGTGTAGTAGTTCAAGCCCAGGTAGTCCATGGTGCCGGCGGCCTCGGGCACGCGCACGGTGATCCCCCAGGGACCGGCCAGGCGTCCGGTAGCCAGGGCGCTGAGATACATCCAGTTGGTGATCTGGTCGAACTGGTGCGCAAACCAACGGTCGAAGTGCGACCGCGGATCGGCCGGCGCGACGGCCCGCAGATACGCGGCCACCCCGACGCGCGCATTCGGCTGATGCTGATGAATCGCCCGATAGCCGGCGGCGTGCGCTTTCAACGACTGGATCACGGCCCGGACAAGCGCCGGCGGACTTCTCCTCCCTGGGGCAAACGTGTCGAGGAGGTACGCGTTGATGAGATGGCCGACGGGCTCGTTCAACGTGATCCAGAAATCGACGAGCGGAACTGCGGCACGCACGAACCGGGCCACGTATGCGGCGAAGGCAGGCACGATGCCGTCCCAGAGCCACCCGCCGCGCTCGGCAACCCACTGGGGAAGCGTGAAGTGGTTGAGGGTGACGAGCGGCTCGATGCCACGGTCGCGCAGACCCCTCAGCATCATCACATATCGGCCCTCGGCGGCATCATCCCATCGCCCCTCGCGTGGTTCCAGACGCCCCCACTCGATGGAGATGCGCGCGGCGTTCTGGTGAAGTCCCACCATCAGATCAAAGTCCCGCTCGGCGTTGCGCCACCAATCACAGGCCAACCCTGATCGATCACCGTTGAGGATCCTGCCGGACTGTTGCTCCCAGAGCCACCAATCGCTAGCCGTGTTGTTGCCCTCGACCTGGTAGGCGCTGGTCGCCGTGCCCCACCGGAAGGTGTCAGGAAATGGCAAAGACAGGCAGCCTCCCCCTTCAGGCCAGCATTGCACGGGCGCTGCAGCAAATCCAGCATAGAGAAGGCATCTCTCGAGACGATGTTGAACGGAAGTTCGTGTCCAGCCACTTCACTGCCATTGGATTCCCCGTCCGCGAGATGGGCGAGTACTGGGCGCTGGCGCGGAGGGCCGTGCAATTGGGGGAACGTCTCGCCCTGCCAGAAGGACGGGCGCTCGTGCGTTGGGCGTCGGGCGGCGGTCCCGAGATCTGGACCCAGATAGGCGGCGACGGTGAACCCATCGCGGCCACGCCGTTCTTTGCCACCGACGACACCTACCGCATTGCCCTGACCGGCGCCGGGCCATCAGCCGATGACGACGAATTCGAGGGATGGATCGACGGCTGGTTGAACCCGACCGAAGATGACGAGCCATACTCAGGCCTGTTCCCGCTGCGTGTCGACCTGGTCAACTACGCCCTGGTCCAATCGCGGCTACGCACGGGTGCGGTGGTAGCGCTGCGTCTCGCGGTCATCCTTCACGAGGCCACCCTCTACCCTGATGCCCGGGCGTATGAGGCGGTCAAAGACGTATCGTACCGCCCGCCGGTCCAGTCGTTTGCGTCGAGCATCCACTTCGGCCTTGACGAACCGTCGGACGATGCCGACGCCACGGCGCTCGTCACCGGGTACGTGACCGAAGCGAGGGAAATGACGAATACGGCGACCGGCGCCTCGTTCTGGTGGACCCGAATTGCGACGACCGGCGTGACCCTCTCCCTGGTCACCGACCGCGAGGTGCTGCCCGCCAACCCGAGGGCCGGGATGGTGCTCTCCGGCAGCGGTTGGGTGCTCGGAGAACTGCTACCCTAGGATCAACTCCTCATCCACCCTGCGGTAATCATATAATTCGTGCGGCGAGAACCACAACCCGATCTCGAACGCGGCTTCCTCCTGTGATCCCGACGCGTGGACCAGATTGCGCACGGGACGCTTCTGAACATTCGCCACGGTCGGTGAATCCGCCGAGAGATCGCCGCGAATCGTGCCAGGCGCGGCCCGGAACGGCAGGGTGTCTCCCACGAGCTTGCGTGTCACAGCGATGGCCTGGGTGCCTTGAAGCACGACGGCTGCGACTGGACCGGAGGCCACAAAATCGATGAGCCACTGCCGTACCTGACGACCGATGACCAACGGATCATCGGTACCGGTCTCCGCCCGCACGTCCAGCCCCGCCGCCTCAAACGCCTCGCGCGTCTTGCCGCCGAGCGTACGAAGGAATCCTTCGTCCGACGGGTAGTGACGTTCGAGCAGGCCAGGCGCCGCCCGCATCATCTTCATGCCGACCACCGTCAAGCCGATTCGCTCGAAGCGGCCGACGATCTCTCCGATCAACCCCCGCTGGACGCCGTCCGGCTTGAGGAACACCAGGGTTCGTTCGTGACGCACATCCGGCATACTCCACCTCCGCTATGTCGCCAGGGCGCGGCGCCTGGGTATAATGTTACTCACCCATGAACGCTCGGCAACGTATTGTCATCTGGGCGGCTACCGCCGCGGTGGTTGTGCTCGCGGCCGCGTTCGCCTGGCGCGGCGCCGCGCCGAACGACGCGATCCGGCTCGAGCTGCGTCCCCCATCGCTCCCCATGCCTGATCTGAACAAGATTCTGATGCCAACCCGCGATGGCCAATCCATGCTGCTGGTCGTCATCGAGAACACGCCTCAGGCGCGCCCGCAGTCAGGGCTAGCTGAGGCGTGCCTCGTCTATGCCATACCCACGGAGGCCCGCATCACCAGGTTTCTCGCCGCGTATTGCAACCTCAGCCCACAGGCCATCGGGCCGGTGCGCAGCGCCCGGCGGTACATGCTGGAGATTGCTTCCGACATTGGAGCGGTCCTTGTCCACGCTGGGCAAAGCACCGAAGCCTTTCAATTGATCACCGGCCGGAGACTTCCCGTCCTGAACCAGTTCTGGACGCCTGAGCCGTTCTGGCGCGACTCGACCCGCCAGATGCCGCACAACCTGTACACCGGTCTCGACCGTTTGCGTGCAACACTGGCGAGGAAGCCGGTTGTGCCGCGGAAGAAGATACCGTACCGATTTGGACCGGAGGCGAGGGCCATGCTGTCCGGCGGAACGCCCGCCCCGGTCGTCTCTCTTGACTATGGCCCGCTCTATGCGGTGCGCTACCGGTACGATGCCGCGCGGCGTCGCTACCTGCGCGAGCAGGACGGCCGGCCGCACCTTGACGCCAACGGCAGACAGATCGCGCCTGCCTCGGTGATCACAGTCTTCGTCGAGTGGCGGGACGTGCAGATCAACGGCATCCCTAGCAGCAAGATCGACCTGTTCGGCAGCGGGCTTGTCGCGATTCTCTCGGAAGGCCGCCTCGTTGAAGGCACATGGCGACGGCCCAGCAACGGACCGCTGAAGCTCGAGGATTCGCGAGGCCGGCCGGTCGTGCTGCCGCCTGGACCGGTATGGCTCGAGTTGTTCCCCGAGGATCTACCGTTCGAGGTGCAGGGAGAGCCCGGCCGCTAGCTCGAGCCGGGACGTGAGATCCTCCTAGAGACCG
>JBQTJG010000385.1:0-6478 GCA_052387355.1 Armatimonadota bacterium | reverse complement strand
GTAAGGGCCTCGCCCAGGCGCGGCATCTCCCGTTCGAAGATTTCCATCACCTTGAACAAGATGCGGCCGCGCACCGGCCCGGGCGTGTCGCGCCACTTGGGAAAGGCGGCGCCCGCGGCCTCGACCGCAGCGCGCGCCTCCTCGCGGCTGGACAGCGGAACCTGTCCGAGTACCTCGCCGGTGGCCGGATCGCGGTTGGCCACGAGCCGTCCGGTCGCCGACTCTTGCCAGCGTCCGCCGATGAAGTTCCTGTAGGTTTGCTCACGTGCTGTGATGGCCATGCGAGTTCTCCTCCTCATCAGGCGTTGGAAGTGGGAACCGCAACACCTATCCCACGAACCGGGCGCGATGCAGGAACTGTCCAGCGCCCGGAGTGCCGAGAAACCGGTCGCCGTCCACGACCTGCCGGCCGCGGACCCAGACGGCCTTGGGCGCGCCACGCACCTTCATCCCTTCAAAGACATTGTAGTCCACGCGCATGTGATGTGTGCGCGCGCTGAGCGTCCGCTCGGCGCGCGGGTCGAACAGTACGATATCCGCGTCGGTCCCAACCGCGACGGTGCCCTTGCGAGGATAGAGGCCAAAGAGCTTCGCCGGGTTGGTCGCCGTCAGCTCGACGAACCGGTTGAAGGAGATGCGACCGCCGCGCACCCCCGCCTCGTGGAGCACCATCATGCGGTCCTCGATCGCCGGAATCCCATTGGGAATCCTGGCGAAGTTGTCTCGGCCCAACGTCTTCTGCGTCTCGTAGTTGAAAGGACAGTGATCGGTCGAGACCACTTCGAGCGAGCGGTCACGAATCCCGCCCCAGAGGGCCGCCTGATCCTGCGCGGTACGAAAGGGTGGTGAGCACACAAACTTTGCGCCTTCAAACCCGGGCCGCGCCAGATCGTCGGCAGTAAAGAAGAAGTATTGCACGCAGGTCTCGGCCCAGACCTTGACCCCACGGGCCTGCGCCGCCCGCACCTGTTGCAGCGCCAGGTCGCACGTCAGGTGGACAACATAGAGCGGGGAGCCCGCCACGGCCGCCAGCGCGATCGCTCGTCCGGTCGCCTCGCCCTCCAGCTCGGCCGGACGCGTAAAGGCGTGGTATATCGGCGCCAGGTGCCCGGCCGAGACGGCCTCTTTGATCAAGATGTCGATCGCGTCGCCGTTCTCGGCGTGAACCATGAGCAGAATGCCCGAGGGGCCGGTCGTCTCGAGCACCTGGAAGAGCGTGGCGTCGTCCACTTGCAGCGCGCCCTTGTAGGCCATGAACAGCTTGACCGACGTGACGCCCCATTCGGGCAGCTTTGGAATCTCTACCAGGACTGCAGGCGTCAGGTCGGTGATGGCGAGGTGGAACCCATAGTCGATGGAGGCCTTGCCGTTCGCCTTACCGTGCCACATGTCGAGCGCCTCACGCAGGCTCGCGCCTTTCGGTTGGATCACAAAGTCGATGTGCGTCGTCGTGCCCCCGAACGCCGCCGCGACGTGTCCCGTCTGGAAATCGTCGGAGGAGACGGTGCCGCCGAAGGGCATGTCCAGATGTGTGTGGACGTCGACGCCGCCGGGCAGGAGGTACATGTCCCGCGCGTCGACGATCCGGGCCCTGTCGGGCGCGATGTCACGGCCGATGGTCGCGACCCGTTCGCCGTCGACGAGCACATCGGCCGCGTAGGTGTCGGACGCAGTGACGATCGTGCCGCCGCGAAACAGGGTCCTCATCCGGACACGAGGGTTCCGTAGGTCTCCGGCCGCCGGTCGCGGTAGAACTGCCAGAGGTTGCGGACCTCTTTCACCGTGTCCAGGTCGAGATCGGCAACCACCAGTTCATCTTTATCGCGGCTGCCCATCGCCACAAACTGCCCGCGTGGATCGCAGAAGTACGACTGCCCGTAGAATTCGCCGATATCCCAGGGCTGCTCATGTCCGACCCGGTTGATCGCGCCCACGAAGTACCCGTTGGCGACGGCGTGCGCGGGCTGCTCGAGCTTCCACAGGTGCTCTGACAGCCCGGCGACGGTGGCCGAGGGATTGAAGATAATCTCGGCGCCGCCGAGGCCCAGAGCCCGCGCACCCTCAGGGACGTGACGATCGTAGCAGATGTAGACGCCGACCTTCGCGTAGGCCGTGTTGAAGACCGGATAGCCCAGATTGCCGGGCTTGAAGAAAAACTTCTCCCAGAACCCCTTGACCTGCGGGATATGCGTCTTCCGGTATTTGCCAAGGTACGTGCCGTCCGCGTCGATGACCGCCGCAGTATTGTAATAGACGCCGGCCATTTCCATCTCGTAGATCGGGACGACCATCACCATCCGGTGCTTTTTCGCCACGCCTTGCATCAGGCGGACGGTAGGACCGTCGGGGACCGGTTCAGCAGTGTCGTACCAGACGGCATCCTGGCTGGGACAGAAGTACGGCCCATAGAAGATCTCTTGCAGGCAAAGGATCTGCACCCCGCGCCGCCCGGCCTCCTCGATAATTGAGAGGTGTTTGTCGATCATTGCCTGTTTGAGCGCGGGCAGGGACGACGGCGGGCTGGCGGGCAGGGACATCTGAATCAACCCACCGCAAACGATTCGGGGCATGGGCGTCACCTCGGCGGGAAGAGGTTCTGCGTCGTCGCCCAGCAGTCCTGGCGAATCTGGCAGGCAGCCGCCAGTTGCCGAACTGCCCACTACACTGGTCGGCGCGATCCGCTACTTCGCGGACCCCGATATGTGCCTGTCCTTCGTCGCGAACCTACGCTGGCCTCAGGGTCCCGTCTGCCCGCAGAGTGGCGGCGCAAGACAAGCGCCGACTGAGAATCAAAGGCACCGGCAGTCTGGGCAAGGCTGCGGTCATGGGTTTGCTCGAAGGCCACGGTCCGATGGTCACAGCGTGGTCAAGGTCAAGATCGTGCCTTACCGTGCGCCGAGAGGCGTTGCTGCCCGAGGTGCAGGGACAGGTCGGGTTCGTGATGCCGCGCCCTCGCGTCTTTGGTTTGTGAACCCGAGGCCGATAGGACTGAACCCGCAGACCGGGGAGGTCCAGAGTCGTGCTGACGCACTCCTGACGATCCATGTAGACCCTTTGTCAGGGGGCGTATACTCTGTGAGGTTCCTTTTGGACGGTGTGTTGAAATGGAATAGTACGCTGAGGCGCCGAGAAGTTCTTCCCAAGTATGTGAGCGGCGTGTATCAGGCAACAACCGCGGGGCAATTCACTCTGGACTTCGATTCGGCCCTCTGGCATGAAGTTGCCAGATGGGATCGAACGTTGATGCGTTTATTCCATGGAACCCATCGGCGAACACTCGTACAGAGCAGCCCTCTAATACTAGCCGCAGGGTAATTAACACCCGGCGAGGGCAGATCACAAGGCCTGCAGGTAGCGTGGTTGCGTCGCGATTTCAGGCAAGCTACCAAGCTGAGTTCTACGAACGACTGGATACCCTCGTGAATCCGTGAAAGACCCTATTTGAATTCGATCGCAAAGTCACAGTGTGTCCGTTGCCCCTGAGGATAAATCGCCCATCCGGCAGCCTCTGATACCCTGGGTCTAACCAGCCAAGGGGGGCCGTGACAATTTCTTGATTACTGAGGAACACACCTCTAACTTGCTGGATACACAACTCGCCCTCCGGACTATAAAAGACTCCGGCACTCCCAACCTGGAGAGTAATGTCCTGTAGATTCGAGCGTTTCAGCTCTGCGCGATAGGTGTACCTGAGATGACGGTTACTTCCGTTCTGCGCGGGCCGGTGGGGGTCCTATGAGACCGATCCCCAGTCTCCGGTTTGCGCCGCCCAGGTAGGAGGAGTAGACTCGGGCCGAGCCCGCCTCATTGGTTGTGGAATGGTGACTACCTGGTGAAAGCCGAGATGATGTTGCTCTCCCGCGTACTCTTTCTTGCCCTCGTGGTACTGGCTCTCCTGGCCCGCTCTGTTCTGGCCCACGAAAAGTGGTTTGTAGATCCCGCCGCGTTTCCATTGCAGCTTGACCAGGCCGCGTGGAATCGAGCTCTTCTCGCCCTTGCGCTCGCAGGCGGGACGCTCGCCATGGCCCTCTTGATTGAAGCGTTGTAGCGGCGGCTGCATCCCGAGACTCCGGTGACGCCTCCCCATGCAAAGGTCATTGAAAACCTGCATCGCCTGTTCGCATGGATCCCATTGATTCTGGCTGTGCACATCGCGATTTCGTTGATCGTGTCGGGGGTCCAACGACAACTCTTCGCGCCCAACCTCATGCTGCCGCGTACGTTCTTTGGCGGGATCACGGCGCTGCTGGAGATCGCCATCGCCCTCAGCTTCTTCTATGGCGCGCTCACGCGCGTGGCCGCCGCCGTGCTGATGCTTCTCTTTCCCGTGAGCCTGCTCGTCTTCGGCTTCGGCGATACGTTCGAGCATCTGGAACTCTTGGGGATTGCGGTGTTCCTGCTCATCCTTGGAAGGGGTCCGTTCTCGCTTGACGCGATCTTCGGGACACCGCCGCGTCCACCCAGGGCATGGCTACCTCGTGCGGTTCCGCTCTTGAGGGTCCTCACCGGATTGACAATCGCCTGGCTGGGACTCAGTGAGAAGCTCTGGAACATCCCGTTGGGAGTCGCCTTCCTCGAGCGTCATCCGTTCAACTTCATGCCCGCTCTGGGATTTGTCGGATTCTCGAATGCGGACTTCGTGGTCGCGGCGGGCCTCGTGGAGGTGGTCACGGGCATTGTGATCGCCTCCGGACTCGTGACACGGCCGGTAATCGCCCTCGCGTGGGTGCCCTATAACCTCACTCTCCCGTTCCTGGGATGGGCGGAACTGATCGGCCACCTTCCAACGTACGGCATCATGGGAGTTCTCCTGCTGTGGGGAAGTGGCCGTAATGTCGAGCCCTACCTCCGCGAGTTGGACAACACCGCCAGAAGCGCCTGACCCTCAAGGACCTGCGGAAGTCTTAGCTCCGCCCACGGAAGCCAGATTCCTTGAATTCCCGAACGATCCCGAACGGGTGCGGGGGCCGGATGTGGCCTTTGTCTCAAGCAGCAGGTTGCCCGAGGGCGGCCTGCCTGAAGGCTATCTTGAAGGTGATCCTGACCTTGCGGTCGAGGTGTTGTCCTCTTCGGACAACCCCGTCGACATCCAGCAGAAGGTTCGAGACTTCCTCGAAACGGGCGCCCGGCTGGTTTGGGTCATCGCGCCGAAGGCCAGAACGGTCACGGTGTATCGCGCCGACGGCTCGGCCCGTCTGCTCAGGGATCAGGAAGTCCTCGAGGGCGAAGAGGTGCTCCCCGGCCTGACGATCTCCCTTGCAGAGGTGTTCCTATAGGATCAGGGTCGAGGGCAGGAGCGCCTTTAGGAAGCCGCGAAACTGTACCGCTCTTATGGGGACCCGGTGGTTCGGCGAGCGCGTTCATCGCCGCGAAGATCCGCGCCTGCTCACCGGCCGCGGCACCTACGTCGACGATATCCAGCCGTCGAACCTGCTCTATGCGGCAGTCCTGCGCAGCCCCCACGCCCGGGCGCGGATCACCCGCCTGGATGTCAGCAAAGCGGTGGCGGCCTCTGGTGTCGCGCTCGTCCTGACACATGACGACCTCCCGCCGGGCCTGCGTGAGCCCCTGCCGAAGCTCATCCCTCATCCTACCCTGATCCATCACAAGACCCAGTACGCGCTCGCGCCGGGGCAGGTGCGCCACGTGGGCGAGGCGATCGCCTTCGTGGTGGCGTCCAGCCGTTATCTCGCAGAGGACGGGCTCGACGCGATCGAGGTCGAATACAAGCCGCTGCCTGCGGTCGCAGATCTCGAGGCCGCGATCACGCCCGGCAGTCCGCTGGTTCACGAGGACATCGACACCAACGTGGCCGCCGAGTACACGCAGCACGTTGGTGATGCCGATGCCGCCTTTGCCCGCGCCCCGCACGTGTTCCGTGAGCGGCTGCGCATGGACCGCGGGACCGCGTCACCCATCGAGACCCGCGGCGTCGTCGCCATCTGGGATGGCAAGACCCGCAATCTCGTCGTCTACGACTCGACCCAAGCACCAATCCCGATCCGAAACGGCCTGGCGCGATTGCTCGGCTTGCCCCAGGGCAGTGTGCGTGTGATCGCGCCCGACGTCGGCGGTGGGTTCGGTCCCAAAATCATGATGTTCTATCCAGAGGAGGTCCTGGTGCCGCATGCGGCGATGCGCCTGGGCCGCCCGGTCAAGTGGATCGAGGACCGTCGGGAGAACTTCGTCTCGATGAACCAGGAGCGCGAGCAGATCCACAACGCCGAGATCGCGGTTGATGACGCGGGCCGGATCCTGGCGGTGCGAACCCGCTTTCTGCACGATGCGGGCGCCTACATCCCCTACGGGCTGATCGTGCCGATCGTGGCGAGCACGCAGCTCGTCGGCCCCTACAAGATCCCGAACTACGAGTGCACGTTCAAAGCGGTATTCACCGACAAGGTGATCGTCAGTCCCTATCGCGGCGCGGGCCGGCCGCACGGCTGCTTCGTCATGGAGCGCCTGATGGATCGCGTCG
>JBQTJG010000384.1:0-6119 GCA_052387355.1 Armatimonadota bacterium | reverse complement strand
CGGTCGAGGCCGCGGGCGCCGCCTTTCCCAAGTGGCGCGACACGCCCGGGCCGGTGCGCGGCCGCATCTTGTTCAAGGTGATGGAAATCTTCGAACGGGAGATGCCGCGCCTGGGCGAGGCCCTTACGCGCGAGGAAGGCAAGACGCTCGCCGAATCCAAAGGCGAGCTCATGCGCAGCCGCAACATCCTCGAGTACACCGCCGGAGAGGGACGGCGCCTGCGCGGCGAGACCCTGCCCAGCGAGATGGCGAACACCTTCACCTATACCAAACGCGAGCCGCTCGGGGTCGTCGCCCTGATCAGTCCGTGGAACTTCCCGGTGGCGATTCCCATCTGGAAGATCGCGCCCGCGCTCGTCTGCGGCAACACCGTCGTCTTCAAGCCGGCGACCCTGACGCCCTGGACCGCCTCGCTGCTGCTTGAGATCTTCCACGAGGCCGGGCTGCCGCCAGGCGTGGTAAACATGGTCATTGGCCCGGGAGCGACGGTCGGCGACGAGCTGATCACGCACCCTGCCGTGCGGGCTGTCTCGTTCACCGGCTCCAATGAGGTAGGGACGAAACTGTACCAGCAGGCAGCCGGCCATGGGATCCGCGTCCAGGCTGAGATGGGCGGGAAGAACCCCGTGGTCGTGCTGGACGACGCCGATCTCGATCTCGCGCTTGCGGGCACGGTGCAGGGCGCCTACGGTTCCACCGGGCAGCGGTGCACGGCCACGAGCCGGGTGATTATTACCGAGGGGGTCGCCGACCGCTTCGTTGAGGAACTGGTGAGGCGCGTTTCTCGCCTCGTCTCAGGCAACGGCATGGATCCCTCAACTGAGGTCGGCCCATCCGTGGATGAGTCGCAGATGAAGACGGTGCTGCGGTACATCGATATCGGCCAACAGGAAGGTGCGCGGCTGCTGACCGGCGGAAAACGGCTGACCGGCGGCGCGCACGCGCAAGGCTACTTCGTCGAGCCCACGGTGTTCGACCACGTGACGCCGCGGATGCGCATTTTCAAAGAAGAGATCTTCGGCCCGGTGTTAGGGGTCTGTCGGGTACCGGACTTCGAGGCGGCGGTGGAGGCGGCCAACGGCGTGCCTTACGGGCTGGCGTCGTCGATCTACACGCACGACGTCGCCAAGGCGATGAAGTTCGTCGACCACAGCGAGGTCGGCATCGTCCATGTCAACAACCCAACGGTCGGGGGTGAAGCGCACTTGCCGTTCGGCGGGACCAAGGCGACCGGCGTCGGCCAGCGCGAGCAGGGCAGCGTGGCGATCGATTTCTACAGCGAGATGAAGGTCGTCTACCTGGACTATACGGGCGCGCGGCGGACGGGAAATCTCTTCTAGCGCGCACGCACGGGCCTTTGGGTGGCCGTGACACGCACCGGTGAGCCCGCCTGCTATGGCGACAGCGACTGAACGCCTGCCTGTCACGCCGCCCCGCTCTGCCAGGCGTAAGGCGCTGTCCCTGGCCATCGTCGCTGGCATCATCGTCCTCTGGGAAGCCGCGAAGATCGTCTTCAATATCCCCACGTACATGCTGCCGCACGTCCACGAGGTGTTGGGCGAGTTCTTCCGTCGGGGAGGGAGAGGCGAGCTGTGGGCGGTGATCGTGGCGCACAATGCCGCGTACACCGCGTGGTCGGCCTTCACTGGCTTCGTCGTCGGTGGCGCGGCCGGGCTGGCCCTGGCGATCATCTTCTCGCAGTCGCGGCTCCTCGAGCGCGGGCTGCTGCCCTACGTGATCGCGTCGCAAACCGTGCCCATCCTGGCGATCGCGCCGATGGTGGTCGTCTGGCTCGGGACATCGTGGGTGTCGAAGACCGTCATCGCCGCGTATCTCACGTTCTTCCCGGTCACGATCAACATGCTGCGTGGCTTCAAGTCGGTTGACACCGACGCGCTGGCGCTGATGCGCTCGCTGGCGGCGACGCGCTGGCAGGTGTTCACCAAACTGCAATTCCCGGCGGCGCTGCCGTACCTGTTCACGGCGCTGCGCATCTCGGCCACCGCGAGCGTCATCGGCGCAATCGTCGGCGAGCTGCCCGTCGGCAGCCGCTACGGGATGGGCGTCGTGATCATCAACGGGGCCCAGTACTACAACTGGCGCCCGGGCAGCCTGTGGGCCGCGATTCTGGTCTCGGCCCTGATTGGAATCGCCTTCTACCACACCGTCGCGGCGGTCGAGCGTCGAGTCGTGCGGTGGCATCCGGCCGCCGCCGGGGAGCAGGCGTGAGGTACGCCTCCGCGGGAGTCCACGCATGACCGAGCCTATCATCGCCGTCGACCGGGTCGGTAAGGTGTTCGACCTGGGCGGCGCGACCACGCACGCCATCGAGGATATCTCGCTCGCCGTCATGCCGGGGGAGTTCATCTCGATCATCGGTCCGTCGGGCTGCGGCAAGTCCACGCTACTGCGCATCGTCGGCGACCTGGTTGACCCGTCGAGCGGGACGGTGACGGTCAAGGGGAAGACGCCGCACCAGGCCAGGCTCGCCCGCGACTACGGCATCGTGTTCCAGACGCCGGTGCTGTACGAATGGCGTACGGTGATCCGCAACGTCGAGCTCCCCCTCGAGGTGATGGGCCGGCCGCGGGCGGAGTGGGAGGGTCGCGCTGAGGCGATGCTCAGCCTTGTCGGTCTGGGCGCCTTTCGCCATCACTATCCGTGGCAGCTCTCCGGCGGCATGCAGCAGCGCGTGGCCATTGCGCGCGCGCTGGTATTCAATCCGTCGATCCTGTTGATGGACGAGCCGTTTGGGGCGCTCGATGAACTGACGCGCGAGCGCCTCAACCTCGAACTCCTCAGCATCTGGAGCCAGACCTCGGCGACGGTGCTGTTCATCACGCACAGCATCTCCGAGGCGGTCTTTCTCTCGAGCCGGGTCGTGGTCATGAGCCCGCGTCCCGGCCGCCTCGAGCGAACCGTCGCCATCGATCTTCCACGGCCCCGGACCGCGCAGACGCGCGCGCGGCCCCAGTTCTTCGACCTGGTGACCCAGGTGCGCGAGGGGCTGCGCGAAGATCCGGCGGTCGCCGCCGGCCGCGATCCGGCGGAGGAGCGTCTCTAGATGGCCCGCGTCCCGGCCGCCACGATACCTCGGGCTCGAGCCGCGACGATGCCGCGCCGGCGAAATCGGCTGCACGAGTACCTGCCCGCCGCCGTCGCGTTCGTACTGGCGACGGCCTTGTGGGAAGCGTTCGTCTTCGGCTTCAACATCCAGTTCTACCTGCTGCCCGCGCCGCACGTCATCCTCCAGACCTTTCGCGAGCAGGCCCAGGTGCTGTTTGGGATCGGGCTGTACACCTTCCAGGAAGCGCTGGCCGGCTACGTCATCGGATGCGGCCTGGGCGTCCTGGCCGCAATGGCCGCCAGCCGCGCGCCCGCTTTCGCGGACCTGATTCTGCCATACGCGATCGCGTCGGCCTCGGTGCCGATCATCGCCCTGGCGCCCCTGGCCATTGTGTGGTTCGGCGTGGGCCAGGGGTCGAAGATCGCCATTGTGACGCTGATGACGTTCTTTCCCACCTTCATCAGCACACTCCGCGGTCTGCTGGGCGTGCCGCCGCAGAGCCTGGAGTTGATGCGAAGTTACGCCGCGACCGAGTCACAGGTCTTCTTCAAATTACGGCTACCGACCAGCCTGCCGTACATGTTCAATGCCTTCAAAGTGGGGACGACGCTGTCGATGATCGGCGCGGTCGTCAGCGAGTTCTTCGGCGGTCCGGAACGGTCGCTGGGCGTGTATATCAAGTCCACCGCTGCGCTGTTCCAGACCCGGCAAGCCTGGTCGGCCATTCTGGTCGCCTGCGCACTGGGCCTCGCCTTCTATCTCGTCGTGGTGCTGGTAGAGCGCCTGGTGATGCCGTGGCACGTCTCGGCGCGCGAACGCTAGTCAGGGCAACAATATAGTTGCAGGAATTCGGAAGGCCGCGGAGAATCCTCGGCGTCACAACGAAGGCGCAAGGCCCATTCCGGTAGGAGCTGACTGTGCAGGCGTCTGAATCCGGCTCAGGTGCCGAGCAGGGGTATGCGGTCCAGTCGATTTCCTTCCCCCACGCACTAGTTCAGCCTGCGCTTGTTTGGCCTCTCGCGATGATGAACGGGTTCAACCAGGAGGGCGTTGCCCCGCCCCAGCCGGCCAGCGGCCCACGGCGCGTGCGTGGACGATGAGCACACTCACCGAAACGTGCGCGCTCCGTCTGCTCCGGTGTCCAACACCAGATCCTGCACGTCGGTCACTGCCCGACGCCCGCCCGGTCCACCGGATACCGGCACGCTGTCTGGCCTAGAGAGCAACGGCGAAGTGTAAGAGCACTGGCACCTTGCCGGCTCGACCGGTTGGAGGGCACGGAGTCGAATGATTCGATTGCTCATCGTCGACGACACCCGCCTCTTTCGCGAAGGGCTGGCCCACTTCCTGGAGCGCGTCGACGACTTCAGCGTGGTCGGCACGGCAGCAGATCGACCCGCGGCGCTCGCCGGTGTGCGGACCCTCTGTCCCGATGTGGTCCTGCTGCGCATGGAGATGCCCGAGTGTGCCTCCATGGTGCGCGCCATGGTTGACGCCTTACCCGGCGTTAGAGTCATCACGGTCGGGCTGCTGGACAGTGAGCAGGATGTGATCAGCTGCGTGGAGGCCGGGGCGCAGGGGTTCGTCCCTCGAGACGGCTCACTTGAGGATCTAGTCGCCGGTGTCCGGAGCGTCGTCCGCGGGGAGACGTTGTGTTCGCCCCGCATCACCGCGACGCTGCTCCGGCGCGTGGCGACCTTGGCCGCCGAGCGCCGGAACTGGCCAGGTCAGGCGCATCTTACGGTCCGGGAGCGGGAGATCGTCCGGCTCATCGACGACGGCCTGTCGAACAAGGAGATCGCGCACCGGCTGTCGATTGAGGTCCGCACGGTCAAGAACCACGTGCACAACATCCTCGAGAAGCTTCAAGTGCGCCGTCGCGGCGAAGCGGCAGCCCTCGCTCGCCAGGAGCGCACTGAACTCCGCGATCACGCGCGTCCCTGACACCTCGAAAGGCCAAGACCCGTCTGAGAAGGACTAGTCCCGTATCGTCGCGAGGACCGGTTCGGCCTCCGCCGGGATCCTCGGAGAGATTCAGGTCCTTGTGCTGGATCCTTTTTGTGTCCACGGATCCATTCACGCAGACGGTATCGCGAATTAGGGTGGACGAAAGCCCCACAGACGGAGCCCGCATTGGACCCGATTCGGGTTCTCCTGGCGGAGATGCCGCGGATGATGCGCGACGTCTTCAAGCAAGTGCTAGAGCAGCCCGACATAGAGATCGTCGGCGAGCTCGACGATCCCTTTGGCCTGCTGCTCGAGGCCGGCCGCGCCCAGGCCGACGTGGTCATCCTTGGGCTGCATGACGCCGAGTTCCCCGGCGTCTGCACGCATCTCCTCACCGAGTATCCTCACATCAAGATCCTAGGAATTACCAAGGATGGCCGGCGCGCGTTTCTCTACGAGTTGCGACCACGGAAGGTGGTGGTCGGCGAGGTGTCCCCACAGGGACTGCTTACTGCGATTCGATCGGCCGTCCAGGCACAGGGCGTCTAGCGCCAGAAGGGAGGCAGTTGCATGCCCGTGACCCCGACCTACCCAGGTGTGTACATCGAGGAGATCCCGAGCGGCGTGCGCACGATCACGGGGGTCAGCACGTCGATCGCGGCATTCATCGGTTGGGCATCCAGAGGCCCAGTCGATCGGGCCCAGCGGATCTTGAGCTGGCAGGACTACGAGCGTTACTACGGCGGTCTGGATCGCAGGAGCCTGCTGGGCTACGCGGTGAGCCAGTTCTTCGCCAACGGCGGACAGGACGCGTACGTCATCCGCCTCGTGGCCGAGCCTCCCGATCCCAGCCCGGCATCGACGGCTTCCGTCGCGATTGGTGATCTGACGCTGACGGCCAAGGACCCTGGCGGCTGGGCTGCCCGGTACGGGATCGCAACGCGCCGGCGTACTGACGACCCCGCTGTTACCGATCGGTTTCGCGTGCAGGTCGTCTTCTTTGAGACGCCGACGAGCCCCGAGATCGTCGTCGAGAGTTTCGAGAACCTCTCGATGTCGTCGGGCGACCGCCGGTTCGTCGGGTCCGTGGTGAACGCCGAGTCGG
>JBQTJG010000383.1:0-5563 GCA_052387355.1 Armatimonadota bacterium | reverse complement strand
TGAGGAGATCGGTCATGATGTACGCGACATCCGGTGCGACCCCCACCTGCCTGCGCGGACGGTGCTCCTCCAGCACCTTGCCCTTCGCATCGGTCACCTTCGTGATCGACAGCGGCTGCACCCGCAGTCCGCCGTTGGCGAGCGTGGCGAACGCAGCGGCCATCTCCAGCGGCGTCACATCGCCTGATCCGAGCGCAATCGAGAGATGCGGTTCCAGCGGACTTTCAATACCCATGGTGCGCGCGGTCTCCACGACCTTAGCCGGTCCCAACTCATGCGTCATCTTGGCCGCGGGGATGTTGATCGACCTCTCGATCGCACGGCGCAGCGTCACAGGGCCCGAGTACGTGCGATCATAGTTCTTGGGCGACCAGTCTCGTGAACCCCGAATCTTGTACGTCACGGGCGAATCGTGCAGGATGCGCGTCGGCGGGACGCCACTCGCGATGGCCGTAGTGTAGACGAACACCTTGAACGCCGAACCCGGTTGCCGGCGCGCCTGCCAGGCGCGGTTGAACTGGCTGGAGGCGAAGTCCATCCCACCGATCATCGCGCGCACCGCGCCGGTGTTCGGATCGACCGCCACCAGCGCCGCCTGCCCGACGTTCAACTTCCGTCGCTCGGCGGTGCCGATGCCTGCGCGAACCGCCTTCTCCGCAACCGCCTGCAGGCGAGGGTCGAGCGTGGTGTGAACTTGAAGCCCGCCCTTGTAGACCAGGTCCTCGCCATACACCTCGATCAGACGCGGCAGCACGAACGAGACGAAGTACGGGGCCCGGATCCCCGCCAGGCCTGCGTTGGAGGCAGGAGCCAGGGCGATCTTCGCCGCGCGAGCCTTCGCGGCTTCCTCGGTGCTGATGGAACCCAGCGCTGCCATCCGTGACAGCACGATTACCTGGGCCTTCTTGGCCAGCGCGAAGTTCCGGTAGGGCGAATAGATCGACGGCGCCCGGATCAATCCCGCGAGCAGCGCCGCCTCGGGCACGCTCACCGTCTTGACCGACTTGCCGAAGTACACGCGGGCCGCCATCTCGACCCCGTAGGCGCCCTGGCCGAAGTACACCTGATTGAGGTAGCGCTCCAGGATCTCTTCTTTGGTCAGGCGCCGCTCGATCTCGAGCGCCAGGAGAATTTCCGCGACTTTCCGGCTGACGACCCGTTCCTGCGACAGGAAGAGATTGCGGGCGAGCTGCTGGGTGATCGTGCTGCCACCTTCGACCAGCTCGCCCTCACGGACGTTGCGCCACAACGCGCGCGCGATGCCGCGTGGATCGACGCCGCGATGACTGTAGAACCGCTCGTCCTCGATCGCCAGCACAGCCTGCCGGAGGACCGGCGGGATGCTCGTGAGCGGCACGATCTGCCGGTTCTCGCGGAAAAGGGACGCGATGAGCTCGCCGTCGGCCGCATAGATCCGGGTGGCCTGACTGGGAGGAGCGTAGAGTCTGGAGATGTCGTGGACCTGCCGGCCGATCGCGACGGCGACGCCAACAGCGATGCCTCCCGCCAGCAGCGCAACGACCGCGAGGAACGCGACGAGGAGGGCGACCCCGGTCCAGCGAGACGGCCGCAATCGCGCGCGCCTCGGGCGGGCAGTGGTGGAACTACGGGTTACGCGTTTTTGCGTCATACACAGCAGGAACCGGCGACCACACCGGATCGATATCCATTGTAGCATACCCAATTGATCGCTCACCCAATCGCCTTGACCCGGTAGCGCCGTGCATGATACCGTTCGCGACACGGCCCGCGTGAGGCGGGCGACGTGGAAAGAGGCCGACTGCATGTCGTCGAGAGAATCGAGAGACCGGTCCGAGGGAGCCGCCGCTTCCCGGCCCATCGTCGTCAAGGTGGGAACCACGACCTTGTGCGGGGAGACCGGCCGGCCACAGGCGTCACGCCTGTCGGCCATCGTGGCGCAGCTCTCGGCGCTGCACCGGGCCGGACGGCCGGTCGTCCTGGTGACCTCGGGGGCCATCGCCACGGGCGCCGCAGAGTTTGGACGCACAAAGACTGCGCCTTCGATGGCGGACCGGCAGGCTCTGGCGGCCATCGGCCAGCCGCTGCTGATGCGCGAGTACAGCCGGTTTTTCGCAGCCCGGAGCATCCGGGTAGCCCAGGTGCTCCTGACGGGCGACGACCTGTCGGTCCGCCGCCGGTATCTCAACGCCAGGAACACGATGACCGCCCTGCTGCGCCGGCGCGTCATCCCCATTGTGAACGAGAACGACACCGTCGCCACCGATGAGATCCGTATCGGCGACAACGACACATTGTCCGCCCAGGTGGCGATCCTGGTCGGCGCCGACCTGTTGTGCATCCTCTCGGATGTTGATGGTGTGTACACAAGCGATCCCCGTCACGATCCGACGGCTCGACGGATCCCGGAATTGCGAGCGATCACCCCCGAGATCGAGCGCGCCGCCAGGCGAACCAACTCCGCGGTGGGGACCGGGGGTATGACGACGAAGATCTCAGCAGCCCGTCTGGCGATGGCCGTGGGGTGTTCCGTCGTGATCACCGACGGCCGGACTCCGCGCGTCCTGGAGCGCATCATCAGCGGCGAGCGGCTGGGCACCTGGTTCATCCCGGATCCCCGGGGTGTTCTGGGCCGAAAGCGGTGGGTCGTGGCCCGCGGGCGCCTCCACGGACGCCTCGTCGTCGATGACGGCGCGGCCCGCGCGCTTCGCGAACGCGGCCGCAGCCTGCTGCCGTCGGGTATTAAGGAAGTGGAAGGGACCTTCGATGCCGGAGACCTCGTCGCCATCGTCGATCTTGCCGGCCGAGAAATTGCGCGCGGCATCGCCGCTCACAATCGAACGACACTTGAACAGATGAAAGGTCGGCGGAGCCACGAGATCGCCTCGCTGGCTGGGAGCCGTATCGAGGCGATTCACCGCGACAATCTGGTGCTCTCATCAAGAACAAGTCCGATCCTCCCGGGGGAGTAAGCAGGCATGAGTATTGACATCGGAAACGTCCAGACCATCATTGCGCGGGCCCGGTCTGCCGCCGCCTCGCTGCGGGTTCTTTCTCCAGAGGAGAAGAACCGGGGTCTGCTGGAGCTGGCAGATATGGTAGACGCGAATCAGGACGGCTTGCTGGCCGCGAACGCGGACGACGTAGCCGAGGCCGAGGCGGCTGGACAACGAGCGTCGCTGGTCGACCGGCTCCGGCTCACGCCCGAGCGGGTGCGCGCTACGGCACAGGGGGTGCGTGTCGTGGCCGCGCTGCGCGACCCGGTCGGGGAGACGGTGAACGAGCAGCGACGTCCGAACGGGATGCAGATCGGCCAGATGCGCACGCCCATTGGCGTGATCCTCATGATCTATGAGGCCCGGCCCAACGTCACCGTGGACGCCGCCGCGCTGTGCGTCAAAGCCGGGAACGCTGCGATCCTGCGCGGCGGTCGCGAGGCGCGACGGTCGAACGCCTTCCTCGGCAGACTCTTCGGCCGTGTTGGCCTTCCCGATGGCGCGGTCCAGGTCGTCGCCGACTCGGACCACGCCCTGGTGACCGAACTGTTGGGATCCGAGGGCATCGACCTCGTCATCCCTCGAGGAGGCGAGCGCCTGATTCGATCGGTGGTGGAGCACGCCCGGATGCCGGTGCTCAAACACTTCAGGGGCGCCTGTCATCTCTTCGTGGACCGCGACGCGGACCTCGCCATGGCCGAGCGAATCGTGGTGAACGCCAAGGTGAACCGTCCGAGCACCTGCAACGCACTCGAGACGGTGCTCGTCGACGCCCCGATTGCGGCGGCCTGCCTGCCCTCGATGATCCGGTCGCTCCGCGCCGCCGGCGTCGAGGTTCGGGGCGACGAGCGCACGCGATCGATCGCGGCAGCCGACCCGTCGCGGGGCCGCGATGTCGTCGCGGCCACCGATGACGACTGGGGCGCGGAGTACCTTGACCTGATCCTGAGCGTGCGCGTCGTGGATGGCTTCGATGAAGCCCTTACCCACATCCAGCGCTATAGCACAGGGCTGGCCGACGCGATCGTCACCGAAAATCTGCAGCGGGCCCGGCGGTTCGTAGCCGCTGTCGACAGCGCGGCGGTGCTGGTCAATGCGTCCACGCGCCTGGTGGACGGCGCGGAGTTCGGCCTGGGCGCGGAGATCGGCATCAGCACGAACCGCATCGGGCCGCGCGGACCCATGGGCGTCGCGGAATTGACGTCGCTGAAATGGGTCGTCCTGGGCACCGGGCAGGTGCGACTGTAGGAGACGCCAGCGCTTGCGAGGAAGTGGTCATATAACCTACAATAAGATTGTAGTCAAAATGATCACATAGGGACGGCTGTGAAGGTACGTAGAACCGGGGTACGCGAAGCGAAGGCCGGGCTGAGCAAGTTGCTCAGGGACGTGCAGCGGGGCCAGGAGTGGACTATCACGGACCGCGGAAAACCCGTTGCACGGCTTGTTCCAGTGTCGGGGAACGCACTACCGCTGGCGGAACGGCTACGGATGCTGGAGGAATCTGGGCTGGTCGAGCCGCTGCAGCACGAAGTTCAGGACCTACCCTCTCCTCTGCCGCTCAAGAAAGGCATTGCGCAGACCTGGCTTCAGGAAGAGCGGAACGCGTGACGGTGACGCCGGACAGAGAGGTCGTACTGTACTGGGACAGCTCCGCTGTCTTGTCGGCGCTGTTCCGCGACAGGCACAGCCATGACGCGTTGTCTTGGGCTCGCCGCCCAGGTCTTCACCTTTTATCCACGCTGGCGTGGGCAGAAGTGTGCTCAGTCATGGCGCGGATTCAGCGGGAGCAGGTGCTGGCCGAGATTCTCGTTGGTGCGGCGCGAGAAGCGCTCCAACGGGGACCGTGGCGCCGGGTGAACGCTTCGCCCGGCTGGCGTATCGTTCAGGACCTCTCGACCAGGCAGCCTTTGCGCGGTGCGGACCTCTGGCACCTTGCCGCACTGAAGAGTCTGCAATCGGAACTCCCGGAACTGACCCTCCTGTCTTTCGATGCGCAACTGCTCGCTGCAGCCCGCGGAGAGGGGCTCACCTGAAGTACTTCATCACGGGCGCAACCGGATTCATCGGAGGGCATGTGGCGCGGCAGCTCATTGCAGCCGGCCACCAGGTGGTGGCGCTCGTGCGCTCCCGTGGCAAGGCCGCAGATCTCGCCGCGGCCGGGATTGCGCTTTCCGAGGGGGACGTGACCGACCGGCAAAGTCTGCGCGAGCCGATGACCGGCGCCGACGGTGTGTTTCATATCGCAGGCTGGTTCAAGGTCGGCGCCCGCGAGGGGCGCGCAGGGGAACTGATCAACGTCGAGGGGACGCGCAACGTCCTGTCGCTGATGAAAGAACTCGGTGTTCCCAAGGGCATTTACACGAGCACGATCGCAGTCTTCTCGGACACCGGCGGGCGTATCGTCGATGAGACCTACCGGCACAACGGACCATGGCTCAGCGAATACGATCGGACGAAATGGATGGCCCACTATGAAGTCGCCGAGCCAATGATCGCCGATGGCCTGCCGCTCGTGATCGTGCAGCCCGGTGCGACGTACGGACCGGGCGACACGAGCGCCTACCGCGACGCGATCCTGCAGTACC
>JBQTJG010000382.1:0-3199 GCA_052387355.1 Armatimonadota bacterium | reverse complement strand
ATCGCGAGTCCGTCTGGCACGGCAAGGTGAAGCTAGGCGGAGCCGCTACGCAAGGCAGTACTCGGCGCATCTCCCTCCGAGGACTACAAACCGCGACGAAGCTCTTGTTGCAGCGTTGTCCTTTCGGTCCTAGCGCACGGCTCCTCCCGATTGATCAGTACAACATCGTGAGAGATTTTTGGACCGCCGTTGCGACCGTTTGGCCCAATGCCTGGAACCATCCGCGGACGCACTTGCTGGTGAAGGGCGTTGGCGTCACTGCTCTGAGCATGCTCGCAGGTGAAATTGTCACCGCGGTGCTTTCGCGTCAACAGCCTGCGAATACGGAAACCTTCACCGCGTACTTATTGCCGCTTGCTGATCTGGACTGGTCGACGAGCGGAACGTTCAAGGCATTCGGTGGGCGGCATGGCGCAAGCGAAGCACACCAGCTCCTCGCAGCACGCCTGTTCGCCCCAGGCCTCGCGGTTGTCAGAGCGGCGACGTAGAGGGGAGCGCCATGCGATTGAGTGGTGTTGACCCCGGCATCATCCGAGAACTCTCCGGGATCTACAAGCCGTTCGTGAAGGCCTTCAAGGAGTTGATCTCCAACGCGTACGATGCCGACGCCAAGGCGATCACGGTCACAGTTCACGACGACTTCTCGACTGTGGAGGTCCTGGACGACGGCTTGGGTATGACACCGTATGCCTTTCACGAGAGCTTCGCGAGACTGGGCGGCAGCACCGCGTGGCTGCACGGTGGCAAGAGTCCGGGGGGCCGACTTCGGATTGGGTACAAGGGCATTGGCTTTCTGGCCGTCGCCCGATACTGCGGTGCTCTACACGTCGAAACGCGATCGCTGAAACCATTTCGTGGCCGACGACTTGTGCAACGACGTAATCGAAGCACCATCCCCCACGAGGACATCGCGGGCTCCCTCCTGCGAAAGGAATTGATCGAGGGAAAGGTGTCGATCCGCCGGGCAGTTGCCGTCGCCGGCGAGAACGGCGTTGAGCTGAGAGAGCCCTCGGACTACGTCACAACCGAAATTGGGCTACGTCTTCTGAGCGTCAGGGCGAAACAGGCAAAGCTCTTGGAGCTTGACTACGAAGTCGACTGCAGGGGGATCACACTCGAGGCGCAACTTGATTTCGACTACCTGCTAAGCCTGGAAAAGCAAGCCGACCTCCGCCTCCTCGACGATTTCTGCACAATCTCCTTCAAGCCCGCAGAAACGACCCTTCCATCCTACACGCGGGTTCAGCTTCGGGGCCTGAAGGACTTCGTTGTTCGCGACCTCAGTGCCCCGCGCGCGAAGGGCAAGGCTCGCAACATCGTGTTCAAGAGCGGTAAAGAGCAGTTCTTGTGGCGCCTTGCTCGCACGAGTCCCATGCGTGACGATGTGGCTGTTCCCGTGCCGTCCGGTCCGATCGCAAAGTTGCGAAAGGTGCAGGAGCAGTCTGATCTTCCGACGCTGACCGTGAGGTGGCGATCCGAGGATCCAATTCATCTCACTCGGCCAGTTTACGTGCCTGGAGACCTCGGCGCCGATCAAGCCGTAGTCCCGGTTGAAGTCAAGGAGGCGGGGCTCCACGTAATTGGTTACCTCCTGCCCCGCCGCGAAATCATTTACCCAGCAGAGTTGCGCGGTCTGTCTATTCGAGTTCGCAACGTCGCGATCGGCGACGCGTCATTTCTCGGTTGGGAAGACATCCTGTCAGGACCGCGCAAGGCGGCACTGAGTCAGATCACTGGCGAACTGCTCGTTCTCAAGGGGCTCGATGCCTCCGACGCGATAAATCCAGGGCGCGAGAGCTTCTACGAGGAAAACGCTCACTACCGAATCTTGCGTCGAACGCTTTTCGGATCCGAGGAGGTCATCGGCGGAGTCGTGGGTGCGGCAGTGAGGGACATCCTCGGTCGAATCCATGTCCGTTCACAGGTCGCCGCCAAGTTGACCGAGGCCAAAACTCGCCGGCGCACCCTGACCGATCTTTCGAGCGCAGTGAACTTCTATAGCCGGGATCGCAGTCGCGGCGCCGAGGCATTGAGGACGTTCTTTACCGGCGAGACCACCGCAAACGGCCTCGCTCAAGCTCGAGAGGTGCCGCTGCGACCAGGTCACAAGATTGCGGGCTTTGAGGTGGGGGCCAGAAAAGGGCTTGCGAATGGGGACGTTGAGATCGACTTTGGCGGTCGCCGCGTGTGGTTCGACTTCAACCACGACTCGTGGAGCATGAGCGTCTACCTTAACGGGCACTACTACGACGTGTCGCTACGCCAAGGTAAGCCGGATCAGCCAATCTGTGAGTTTGACAACACCGAGCGTCGAATCTACGTCAATTGGGGACACCCGGTGAAGCAGCACATGGACGACGCAACCTTCTTGAAGTCGGCCATCCTGCTGCGCCTGGCTCATTACGCGGCGCCGAGGGACGCCAACACGATGATGACCCTCGCGCTCAACATGATCGCTTTTCGAGCGGAGTAACCGTGGCGAGGTTGATCAATAACCCTTCAGCGTACCTGAAGAAACACCTCACGCGACGGTCGCGCGTTTTGCTCGTGAACCCGCCCGTCCAGGAACGACGGTATCACTGGCTCCGCTGGAACCAGCCGCTGGATCTGCTTCGGCTTAGCACCTGGTTGAAGGCCTCACATCCTGGTATCGAAGTGAAACTCTTCGACTTCATGTTGCCGAATGAGGCTGGGCAGGTTCCGAAACACAAGGTCAAGGAGACGTGGACGGGCGCGGCCGATGACGACCAGTTGTGGCACTTTGGTGCATCGTTTGACGCCTTCGAGCGGGCCTTCACATCACTCTCGCAGAGTGGCTGGAAGCCAGACTTCGTCATTGTGTCAAGCCTGACATCCTACTGGCACGTCAGCATTGAGAAGCTGTTGATCAAGCTGTGCAGCCGTCTCGATCGTGTCCGACGGGATGCGACGACGATCTGCCTTGCCGGCAACTACCCCCGCATCGAACCTGGGCACGCGAGTTTGCAGATGGACGCGGACGTGGCATTCACCTGCTCAGTCAACACATCCGGGTGTCGCCCAGACTTCCCGCTGTATCTCGAATCTGGGGGCGACCTGCCAAATTTCTTCGCTCTCGACATCGAGGACACCGCCGTCTCAGACCACCTCGCGTACTGCCTAGAGTTGACGGACGACCGGCAGCGGCGGCGGGGGATCGCGAAGCCCGCCCCCTTCACTG
>JBQTJG010000381.1:0-18384 GCA_052387355.1 Armatimonadota bacterium | reverse complement strand
CGCCACGTTGATCTCCTTGGACGGCGTCTTTTGAGTCTTCTTGACGAAGCCGTGCAACATCACGAACCTCCGCTTCGGCGCGGCAAAGTACAATAAGTCGGCAATGGTAGGCTTCTTCCCGTTCATCGGCTCGGGACAATCACGACATGATAGCGTCGAATGATCGCGGCCAACAGCCTCACGTGTTGTGGCTCAGACAGGCTTCCCAACGGTGATACCGTGATCTTCGACCCGGCCCGCTCGTGGATAGTGAGCGACAGCGACGACGGATCTCGCCGGCTGCGATACAGGATAGCATCCGGCTGTGAGGGGTGGGTAAAGAAGGCCAGCGACCACAGTTGCGAGATCTTCCACAGACCAGTCGCGATGCTCGCGTCCGCGCCGATGGAGGCCAGGTGTTCACGGCTCAGGTCGACGCACTGGAGAGGGTTCGCACAGGTCACCTGGGCCAGCCCGTGCGCGTCGATCACTGCGCCGGAGACCGGGACGCTTCCTCCCCCTACACGGGTGGTGGGCATCAGCACGCCGGGACGAGGCAGCAGTGTCTCGGCAAAGGCCCCCTCAGGTGTGACGGCCGCGTACATCACTCCATATTCGCCCAGCGGATAATCGAAGCGCCAGGCCCTGTTCTTCCCAAAATGTATGGGATCTTGGTCGAGCCAATACACTCGATACGCCGCGCCGGAGTATGGGAGAAGGGGCAGCGCCCCCTCGCTCAGGTCTTCTGGGGGACTTCCGAGGGGGACCGGGCCGCTTGCACTACGTGGCGCGGGCGGCCGTCACGACGATCTCGACCAGCAGCCGTGGAGAGGCGAGCTTGGCCTCGACTGTTGCGCGCGTTGGGAGGTTGTTCTTGTCGACCCATGCCTCCCAGACCGCGTTCATTTCGTCAAAGTAGCGGATATCGGACAGATACACCGTCGCCGAGAGGAGTTTCGCCTTATCGGTCCCAGCGGCCGTCAGCAACTCGTCGATTCGTTGCAACACTTGCTGGGTCTGGACTTGCACGCCGGCCGTTGGATCGGAGGCCGTTTGACCTGCCACGTACACCGTGTCGCCATGGACGACCGCTCCACAGAACCGCGGGCCGGGCTTGATGCGCGTGATGCTCATAGTCGCTCCTCGTCTCCCTCGGGAGTTAGTGTGGGATTGACGCCCACCAACGATACGGATGCACGCTCACGCTGAAACCTTGCGATCAACTCTCGTTTGCGGTCAAGGGGCAGCCATGAGGTTTCGATCGCTTGGTCGACGAGCTGTTGGATTTCGGCCATCGAGAACCCCAAGTGCATCTGGAGCGCGAGGTATTCTTCAGCGAGTGAGTTCCCGAACATTTTGGGATCGTCGGTGTTGATGCTCAAGGGGATGCCTCGGTCAAAGTACAGACGTGCCGGATGCCGCGAGACCGATTCGATTACGCCGGTGCGTTGATTCGAAATGACGCAGAGTTCGAGAGACACCTGGTGTTCTGAAAGGTAACCGATGAGAGCGGCATCCTCAACGGCACGAGTGCCATGCCCTATCCTATCGACCCTGAGCGCCCGTATGGCGCCCCAGACGCTCTCAGGCCCGGCCGCTTCCCCAGCATGGGCGGTGGTGCGAAAGCCCAGCCGACGGGCGCGCTCGTAGACGGGTTCGAAGGCTTCAGGTGGGAACCGCTCCTCGCTGCCGCCGATTCCTATGCCGATGATCCCGAACTCTCGGGCCTCGCGCACCGCATCCAGTGTGTGGTGTGCTTGTTCGGGACCGTTGTCCCTGACGAGGTCAGCAACCAACGCAACTTCGATCTCCGCTACGTGGTTGAGGCCCTTGCGGATCGCTTCCGCGAGTCGTTGCGGGTCGAGCCCGTGCCTTCGGAAGTCCCCCGGAGAATAGAAAGCCTCGACGTACTGGATATTTTGTCGGATCAGATCCCGGGCGACCTCCGCCGCAACGAATTCGAAATCCTCGTACTCCCGAAGAAACTGATTCTTCCAGACCCAGGTTTCGATAAAGTGGGGAAAGTCTCGATAGGTGAACTTGGCAGAGAGATGATCGATCGTCGGCACCGAAGGATCGCCGCCATATTTCTGCACGAGCGCCCACAGCGCACCATGTGGTATGGCACCCTCGAGGTGCAGGTGCAGCTCGACCTTGGGCATCCGTTGGAACCAGGCAAGAGTCGATTCCATGATTCGGATTTGCAAGTTCGCGGCAGCGTTCGATGACAGCGGGAGAATCCCTGCATTCCCTCCGGGATTCTGCCGCGGGGATCAGAAGGCTCTTTTACCGACAGACAGGCCGACGCTATCAGCAGCGCCTCTCCCTACCCGGCGTTCGCCCTTGTAGTGGTTGAACACTTACGTTACACTAAGCCGAGGTGACATTTAGTGCCTTCCGTGCATCCAAGGATCAACACAGTGTTGGACCCGCCTGTCTACGAGATGGTTAAGCGATTGGCGGACCAGGATGGCGTCTCGCTGTCTCAGAAAGTCCGCGACCTCGTGCGCGAGGCGCTGGAGCTTCTGGAAGACGCGGCCCTGGATGAGATCGTCACTCAGCGTCGGAAGAATCCGGCTCCTTCGATCCCACACGCGGAACTCAAACGGCGGTTCAGGATCAAGTAATCGGTGAATGACCGCTATGTGGTGTATCGGCCGGAAATCGCGGCCGAAGACCTCCCCGACGTCCCACGGAATATCCGGGCGCGCATCATTCGAGCGATCGAGACTCGCCTGATGACCGAACCGGCCAGATATGGCGAACGGCTTCGGCGCTCGTTGATTGGGCTCTGGAAAATCCGGGTGGGTGATTATCGCGTCTGTTACGCCATCGAAGGGCACACCGTGACGATGTGGGCTATTCGCCACCGGCGCGACATCTACTCGATCCTAGAACGGCGACCACCGGACTGACGTTCTCGCTACAAGACCGTGGTGCCGGGGAGCCAGGCACCGCCTCGATCTGACGGAGTACCTGACTGATCCGGTTGCGTAGCTCCCGCTGCGGAATCGTTCGCATACCGACAGTGTAGCGTATTTGCTACGCCTCGAAAGTAAGTATGCCTAGTCAATCGTGGGGGTAGGGGGCGGTGTTACGACGCGAACCGGTAGACGAATTTCCGGCCTCACACCGACCCCCGCCAGCGCCACGCCCCGCTGCCCTTGGCCGTTGTGGTTGATGACGAGCATCGCACGGCGTTCTCCGACAAAGCGCGGAGCAAAGCTGACGTAAATGAAGCACCGGCTCCCGGGTTCGAGCAGCCCGCAAGTGTGCCTCATCGTGAATTGGCCGGCATCCGGCCCGGAAAGGTCGAATCCATTGATGGCCATCGGACCGGTGCCGGTATTGGTCGCAACGATCTTGGCCGGCCGCGACTGCCCAAGATAGACTTGCCCAAAGCCAACGGCCGGTCCGTTGAGCGTCAGCACGCCGACTCTCACCACGTCGGCCCGACCGGCCAGGTTGACGGATGACGACAGATTGCCTGTCGAGATCTGAAGTGTGGCAGTAAACCGCCCCGCTCGGCGAGGCCGGAAGAACACGCTGACCACACAGCTATTCTGTGGGTTGATCGTCACGTTCGAGCACCGATTCTCGAGCGGAA
Organism: Armatimonadota bacterium; assembly: GCA_052387355.1. GTDB lineage: Bacteria > Sysuimicrobiota > Sysuimicrobiia > Sysuimicrobiales > Humicultoraceae > JBQTJG01. The sequence continues at coordinate 14,798 of JBQTJG010000381.1, read as the reverse complement.
ACTGATCCCGATCGCCGCCTGAAAGGACCACGTTCTGGATGGTGAGCGCCGCGTTGCCGGTGTTGGCGATTCTGATGCTCACAGGAGGCCCGTTCCACCCCACCCCCACGTTCCCAAAGTCATAGGCGGTGGGCTGAACATCAAGCACGGGATTCGTCTGGACGATACTCCCCGCGCCCGAGAGCCCTACCGTCACGCGGCCGTCATCGGTGGCGATGAGGATGGTCGCGTTGCGGAGTCCGCGGTCTCGCGGGACGAAGGACACCGTGATCTGGCAGCTCTCGTTCGGACCGAGCGTGATGCCCAGGCAGCGCTGTTGCACCAGGAAATCGGCCTGCTCGCTGCCCCCCACGCTCGTGCTGCGAATGGTGATGGAACCCGTACCCTCATTGATGACCGTAATGGCACGGGGCTCACTTCTCGACCCGACCGTCTGCTCGCCGAACGTGACCGATGGAGGGCGGACTACGAGCACGCCACGCGCGACGATACCCGTCCCGCCAAGCGTCACGGCGGCCTGGCCGGCCCTCGATTGAATGGCGATCGTGGCCGTGCGCTGCCCGCCCGCTCGCGGCGTGAAGGTGACCGTCACGACACAGCTCTGTGCGGCGCCAAGCACCGCGCCACACCGGTCGTCGATGGAGAAGTCGGACCGGTCGGGCCCGGCCACGACCATCCGGATGCCGGCAAGGCTTCGAGAGCCTCCGTTCCGGACCTGAACACTTCGGGCACGGCTACTCGAGCCGACCTGCTGCTCTCCGAAGTCCAGGGTGGACGGCGAGGCCTCCAGGTTGTCGCGGGCGGCTCCCCCCATGCCAGTGAGGTCGACCTGGCGCTGCTCGTGCGTCGTAAGCACGGTCAGAAAAGCCTGCCGCACTCCCTCACGTCGTGGTGTGAACGTCATGGTGATGGTGCAGCTCTCACGCGAGCCCAACGATGCTCCGGAGCACGTATCGCCGGTGCGGGCGAAGTCCACTGCGTGATCCCCGCCCTGAGGGATTCGTCGGATCTGGAGAGAGCCGGCGCCGTTGTTCACGAGCGTGATGGTCCGCGCCGGGCTCGTTGATCCCACCTCCTGCTCGCCGAAGTCCAGCTCGTGCGGCTGGACGTTCAGTGCGGCAACGACCGCGCCCAATCCCCGAAGCGGAACCCGCAGAGGAGTACCCGTCGCCAGGATGGTCACGAAGGCGTTCCGTTCTCCTGCAATACTGGGCCTGAACGCAAACGTGATGGTGCAGTTCTTTCCGGGAGCCAGCGTGACGTTGGCGCACTGGTCCGTCAGACGCGTGAAGTCAATCGCATGAACACCACCCAATTGGGCCCGCCGGACCGGCAGTGGACCTGAACCGGTGTTGGTCACAGCAAGAGTTCGGCCGGGACTCTGAACACCGATCTCCTGGCTTCCGAAGTCGAGCGCCCGAGGTGCGACGCTGAAGCTAGTGCTGGCCGCGGAGCGCTCCCCGGTGCCGCTCAGTGGGATCCGATGCGGGCCGCCGGCCTCGCCGGCGACCATCACCAGGACGGCGCGGCGCTGGCCTGAAGCTGCCGGCGCGAACGCGATCTCGACCGTGCAGGCGCGTCCCGGCGCGACGGTGCCCCCCGAGCACCGGTCCATTGCCAGCAAGAACTCGCTCGCCTGGGGGCCTTCCACCGATACCGGTCGCACCAGCAGGCCCTGGGTCCCAGTGTTCGTCAGCCTCATGCTGCGCGCGCCCGAGCGCGACCCCACCGGGAGCGTACCGAAGGCCAGGCTGCGGGGCGCAACCGTAGATCGAGAAGATGGAACGTCGGCTCCGCCGAGCCGAACGACATGCGGGTTACCCTCGGCGTTGGACTCGAAGGTGAGGATGGCCTGCCGCACCCCGACGCCTCTCGGCCGGAAGGTGATCGTCAGGCGGCACGTGCCTCCTGGAAGAACCGTCGTGCCAGTGCACCCGTCCGCCCTCTTGGCGTAGTCAGAGCCGTGCGCGCCGCCGAAGGCGATCGACCGGATCTGCAAGGGCGCCGTGCCGGTGTTGGTCACCGTCATCGTGCGCGGTTGGCTCGCCTCACCGATCCTCACCTCACCGAAATCGAGCCGCTCGGGACTGAGCGCCAGGATAGCGACGCGACGATCCTCCGCCGAGCCGCTGAGGCCAACGCGGTGAGGGCTTCCGGCAGCATTGCTCTCGATCTCGAAGGTGGCCTCCCGGTTCCCCCGCGCCTGCGGGACAAAGCGAAACGTAGCGCGGCACCTTCCACCTCCGTCGAGCGTGGCGTTGCTGCACTCATCTGTCACCTTCACGAACGCCGCCGCATCTGGGCCGGTGAGCTTCACCTCTTCGAGCCTCAGTCGTCCCCTCCCGGCGTTTGTCACAGTAATCACCTGTGGATCGCTGGAAGCGCCAGCCGGATGTGATCCGAATGCCAGCCGTTGGGGCTCGATCTTTGCAGCCGGTGAGGGCGCGGCTCCCGTTCCGCCAATGCCGACGGTCTGCGGGTTCCTGCCATCCGGTTGAACGGTAAGCGTCGCAGTCCGCTCACCTTCAACGCCGGGGGCGAAGGTGATCCGCACGCTGCACATCCCCTTTGAAGGAATGGTGGCCTTCGAGCAGGTATCGGCAACCACGGTGAAGTCGCGCCCCGCGCCTGAAATCGACACGCTCTTCAGGCGGATAGGGCGTGAACTGTTGTTCGTCAGTGTGATCTCGCGGGGCGGGCTGGTCGTCCCTACCTCCACCGACCCGAACGGGACGCTATTCGCACTGAGGGCAAGTGCGCCCGGCTCCTGCTGGCTGCGGACATACCATACGCCGACCCCGGTGAGCAGCGCCGTCACAGGCAATGCCACAATGAGCGCCTTCAACAGGGGAACCGGGAGGAGCCGCGTCTGGGGAGCGCGCCGCTCCGACGGGGGCTCAGATGGGGGCTCAGACGTGTCTGGCGGCGGGGGAGGGATGAGGAAGTTGAGATTGTGGCGAGTGACGGCGGCGCCGATGCGGTCGCCTTGAGCTTCCCGGATCTTCAGGGCCTGCCCCAGCAAGTCTTTGGCCGTTGCCTGCTCGCCCAGACACATCGCGCGTGTGCCGAGTTGGTGCAGCGCCCACGCCTGCGCCCCAGGGTTGTTGAGCGCCCGGGATGCCTCCAGCCCGACGCCAAGCAACTCGGCCCACGCCCCCCACCGCGCCTTCAACGCGACTGCACCTTCGGTCGCCCGAACGACGTCAAGCGCCTCTGGCCACCTGCCGCGCTGAACCAGGACCGCTACTAGTGAGAGCAGCGCCTCGGATGCGCCTAGAATGCGCTCGGGGGTCTTGCGGCGCTCCTGAGCCCAGGCCGTGAAATGCGCGGAAGCGCGCTCCACCCATGGCGCTAGATCCGCCTGGCGGCCGACGGCGGCGGCCAGATCCGGCGTGACGCTGTATCGCGAATTCTGAACCTGGACCAGCCCGCGGCGAAGCAGCCGCTCCAGCAAGGCATCGACATCCGGGACCTCCGCGATCGCGCCGACGTGCGGGGCTTCGACCGCCGCGCCGCGCAGAACCGCCAGGACGGCGAGGGCGCGATGCTCCGGCTCGGTGAGGGGCTTGAGCACCTCACCCGCAGGCCCGGCGTTCGGATCTGCCGTCCTCGCACCGGCGGCGACCTCGGCCAGCGGGCGGCCGTCCAGCCGCACCAGGGCGACCGCCTGTAGGATCCGCAGCGGATGTCCCTCGAGGGCGGCGCAGAGCGCCTTGGCGGCCTCACGCTGCTCGCCGGAGACCGGGGCCTCCAGTGCCCGCTCGACCAGCGCCAGGGCGGCATCTTCGGGCAACCCCTTGGCCGGAATGGCTCGAACCTCGCCCCACAGACGGCGTTCCGGCGAAGCTACCAGGAACGTGCATACAGGAGCCGCGTCCATGAGCCGTTCGAGCTCTTCCCGCGGAAACTCAACGTCGTCGATGAGCACGAGGGCCCGCCGCTCGCGCAGCGCGAACCGGATCTGCGCATCGGTCGCCTTGAAGAGGATGTCGGACTCGTGGAAGGCTTCATAGAGCGACTGGAGGACGTCGGCGGCCGGCTGCATCCGCGCGGACAGATGGATCACGCCGTCCGGAAATGACGCGGCGAAGCTGTAGTGGGAAAGATAGCGAAGAAGCGTGGTCTTGCCCACGCCGGCTGGGCCGTAGATCTCGACGGGTACCCCGGAGTCGAAGGCGGCAGAAATTGTCCTTACTTCTGACTCCCTATCGAGCAGTTGGGGGAAGGGACGAGGCCGGAGGTACACTGGCAGAGGGCGCGCGCGCGGAACAACCGGCTGCGGGACCAGATTCACGACCCCACCGTGAACCGACCCGATCTGAACGATCTGGGTTCCAACCGCCACCTGGCCGGTGATCTCACCCTGAATCACCGCCCGTATCTCAGGAGACGAGCCAGCCTGCGCCACGGGATGATGCCCCCTCATGCACCGCCCAAGTCATTCCCTCGAGACATCCTAGCTTGGATCCGACTAGGCCGGTATGAACCTGATCACACCTGCTGAGCGAAGCCCATCACACAGATAGACCTCACTTCTCGCCAAACCGGCGCCGGAACTCGCCAGCTAGCGCGTCCCCCGCCGCGGCCGCAAGCTTGCCGATGATGGGGTGCACGACGACGCTGGTCACCGATCCCGCCAGCGCGGGGAGATTCGTGATAAACCATTGCTTCACGCGCTCCATCGTCGTCAGGTCTGGCTCTTTGGCGGTCACCGCTTGCTCAAGCTCCTTGACACGATCGAGCGCCGCCGCCCTTTGGCCGGTCGGTGCTTCAGCCTCCACCTCCGTCGTCAAAGCTGCGATTAACCCTCGGAGTGTAGCAAGATCAGCCTCAGTGACACCTGCACCGGTGACCACGTGCGTCTGCGTGATGTCCTTCCCGACGGCCACCTGCCCGCTGACAGAGCCGGAGATGTTCGCGCTGATCGTGTCGCCGGGTCTCTCAAGAGAGGGAGCGACGGGTGAGGCGGCGATCGGTTCCTCCGGACGTTCAACCCGCGATGGGCGTTGGTCACGCAGGTGTTCGACGTCAAAGATCCGTCCATCTGGAGCGCGCAGGTACAGGACGGGGGTCCCCCACTCCAGGCCGTTATCCTGAGCAAAGATCGCCTTCCGCGCTTCGGCGACCGCGGCGTCCACGGGATAGCCGTCTGCCACCGCCCCGTAGAACTCGTGAGCAAAAGCGATCGCGGCTTCGTCCGTAATTTCGAACTGCATCGCGATCACTGCGGCGAGGCCTTGCTGCACGAGGCTCTGCGCCGTACCAGCGAAAGGGTCGGTGCGCGACGTCCGTGCTCCCTCGCAGGCGTTGAGCACCGCCATGCGGATGGACCAGTGGTCGTGGAGCAGCAGTCCCAGATCCTGCCCGCTCACTGGCCGCCCGCGCTTTCCCGCGTCTTCCAGCACCAAGACGCCATCTTGGGCGTTTTGGTCAAATCCTCCATGCCCAATAAAATGAAACACATGATAGTCTGCCAGGCGCAGCTGCTTCTGGAGAGCAGACAGCCGAGGCTCAGGCAGGCGCTCAACAAAGACCAGGCCGCGCTGTTCCAGGCTGCTGAGCGACTGGCGCAGCTTGGCCCATTCCCCTTCCACATCAAGTTCTGGATAATCGAGGGGACTGGAAATCATGACGAGCACGCGCAGGGGCGGGGTCACCAGTAGTGGCTGGATCCGTTCCGGGAGATCGAGAAAGCGTACGATGGGCGTGTCCTTCGACAGGCCGAGGAAGCGGTTGAGGGTGGGATTGTACAGATATTCCCAGGGGATCTCGGCCAGTTCGGGGACGTCGTTCAAACGCAGGCGAATGCGAAGGCCGTGACCTTGCCGTCTGGCCTCTTCAATGCTGCTGCGCAGGACACCGCGGGCCTCCCCGGCAAAGACGGCGGAAAAGAGGCTTTCGCCGAACGCCTTGGCCGCCTTCACTTCAGGGGAATCGATGCGCCGCGTCGCTCTCCGGGTGCGGCCGACCTTCAGCAGGAAGACCTCTAGCTCGAGGTCTGAGAACGGCAACGTAAAGGTGACGGCGGCCTGGCCGGCCGGAGAATTGACCTGGGCGCGAAAACCTCCTTCTACCCGTTGAATCAGGAGATCTAGATCGAGGTACGGAATCCCACCCATAAGGACCTCCGGAGGACCAGGGCGGTTCCGTGCTTATGAGGCTATGGGGGCATTCTCGTCGGTCTGGCGCGTTACCTCTATCGCAGCATATCGGCCGACTATCGAGTTCTGTCCGCAGGTCCGCCTCGAAGTGGCACGCGCGTCAGTCTACGTGTACGAAATGCGCCATGGAGCGTGGGGTACGCTACTGCGCTGGAGCTAACGGGTTCACCAGACGCACGGCCCCGTACGTCTGCCCGTCCGACAGGTCTTCGCTGTAGAGGACATCTGCACCGCATGCCTGTGCGGCTTGAACCACCAATGCGTCCCAGAATGAAATCTGATAGCGGTCTTCGAGCTCGAGAGCCTCCAAGATCGACTCCCCAGTGTTCACCATGACCTGCCAGCTCAGATAATCGGCAATGAGGTCGCGGGTGGCTTTGAATTCGAGTGGACGGCCGGCTTTACGCCGTAGGTTGACGCAGAGTTCGTGCAGCACGTGCGTACTCACCACGCCCAGCCTGGTCCGCCAGAGTTCCTCAACGAGGGCCTTGGCTCGCTGGTGCTTTGTGCCCGCGGACACATCATGCGCGTACATCAAGATGTTCGTATCGACGAACTGCTTAGCGTTCATGGAGCTCGTCACGAGAACGAGGAGGTGTCCACCGGAGATCCAGGCCCGCGCGGAGACGCGCGAGCGCTCGTCGCCGCGCGCGGTCAAATGCCTTCCGTGCGCGAATCAGCGCCTCTAGGCGGTCGGTGAGCAGGGCGCTGAGCGAGCGGCCCTCCTCCGCGGCAAGCACGCGGGCCTCGCGCAGAAGATCGGCCTCAAGCTTGAGCGTGACATTCGTCTTCACAAGTCAGGCCTCTGGCACTGAGTTACGTGCAGCACAATTTTACGTGCTAGCGCGTCGCACTGTCAAGGAGCGTCGTTACACTGCATTTTCTTTGGATGTCATCCGTCTACTCGAGGGGGCATGAAACGGACGGTGCACCTGCAGGACTAGCGACGCCACGGCGTTCGCGGGCTAGACCGCCGGTACCGGCAGGACGCGGCCCTGTCGCGCCGATTCGTAGGCCGTCTCGATCACCGCTACCACGGCCAGCCCGTCGTCTGCCGTGAGATCCGGATCCGACTCGCCCACCGCGCACCGGACGAGATGATGAACCTGGCGGTCGATCGAACTCTCGGCGAACGACCGCTCCTCGGCCCTCTCCGGCCCGTAGATGCGCAGGGCCGGCTTGTGGGCGTCGATCGCGATCACGCCGTGAGAGCCCACGATCCGCATCGTCCGGTCACCGGAATAGCCGCGTGGGTGCGTCTGGACGCTGGTGCGCCCAACCGACGTCGTGGCGATGATGCCGTGATCCAGCGTCATGGCCAGAAACGCGAAGTCCTCGGCTGCTCCTTCTCCCGCCTCCGGGATCAACGCCCGGGTCACCGTCGCGCACACTGTGCGCACGGCGCAGCCGGTGATCGCGCGGATCGCGTCGACGGGGTAGCAGCCAAAGTTTCGTAGTTCGCCCATCTCGGCAACCGCGCGGCCAGTGGCGATCAGGAACTCGGCGTGGACAGCATATGGCAGACCGATACGGCCGCGCGCCACCTGCTCGCGGGCGGCCTGATGGGCGGCATCGAACCGGTAGTGTTGCGCCGGCTGGGCCAGAAGGCCCGTCGGGCGCACGGCCGCGCAAGCCGCCTGCGCGTCCGCGATCGTCCCTGCCATCGGCTTGTCGATCAGCAGCGCCTTCCCGGCGCGGGCGATGCGGTCGACCAGAGCCGGCCGGCGCGCCAGAGAGCAGCACAGGCTAACGATGCGCACGTCGTCGCGCCCGAGCGCCGCGTCGAGATCCGCCACGTACGGCACACCCAGCGCCTCCGCCTCGCGCCGGTTCAACTCGTGGACGGCGGGCGGCGCGTCCGCGGCATCGGCGACGGCAACAATGCGGCAACGCGGGTGGCGTGCAAACGCCGGCGCGTACATGAGACGCTGGTGCGCGCCGGCGTAGCTCTCGAAGCTGGCCAACAGGACGCCGAGGCGATCAGGCATGGACGTCCACCTCCGCCAGCCGGATCACCTCGCCGGTCGCGAGCGACCGCTCCGCCGCCACCGACATCACCACCGCCAGGCGTCCCTCCTCCCCAGTTACCGGCGGCGGCGCGCCGTCCAGCACGGCGTCGACCCACGCGGCGTCGACGCGGTCGAATCCCTCCTGCACTCCCCCGCCGAGCAACTCGACGCCGCCCTCGGCAAACAACACCTGCGCCTCGTCGTCCCAGTCCATGACGATCTCGCCATGGCTGCCGAGCAGCGTCAGGACGCGGTAGTTCAACCCGCGCGGGATGGCCGAGCGGCTCATCTCGCACGCCGCGGTGGCACCGCCCCGGTAGCCGACCGTCACGTGGAAGTAGTCGTGGATGTCCAGGTGCGCCGAGGTCTGCCGGTGCCCCTGCGCGTAGACCCAGTCGGGCCGGTCGGCCAACAGATGGTTGGCCAGGTCCATGAAGTGCACGCCGTTGTGTACGACATGCCCGCCCGACCGCGCCGGATCCAATTGCCAGGCGCGCCAGTCAGCCGCCCAGAAGCCGCCGCCGGCAAGCAGACGTAAGTACACCGGCCGGCCCACCGCGCCGCCGTCCAGCGCCGCGCGGATCGCGCGCGCGTAGCCGTAGAAACGGTGCGTGTGGCCAACCATCAGCGCGACGCCGTGCGCGCGGCAGGCCTCGAGGACGCGGTTCGCGCCGTCTACGGTCGTCGCCAGCGGCTTCTCCACCAGCAGATGCTTGCCGGCACGCGCCGCGGTCACGGCCAGATCAGCGTGCGTCCAGCTGGGTGTGCACAGGATGACGGCCTGCACGTGCGGCCAGTTCAGCGCGTCATTGAGGTCAGTCGTCCACCGGGCGCCGCGCTCCACGGCGGCGCGCCGGGCGAGGTCGGGCACGACGTCGACCGTCGCGACCAGACGGGCCCGGTCGCACCGACGCAGCGCCTCCAGATGGTGACGGCCGACCCCCCCGCAGCCGACGACCGCCACTCCCAGCATCGTCATCACCCGCCGTCTCTACGAGATGCGGACCCGCGGGTCGAGCGCATCTCGCAGGCCGTCACCCAGAAGGTTGATCGACAGCACAGAGATCGCAATCGCGAGCCCCGGCGGCACCCACATCCACGGCATCCGCGCCAACACCGACATCGACTGCGCGTCGTTGAGCATGTTGCCCCATGACGCCGTCGGCGGCTGCACGCCCATCCCCAGGAACGACAGGCTGGCCTCCAGCAGGATGGCCGTGGCCATGCCGTACGTGGCCGCGATGACGATGGGCGCGACGGTGTTGGGCAGGAGGTGGCGAAAAATGATGCGCGCGTCCGCCGCGCCGACGGCGCGCGCCGCCTCGACGTACTCGTGCGCGCGCTGTGACAACATCATCCCCCGGACGATCCGCCAGATGACCGGCCAACCCAGCAGCCCGATCACCACCAGGACGTTGTAAATGCTCGGCCCTACCACCGCCACGATCGTGATGATGATCACCAGGATGGGGAACGATAGGATGATGTCCGTCAGGCGCATGATCAGGCCGTCCACGCGGCCGCCGTAGTATCCGGCCACGGCGCCGAGCACCGTGCCGACCGCGGTCGAGATCGCAACGGCGACGATGCCCACCGACAGCGAGACGCGCGCCGCGAAGATCAGGCGGCTGAGCACGTCGCGGCCTGTGAGGTCCGTGCCAAGCGGGTGCGCCCCGCCCGGCCGCACGGCGTAGTCGGACAGGTCGATCCGGTACGGGTCGTGGGGCGCCACCCACGGGGCCCCGACCGCGAGCGCGGTCAGCACCGCGAGCATCCCACCGCCAACAAGCGCGAGCCGGTGTCGCAGAAACCGCCCGAGCGCGCGCCGCCAGGGCCGGGCTGCAGCAGCCGGGCGGTCACCCATAGCGAATGCGGGGATCGATGAACGCGTACAGCAGGTCGGCAATCAGGTTGCCGGCGAGCACCAGGACGGCGGTCAGCAGGTTGATCCCCATCAGCGCCGGGTAGTCCCGCCCCTGGATCGAGTCCAGCGCCAGTTGTCCCATCCCCGGCCAGCGGAAGACCTGTTCGGTCACCACCGCCCCTCCGACCAGCAGTGGGATGTTGAGCGCCACGACCGTGATGAGCGGGATCGCGGCGTTTGGCAGCGCGTGCCGCGCGTTCACGCGCAGCGCCGCCAGCCCTTTCGCGTGCGCCGTCATGATGTAGTCCTGCCGGATGACCTCCAGCATGCTGCCGCGAGCGTGCCGCAGGAGCGGCGCCGTCTGCGCCATGCCCAGCACGAACGCGGGCAGAACCAGATGCCAGAGGTGATTACCGAGCGACGACGAGATGCCGTAGTCGGCGATGCCGCCCGTGGGGAACAGGCCGAGATTGATCGACAGCACATAGATCAGCCCGAGACCCAGAAAGAAGCTCGGAATGCACACGACCAGGAAACCCAGCACGGCCGAGACGTAGTCGACCCAGGAATATTGGTGCAGCGCGGCCAGCATCCCCAACGGCACGCCTAAGAGGACGGCCAGGCCCTGCGCCGTGCCCATCAGTTCAACGGTCGGCCCGAGCCGCGCGGCCAGCATCTCAATCACGGGCTGCTGCGTCCGGTACGAGTACCCGAAGTTGCCCCGCGCCACTTCCGCGACCCAGATCGCGTAGCGGACAAGGAACGGCCGGTTCAGTCCCAGGCGCGCGCGCTGCTCCTCCAGCCACTCGTGGCCCAGCCGCGAGGCCTGCTCCGGGCTGATCAGCACCATCACGGGATCACCGGGCGCCAGGTTGATGAAGAGGAACGCGAAGAACGTGATCCCCAGCAGCACCGGGAGCGAGATCAGCAGGCGCCGCCCCAGGTATCGCCACACGCCCGTACCTCAGCGCACGTGCCAGGGTGACGGGGCGGCCGGGCGAGCCGGCCGCCTCGGAGAAGACCCTACCGGCTCACCCCCCACGCGTACCCGTTCCAGAACATCGTCTCGTAGTTGGTATGGGGCTGGAAGCCGGTGACGTTACGCTGGACCGCATACACGGTGTCCGCCAGCCAGAGCCACAGGTTCGGAACGTCGTCGTACAAGAGCCTGGCCACATCGGCGTATACGCGTGCGCGCAGATCGGTGCGCCCCAGGCGCCGCGCGGCGCCGGCCAGCGCGTCGAACCGCTCATTACTGTAGTGGCCCAGATTGGCGCCGCCGGGATAGAAGTTCTCGCTGCAGTACAGCAGGCAGATGAAGTCCGGATCGAGCCGGAAGTTGCCGCCGCCGTAGAGGTACATGTCAAACGACCGGTCGACGAAGCTGCGCAGCACCGTGCCCAGGTCCTGCTGGCGGATGTCGACCTGGACCCCGACGTCGCGGAACTGCTGCTGGATGATCGTCACCGCAAGATCCCGCTCTTTGAAACCGGGGATGAGCGAAAGCGTGATCCGGCGGCTGCCCTCCCAGCCCGCCTCGCGCAGCAGCGCCCGGGCCCGGTCGGGGTTGAATGGATACGGCCGCAGGTCGGACTTTGCCCACGCGGGCCCCAGGATGTCATGGGCCGGCACCACCCCGTAGCCCTGCAGGACGGTCTTCACCAGGCTCTGGCGGTCGAGGGCGTAGAGAAACGCCTGGCGGACACGACGGTCCTTGAAGTAGGCCTTGGTGTGGTCGAAGGTAATGCGGATGGGACCTGTCCCCGGGGCGCGCATGATCTGCAGGTTCGGCGACTTGCCCAGCCGCTCGGCCTCCAGCGCGGGAATGTTGGCGATGGCGACCTCCCCCCGCTCGACCTGCGCCACCGCGGCGTCCACGGTGGGCGTGACGCGCAGAATCATGCGGTCGACCTGGGCTTTCGGCCCCCAGTAGTTGGGATTGGCGCGCACTTCGAGGAACTGATCGGCCTGGTAGCGGACGAAGACAAACGGGCCGAGCGTCACGTTGGGGTTGGTCCAGAACGCATGGCGCGTCAGTTCGGCCGGTGGGACGCTCCCGAGGATGTGCAACGGGATGAGCGGCAGCGGCCGGTGCGTCACCATGCCCGAAATGAAGAAGGCGCTGTTGGGATCCGACAGCGTGACGCGCACGGTAAGGTCGTCGACCTGTCGGATGCCCGCAACAGTCTGCGCTCGCCCCTCGACGAACGCGGGGGCGCCCTCGATGATCTGCAGCGGCCCGGCCCAGATGCTACCGGTCCGGCGGTCGAGCGCCCGGGTGAGCGTGAACACAAGGTCCGCCGAGGTGGCCGGGCGCCCGTCCGACCAGCGCAGGCCCCGGCGCAGGGTGAACGTCCATGTGCGCGCGTCCGGCGATACGCTCCACGACTCGATCTGATCCGGTGCAACCTCGGCCTCCGGCGTTGGCGTGGCGACGCCGCCCCAGATCAGCCGGAACACCGCGTACTCGTAGCCGCCGGCCGCGGTGAGCGGATTGAAGGTCGTGATGCGCCCGATGGCAACGCTCATCGTCCGATCGGCCTGCGCGCCCGCCAGCGGCTGCACCGCCATCACCACCAGTAGCAGTGCGCAGGCAACGACCCCAAACCGCGTCCTGCTCATGCGTCTCCCCCCTCGATCTCGTCAACGTTCCGGCTCATCATTCGCCGCGCCGCCCGCCGGCCCTTCGGGGTTGCGCGTCAAGAGGGCGATGCAAGTTGTGTGCCCGTCGCATACCCAGCGGAAGTCAGGTGTCTCGCTTCTTGACCCTCGAATTGCATTGCAGTACATTGAATTACAGATCAGGAGGTAACGGTCATGGAACGGCAGTTGACTCTCCGCATGCCCATCGACCTAGCCAACAAGCTTGATCGTGTCGCAAGACGGACGCGACGCAAGCGGTCTGACGTGGTCCGCCTGGCCCTGGAGCAGTTCCTGGACGACACCAGTATCCGAACGCACCCTCGCCCGATAGACCTTGTCCGCGACCTGCTCGGCAGTGTGGAAAGCGGAGTGCCCGATCTGGGACAACACCACCGAGACTACCTGTTGAGGCGCTTACGTCGTGCCCGCTGAGTTGCTGCTCGACACCGGCGCCTTCATCGCTCTGGTCGATCGCAGTGAGACGAGACATTCCGAGTGTCTGGCCGTATTGGAGAGTTGGGAGGGACCGGTTCTAACTACTGAGGCGGTCCTTACCGAGACACTCTACCTGGTCGGGCCGACATGGCCGCCACAGAAGACATGTCTGGAATTCTTCCTCCGCGGCGCCTTCGTGCTTATTCCATCTTCCCAGGCCAGCTTACGACGGGTTGCGGGGCTCATGGGAAAATATCAGGATCTGCCGATGGACTTCGCTGACGCCACACTCGTGGCGCTAGCAGAGGAGAGTCAAATCGATCAGGTCTTCACACTGGATCGCCGGGGATTTTCCACCTATCGACTGCACGGCCGGAAATCCTTCCGTGTGATCCCCTGAGTCAGAGCGAAGACCATGCCGTTGAGGAACAGCAACGGTGGGAACGTCAGGTCCGTTACTGGGTCTTGCCTGGGTCCTTCCAGTTCGTGATCACTTTGAGAACTCGCGGAACGATCGCGTCTCCCTCTCTGACGACGCGGAAGATGTACATAGTGAGAATGATGTTCTGCGTCTCGGGGTCGAGCTTGAAGAGCCCACGCGGACCTTTGAAGGTGATGGTCTTCATAGAATCCATCAGACGCTTCTGATCCGTCGTGTCGCCGTTGACCCGCTTGAGCGCCTCCGCGATGAAGACCGCCGTTTCGTAAGCCTGCGCGCCGAAGGCATCGGGCGTCCGGCCATACCGCGCCCGAAAGTCCGAGACGAACTTGCGATTCTCCGGATAGCCGAGGGTCGAGACCCAGTGAAGAGTTCCGTGGATGCCCTCTGCCGCATCCCCCACCGCGGGGAGAATATCATCACCCACCGCCTGGCCATTGCAAATCATCGGGACCGCCGCCTGCATCCCGAACTCCTTCCACTGCCGGACCAGACGTACGGCGTCAGCGCCGGCGCCGAAGCAGCAGACAAAGTCTGCGTTCTGCAGCGCCTGTCGCACCCTGGCCAGGTACGGCGCGAAGTCCGAGTTGCTCAGCGGGTAAGTAATCTCCGTGACGACCCTGCCGCCTGCGGGGCCGAACGTCGCCTTGAACGCGTTCAGGTTGTCATATCCACCCTGGAAGTCGGCCACGAGCGAAACTGCGCGCTTGCCCAGGCTTGCCGCGGCCCACGCCCCGCCCGCGGCTGCGATCTGCAAGTTGGTAAATGACGTCCGAAAGAGGTACGGGCTGCGCTTCTCGCGTGTCGCCACGTCAAAGCCCGCATTCGCAACGACGGTAATCAGCTTTCCCTCGCGGATTGGATCGAGCAAGACGCCCAACGAGCCAGAGCTGAAGATCCCGGTTAGCATGTCGATGTGATCCTGCTCGACGAGCTTGCGGAATCTCCGCAAGGCGACGTCTGGGCTTGGGGCCCCTTCGTCCTCCTTAACCAGGACGATTCGACGCCCAGCAGCGGTCCACTTGATGCTGTCAAAGTACATTTCCATCGCCTGGGTCATCGAGTCGCCAATCCGTGCGAAGACCCCGGAGTAGGGCAGCAACAGGCCCAGTTTGAAGTCTGGCATGGGGGCCGACCGGACAGGAACTGTCAACCCGATCAGCGCGAGTGCGATAAGCAGCGTCAAGACCCGCCGGACATGATGCTGCATACGCTAAGACCGCCTTGGCTGGCCAGCCTCGCTGCGC
>JBQTJG010000380.1:0-8435 GCA_052387355.1 Armatimonadota bacterium | reverse complement strand
ACGGGAGTAGTTGTGGAGGGGGTTCCTCCCGGCGTGCAGAAATATCAACGGGATACTGACGAGGGCTGCATGGCTGTTCCGCTTTCCGACGAGCACCGGATGATTCAGGCCACGGTCCGGGAGTTCGCGGCCCGCGAACTGATTCCGATTGCGGCTGAGATTGATCACGAGGCGCGGTTCCCGCGTGAGGTCGTCGCCAGGGCCGCCGAGCTTGGCCTGATGGGGATGATGGTGCCCGAGGTCTACGACGGCCCGGGTCTGGATCCTATCTCGTACGTCATTGCTCAGGAGGAACTGGCGCGGGCCTCGGCGGGATTCCAGGTGATCGTGTCCGTGAACAACTCGCTGGTGTGCGATCCGATTCTACGGTGGGGCAGCGAGGACCAGAAGCGTCGCTACCTCCCCGATCTGGTCGCCGGCCGCCGGTTGGGGTGCTACTGTCTCACCGAACCCACGTCCGGATCGGACGCCATGTCGCTGCGCACCAGTGCGAGCCGGCGGGGTGGAGAGTGGGTGCTGTCGGGCGCGAAGATCTTCGTGACGAACGGGGTCGAGGCCGATCTCTGCGTCGTCTACGGGCGCACCGAGGACATGCACGGTGCTGGTGGTATTTCCGCCTTTCTGGTCGAGAAATCGTTCCCGGGTGTACGCGTGGGCAAAGTCGAGAAGAAGCTCGGCATCAGGTGTTCTTCGACCGCCGAACTGATCTTCGAAGACTGCCGGGTGCCCCAAGAGAACCTCTTGGGGAATCGGGCCGAGGGCGGGAAGATCGCGCTGTCCACACTCGACGGTGGCCGCGTCGGGATTGCTGCTCAGGCCTTGGGTATTACGCGCGCGTGCCTGGAAGAGACGACCGCGTACGTGCAGCAGCGCCAACAGTTCGGCGCCCCAATCGCGCAGTTTCAGGCGGTCCGCTGGGCGCTGGCAGACATGGCGACACGGCTGGAGGCGGCGCGGCAACTCACCTATCGCGCGGCGGCGCTGCGCGGCGCCGGGAAATCCTATACCAGAGAGGCGGCCATGGCAAAGCTGACCGCGTCGGAGACAGCGATGTGGGCGGCGCACAAAGCCGTCCAGCTCTTCGGGGGATATGGGTATATTCAGGACTATCCAGTCGAGCGGTACTTCCGAGACGCTAAGATCACCGAGATCTACGAGGGAACATCGGAAATTCAGCGACTGGTGATCTCCCGGCAGCTCCTGGGCCGGCCCTGATCAGGAGGAGACGTGGACGTCATCGTCTGTCTGAAGCAGGTGGTCGATCCCGAGCTGCCGCTACGGGAGTTTGCGATCGATCCAAGGACGCAGCGCCAGGTGCGCGATGGCCGGCCGCTGGTGATTTCCACCTATGACGAAAACGCCCTCGAAGTGGCGCTGCAGCTCAAGGACCGTCATGGAGGGAAGGTGACGGCGCTCACGCTGGGCCCGGCGGCCGCCGTCGGGGACGCCATCCGGTTGGCTCTGGCGATGGGCGCGGACGAGGCGGTGGTGATCGACGACGCCCGCAGCCCCGACCTGCTCGGGCTGGAGAAGGCCCCGACGCTCGCCGCAGCCATCCGGAAGATGGGACGCTTCGATCTCGTGCTCGCCGGCTGCGAATCTGCGGATTGGGTCGAACGCGCCGTCCCGCCGTTTCTCGCTGAGGCCCTCGGTGCGGCGTGCGTGACATTCGTGTCGCGTGTCGAACCTGCCGGCAATGGAGACCGGGGCACGCTGGTCGTGCGGCGTATGGCCGACGATGGGTTCCACCAGGTCGAGGTGAGGCTGCCTGCCGTGCTGTCCGTGGCGAGCGATGACGCGAACCGCCCCCGGCTTCCCAAGGTCAAGGACATCGTGACCGCCAAGCGAAAGCCGGTGCGGACCTGGGCGCGCGCGGACCTGGCCGCGGAGTCTGACGGCGCGGCGGGTGGGGTGGAGGTGCGCCAGGTGATCGTGCCCCAGCGAACCTCCAAGTGCGAGTTCCTGCAAGGGGAGCCCGCCGAGCAAGTCGCAGCGCTCGCACAACGGCTGCGCGACTTGAAACTGGTGTGACACGGAGCAGCGCTCTATGAACGGTATCTGCGTCATCGCGACCGCGCTCGACGGCGACCTGAGCCGGTCGAGCCTGGAACTCGTCGGCGGTGCCCGGGCGCTGGACGCGTCGCTCAATATCGGCGTCACTGCGGCGCTGGTCGGCCATGGTTCGGGGCTGGCGCAGGCAACGGAAGGCCTGCACCATCATGGCGTGGCGACCGTCTATAGAGTGGATCACCCTCTGCTGGAGGCCGGAGAGACCGACGCTGTGCTGGTCGCGGTGGAGCACATCAGTCGCCGCCTGACCCCGCAGGTGGTTTTGATCAGCGCCGACACGATCGGACGTGAACTTGCCCCGCGCCTGGCCTACCGCCTGGGCGCCGCCCTGGTCACAGAATGCGTCGAGCTGTCGGCCGAAGGCGGTGCGATCCTAGCGCGACGTCAGGTCTACGGCGGCCGGGCCATGGCCACACTGGTGGTGACCGGCCGGCCGGCCGTGCTGTCAGTGAAACCACGCGCGCTCGACGTGCCGGAGCCCGCGCCGGTTCCTGGCACGGTGGAGGACATTTCTGTCACGATCGACGGCGCGGCCCTGCCCACCAGAGTCCGGGAGGTGCTTCGCGAACAGACGGAGCTCGGCCTGGAGGACGCGCAGATCGTGATCGGCGGCGGGAGGGGTCTCGGCGGTCCTGACGGGTTTGCCACTTTGCAGCCGCTCGCCTCGGCCTTGGGCGCAGCGGTCGGGTCATCGCGACCTCCGGCGGACTCGGGTTGGGTGCCCATTAGCTGGCAGATCGGCCAGACCGGCAAGACGATCCGGCCTGCGCTGTACATCGCTGTCGGCATCTCAGGGGCGACGCAGCATGTCGCCGGCGTGTCCGGGGCCAGGACGATCGTGGCCATCAACCGTGATCCCGAAGCGCCGATCTTCTCGCTGGCCCATCTGGGCATCATCGGCGACTATCGCGAGATCGTTCCGTTGCTCGCGGCGAAGGTCAGGGAGCTCAAAGGCGGCTAGGCCGATGGAGGTGACCTGGCTCAGGGGCGCGGCCGTCCTGGCGCTGCTGGCGCTCGCGGGCGGGATCGCCGGCCGCAAGCTGCTGCGCGTCTACCGTCTGATCCGGCTTGGAGGCGGCCCCGTGCCCGTCGACGGTCTCGGGGTGCGGCTGCGCGATCTCATCACACAGGTCCTCGGACACACGAAGACGATGCGGCGGCCGCTCGCCGGCATTCTCCATCTCTTCATCTTCTGGGGATTCCTGGTGCTCTTCTCGACCATTGTCCAGGTCTTTGGAGAGGCCTTCGTGCCCGATTGGACGCTGCCGCTCGTCGGCGCGTCGCCGTGGTTCGTCCTGATGCAGGACATCTTCATCGTGCTCGTGCTGGCCGGGGTCGCGATGGCGTTGTGGCTGCGCCTTGTCGTGCGTCCGAAGCGGCTGGCAGGGCAAGATCAGGTTGGGGCCTTTCTAATCCTGGGCTTCATCTCGGGTATCATGACGACGCTGCTGCTCTCGCGGGCGACGCACATTGTCCTCGATGCGCCCTCATGGGCGTCGGGCGCGCGCGTGTCAGGCATGGTCGCCGGATGGTTCGCAGGCGCACCGGCCGGGACGGTGCACGGGATCTTCGAGGCGAGCTGGTGGGCGCACCTGGGCATCATCCTCTACTTCCTGACCTGGATTCCTGAGGGCAAGCACCTGCACCTGATCACGCTCGTCCCGAACATTCTGCTGCGCAAGGCCCGCCCGCGTGGCGCGCTCGCGCCGATCGACATCGAGAATACCGAACGCCTGGGCGCGTCCCGGGCCGAGCACTTCACCTGGAAGGACAACCTGGACGCCTTCGCGTGCATGGAGTGCGGGCGGTGCGTCGAGGTCTGTCCGGCCAACCAGACGGGCAAGGAGCTCGATCCCAGACGTCTCCACACCGACCTACGCAAACAACTGACCCAGGTAGGTCCTGCGCTCATCGCCGGAAAGGGCGAGGCGGCTCAGGCTCCGGCCCTGGTCGGGGAGGTCTTCTCAGAAGACTTCCTCTGGCAATGCCTGACGTGCGGCGCCTGCGTCGAGGAGTGCCCGGCGACGAACGATCACGTTGATAAGATCGTGGAGATGCGTCGCCACCTGGTGATGGAAGAGGCGCGTCTGCCGGACACGATGGGCGACGCGCTGCGCAGCCTCGAGGCGCGCGGCCATCCGTTCCGGGGCGCCGGAGTGTCGCGGACCGATTGGATGACCGGTGTGGAGGTGAAGCGGCTCTCCCAGGGCGCGCGGGTCGACTGGCTCCTATGGGTGGGATGCGCGGCGGCACTGAACGAGCGCAATCACGCGCCCCTTCGCGCCCTGGTCCGGCTGCTCCAATCGGCCGGATTGGACGTCGGGGTGCTCGGCGACGAGGAAGCCTGCACGGGCGATCCAGCGCGGCGCATGGGCAACGAGTATCTCTTCCAGACGCTGGCCCGCCAGAACATCGAGACCCTCGGTCGCTACGGCGTGACGAACATCGTCACGCTCTGTCCCCATTGTTACAATACCCTCAAGCACGAGTATCCGCAGTTCGGCGGTCGGTATGAGGTGTGGCACCACACGCAGTTGCTCGCACGACTCATCGAGGAGGGACGGCTCCGGCCGAACCGTTCGGTGACGTCGACGGTGACGTTCCACGACCCCTGCTACCTTGGGCGGTACAATCGCGAGTATGACGCACCGCGTCGGGTGCTGGGGGCGATTCCCGGCATGAAGGCCATCGAGATGGCGCACTGCCGCGAGCGGGGCTTCTGCTGCGGCGCCGGCGGCGGGCTCTACTGGATGGAGGACCGTGTCGGCCAGCGGGTCAGCCACGTGCGCACGCATCACGCGGTGGCGACCGGCGCGGAGATCGTCGCCACTGCCTGTCCGTTCTGTACGCTCATGCTCGAAGACGGCGCGGCGGCGACGGAAGCCGCGATCCGCCCTATGGATGTCGCCGAACTGCTAGAACGCAGCATCGGGGAGGAGCGCCACTAATGGAGACGCCGGCCCGTCACGCGGGGCTGCCGGCAGAGACGCTGTCCGGCCTTCCGGTCAAGGAGGTCTATGGCCCGTCGGATCCGGCGGCCCTGGACTCCGGTGAGCCCGATCGACCCGGGCACTATCCGTTCACCCGCGGGATCCATCCGACCATGTACCGGGGGCGCCTGTGGACGATGCGGCAGTTCGCCGGCTTCGGATCCGCGGAGGACACCAACCGGCGCTTCCATTATTTGCTCGGGCATGGGCAGACCGGTCTCTCGGTGGCCTTCGACATGCCGACCCTGATGGGCTACGACTCGGATCATCCGCGCGCGCTGGGCGAGGTCGGCCGCGAGGGCGTGGCCATCGACACGCTCGTCGACATGGAGGAGCTGCTGCGGGGCATCCCGCTGGACCGCGTGACGACATCGATGACGATCAACGCGCCGGCCAACGTCCTGCTCGCCATGTATGTGGCCATCGCCGACCAGCAGGGCATCTCGCGGAGCGCGTTGGGCGGCACCACGCAGACCGACATGCTGAAGGAGTTCGTCGCGCAGAAGGAGTGGATCGTGCCCCCCCGCCCGAGCATGCGGCTCATCCAGGACATGCTCGCGTTCGGGACCCGTGAACTGCCGAAATGGAATGTGATCAGCGTCAGCGGATATCACATTCGGGAAGCGGGCAGCACGGCGGTGCAGGAACTCGCCTTCACGCTGGCCGATGGCATCGCGTATGTCGAGGCCGGCCTGACCGCGGGGTTGGACGTCGACGCCTTCGCCCCCCGTCTGTCGTTCTTCTTCGACGTGCACAACGACTTCTTTGAGGAGATCGCCAAGTTGCGGGCCGCCCGGCGGATGTGGGCCCGGATCATGCGGGAGCGGTTCGGGGCGAGAAACCCACGGTCGTGGTGGCTGCGCACCCACGCCCAGACCGCGGGGGTCTCGCTCACCGCGCAGCAGCCGCTCAACAACGTCGCCCGGGTGGCGCTCCAGGCGCTGGCCGCGGTGCTGGGCGGGACGCAGTCGCTCCACACGAACTCGATGGACGAGACCTACGCGCTGCCGACCGAAGAGGCCGTCACCGTGGCGCTGCGGACGCAGCAGATCATCGCCTACGAGACTGGCGTGGCTTCGACGGTCGATCCCCTGGGAGGGTCGTACTTTGTCGAGACCCTGACGAATCAGGTGGAGGAGGCGGCGTGGCGGTACATCCGCACGATCGACGAACTCGGCGGCATGGTGGCCGCAGTCGAGGCCGGCTTCCCGCAGCGGGAGATCGCGGACGCGTCGTTCCGGTTCCAGCAGCAGGTCGAGCGAAGCGAGCGGATCATTGTCGGCGTGAACGAGTTCGGCGCGCGGGACGAGCCGGGGATTCCCATTCTTCGCGTCGATCCCGACGTGGAGCGCCGGCAGATTGAACGGACCCGGCGCGTGCGCGCGGATCGCGACAACGCCCAGGTGGAGCGACGGCTGGCGGCGCTGCGGCGTGCGGCCGAAGGGTCGGACAATACGATGGACCACATCGTGGAGTGTGTGCGCGTTCACGCGACGCAGGGGGAGATCTGCGACGTGTTCCGCCGTGTCTACGGCGAATACCGCGAGCCGGCGATCATTTGACCCCGGCGCGCCGCAGCCGTTATCATCGTCCCGATGGCACGCGCGATTCGCATCCTGCTGGCCAAGCCGGGCCTCGATGGCCACGATCGCGGCATCAAGGTGGTCGCCCGGGCGCTGCGCGACGCCGGGTTTGAGGTCATCTACACGGGTCTGCACCAAACCCCGGAGATGATCACGAACGCGGCGATCCAGGAGGATGTCGACGCCATCGGGCTGTCGATCCTCTCCGGCGCCCACAATACCCTCTTCCCGCGCATCGTCACGCTACTCCGCGAGCGAGGGGTCACCGACATGGTCGTGTTCGGCGGCGGTATCATCCCTGAGGAGGATGCTGTTGGCCTCCTGGGGGCCGGCATCAGCAAGATCTTCAGCCCCGGCGCCTCGCTCCAGGACATCGTTGGATGGGTTCGCGACAACGTCCGGCCGCGCGGGGTGGTGGTATGAGCGGCCGGCGTTCCGCGTCCTCCGCGGCGACCCGCCCTCGCATCGAGTCGTGAGCCGTGCCGGACTGCTGGCGGCGGGCGATCCTGTCTTGCTCATTGATCGCAAGCGGCGATCCTACCTCGTCTGGCTCAAAGATGGCGGCGCACGCGACCTTCGGGGCGGGCGGGTCCCCCATGACGCGCTGATCGGGCGGCCCGAAGGGATCATCGTTGAGACGTCGCGCGGTGAGCGGCTGCTGGCCATGCGACCGACCCTGGCCGACTATGTCGTGGCGATGCCGCGCGGCGCCCAGGTCATCTACCCGAAGGATCTCGCGCTCATTCTGCTCCTGGCCGATATCTATCCAGGCGCGACCATTGTCGAGGCCGGCACAGGGTCGGGTGCACTGACGATGGCGCTCGTCCGCGCGGCCGGACCCGAGGGCCGCGTCTTCTCGTACGAGGTGCGCGAGGAGTTTCAACAGACGGCGGTGCGCAACATCCTGAGGTATCTTGGTGAGACGCCGACGCTTGTGCTCAGGCTCCACGACGTTACCACCGGCATCGCAGATGGACCGGCGGACCGGATCGTGCTGGACCTGCCAGAGCCCTGGCGAGTCGTCGGCCCGGCGACCGAGGCGCTGAGGCCCGGCGGGATCCTGCTCGCCTACCTGCCGACGACCGTGCAGGTGCAGCAGACGGTGGACGCGCTCACCGCGAGCCGCGTCTTCGTGTTGATCGAGACCGTCGAGGCGTGGCTGCGGCCGTGGAATGTCGCCGGGCAGAGCGTCCGGCCGGCGCACCGCATGATCGCGCACACGGCCTTCCTGGTGACGGCACGACGCCTGGCGCCGGGCGAGGAGTTCGCCGCCAGAGACGGTCACCCAGGTGGAGCACAGCGAGGCATCTGAAAGGAGACATCGTGGCCAGCGTCCAGGCTGCAACCGTCATTCACGCGCCGCTTGACCGAGTGTACGCGCTCGCCAAAGATGTCGAGCGGTTTCCGCAATTCATGCCGGACCTGGAAAGCGTGACGATTCTTGAGCGCCTGCCGACCGGCACCGTGACCGCGTGGGTTGGCGTGGTACAGGGCCGCAAGATCCGGTGGGTAGAAGAGGATGAGTGGGATGATGCGGCGTGGGCGTGCGCGTTCAGGCAGCGAAGCGGCGATTTCAATCGCTACGAGGGGATGTGGCGTTTCGAGGCGATCCCCGAGGGGACGCGCACGTCGCTGGCGGTGGATTTCGAGCTCGACATCCCGCTGGCGGGCGCGCTGCTGAGCAATCTGGTGAAGGTCCTCATGCGCAAAAATTGTGAAAGCATGTTGGCGGCGCTCAAAGGACAACTCGAAGGCTAGACCACCTGGCAGCGAGGGCACGTGAGAAAGTTGC
>JBQTJG010000379.1:0-10787 GCA_052387355.1 Armatimonadota bacterium | reverse complement strand
GCCGTGGTCTCGGTGGACACCACCAAGGCTGAAGTGGCGAGGCAGGCGCTTGCGGCCGGCGCTGCGATGATTAACGACGTGAGTGCATTGCGCACAGAGCCCGAGATGGCTGCCGTCGTGGCGGAGGCTCAGGTACCGGTCGTGCTCATGCACGGGCGGCGCATGCCGCAGACGGCGGAGCAGGCTCCCGTCCGGGGCGACATCGCGGCGGAGATCCGGGCATTCTTGGCCGACCGGATTGAGGCCGCGGTCAGAGCCGGCATCCGGCGTGACTGCATCCTGATCGATCCCGGGTTCGGTTTCGGCAAGACGGTCCAGCAGAACCTGGAGATCCTGAGGCGCCTCGGAGAGTTCCGCGCACTTGGGTGCCCGATTGTCATTGGCACCTCGCGCAAGGGCACGATCGGCCGTGTGCTCGGCGGGCTACCTGTCGGGGATCGGTTGGAAGGCACGGCCGCGACGGTGGCCGTAGCCATCGTGCACGGAGTGGACATCGTTCGCGTGCACGACGTGCACGCGATAGTCCGCGTCGTCCGAATGACCGATGCCATCGTCAGAAATGCATTAGGATCCTGCTCCATGGGATGAGGTTCATCGGCTACCATGGTGTAGAGCCGGATGAGCAGAACCGGCCGCAGCCCTTCGTGGTTGATGTGGAGGTGGAGGGACCGAGGCGGCCGCCCGCGACGGCCTTGAGCTGACGGTGGACTACCGGAAACTCTACGAGATCGTCAAGCGGACCGTCGAGCAGGAATGCTTCCGCCTCCTCGAGGCGGTGAGCGAAGCGATCGCCGGAAGGATCCTGCAGCGCCAACGCGTGGATGCGGTCACCGTCCGGCTGAAGAAACCGGAGGTCAGGCTCGGTGGTTCTCTCGACTACGCGGCCGTCGAGATCACCCGCCAGCGTCCCCGCTAGGATGTCCAGGGCGTTCCTCAGCTTGGGCTCTCACCAGGGCGATCGACTCGCGCTGCTCCGGAAGGCCGAAGCCCATCTGGCCGCCACACCCGGCATTCGCGTCGTGGCGCCTGTGTGAGAAGGTAAGGATGTCTTCCGCCGAAGAGGCCTTGACAATCCCCAGGGAGTTGCTAATCTTGACCTAATTCATCAACAATGACTGGTTCGATGCGAATCATGCCTGTCTACAGCAATTCCTGCACGGTAAGCTTGTACGCCCCGCGTCAATGCATCTGTTCGCGGCGGAGGCACCGTTAGCCTTCGCCATCCGCACGTCATAACTGCCTGACAAGCTTTTCTCTCCAGCCTCGCGAAGGCTTGATGCTTCCGCCAATTCCATAATAGTCCGATACCTATTTGCCTGAAGGAGGAATGTCCATGGCCAGTTATGCCGACCCAAATGTGCTGGTTGAGACGCAGTGGATGGAGGAGCACCTTGACGATCCCAACGTCCGCCTTTCGGAGTCGGACGAGGACCCATCGCTCTACGGGACGGGCGACCGGGGGGCCTGGTCGCGGCGCCGATCGAACGTTGAGAGGGGTGTCTGGAATGCTCGCTGTGCGGACGATCGACCGCAACGTACTCTCAAGTTGATGCGAAGGGAAGTGTGATATGGGCGAGACGCCGGTTAAGGAGACCCCGGCTCAGCGAGCGGAGCGCATCAAGCGGGAGAAGAACCCCTGGGAGATGCTCCCGGATCTCCTGCGATACGCGCGCGAGGGATTTGACTCGATCCCCGAAGAGGACCTCAACGTACGCTTCCGGTGGTGGGGGCTCTATACCCAGGGGGACGGGAAGGGAGCCTTCGGGGGAGCTGTGCCTTACTTTATGCTGCGCATCCGCATCTCCAACGGCTTCCTCGTCTCGCATCAACTTCGAACCATCGCCGACCTGACCGAGCGTTACGCAAGAGGATTCGGGGACATCACTGTCCGTCAGAACTTCCAGCTTCACTGGATCCGGATCGAAGATGTCCCCGACATCTTTTTCCACCTCTCCCGGGTCGACATCACCACGATGGGCGCCTGCGGCGATGACACGCGGAACATCGTCGGCTGCCCGCTGGCCGGCGTGGATGCGGAGGAGATCTGCGATGCCTCGCCCATCGTCTTCCAGGCCACTCGCATGCTGGTGGGGAACCCCGAGTTCTACAACCTGCCACGTAAATACAAGATCGGTGTCACCGGTTGCCGACTGTGGTGCTCGTACCCGGAGATCAACGACATCGGAATGACGGCCACCGGGCGACCGAGTAATGGGGAGCGGGAGATCGGCTTCAACGTGCGGGTGGGGGGCGGCCTCTCCACCCATCCGCACCTCGGGGTGCGTCTGCCCGCGTTCGTCCGATGGAGCCAGGCGGTGGCGGTCATCAAGGGGATCACTGAGCTCTACCGCGACAGCCAGGTGCTGCGGGAGAGCCGGGAGAAGGCCCGGCTAAAGTTCCTCTTCCTCAACCACGGCTGGACGGCGGAATCGTTCCTAGAGGAGCTCGAGCGGCGTCTCGGGTTTGCACTGGACCCCGCGATCCCCGAAGAGCCGCCGGAGAACGTCTACCGCGACCACGTCGGTATCCGCCCGCAGAAGCAGGGAGGGTATTGTTACGCCGGGTTCGCCATCCTCCGCGGCCGCATCTCTGCTGACCAGATGCGCCTCGTCGCCAGCCTCGCCGACCGCTATGGGGATGGCTCGATCCGCACGACCAACATGCAGAACATCCTCATCCTAAACGTCCCAAACAATCGGGTCGATGACCTCGCCCGGGAGGTTCACCAGCACACCGACCTCCGCCTGGAGGGGACGCCGTTTTGGCGGGGCACCATCGCGTGCACAGGGCTGGAGTTCTGCAAGCTGGCCATCTCCGAGACCAAGGGATTCGCCCGGTGGGTCGTGGAGGAGCTGGAGGATCGCCTCCCCGAGTTCGATGGGAATCTGAAGCTCCACATCACCGGCTGCCCCAACGACTGCGGTCAGCACTGGATCGCCGACATCGGTCTGCAGGGGTCCAGGATGAAGATCGATGGCCAGATGGTCGATGCGTACGACGTCTACCTAGGCGGAGGCGTGGGGACGCAACAGACGATTGCCCGGCGGGTGAACTGCCGGGTCGCCGCCACGCAAGTTCCCGAGACCCTGGAGCGCATTCTGCGGGCCTATCTGCGACTTCGAAACGAGGGAGAGAGCCTTCACCGCTTCTTTCAGCGTTATAGCGATGAGGAGCTTCGGAGCTATCTCCTCGGCCAGACAGGTCAGGCAGGCGGTGGGGGGGCGAGGGATGCAGACGGTCGTCCTCGATGATGTAGAGGTCAAAGTCGTCTTTCCGGGTGGGGTAGCCCTTGTGCTGAATCTGGCCGGGAAGAGCGTAGACATCCGCGCCTTCTTTCAGGAACGAGCGGTCTTGGTGCGGAGCGAGGCCGTCGCGCGACCAGCGATGACCGTGGACCTTGTGGAGGCCAGAGGGCCGGAGGACTGACACAGGAAGGGCGAGCCCCATGACCGTCTTTTATCCCGTCTTCACCAACCTCGAAGGGAAACGATCGGTGGTGATCGGCGGCGGGGACGTGGCCGAGCGGAAGGTCTTTGGGCTGCTCGATTCTGGCGCCGAGGTCATGGTCATCAGCCCTGAAGTCACCGAGCCTTTGGACGCGCTGGCCCGGCAGGGGCGCATCACCATCATGCGGCGGCCGTATCGTTCGGGCGACCTTGACGGCGCGTTCCTGGCCATCGCGGCCACCAACAGCCTTACCACCAACGCCGGAGTGTGGCGGGAGGCGGAGGAACGGCGGATCCTCATCAACGCCGTAGACGACCCGGCTCACTGTAACTTCATCGCCCCCGCCATCGTGAGACAGGGCGACCTCACCATCGCCATCTCCACTGGCGGCAAGAGCCCAGCCCTCGCCGCCAGACTGCGCCAGCGCCTCCAGCCACTCTTCGGGCCCGAGTATGCCCAGTTCCTCGACCTGCTGGGGGAGGTGCGCGGTGAGCTGACTCGGCGCGTGCCCGACCCCGAGCAGCGGAAGGCTGCCTGGTACAGGATTGTGGACTCCGACGCCCTGGAGCTGATTGGGCGTGGGGATGCCACGGGCGCGCGCCGGCACATCGAGGAAATCATTGGGAAGTAGCCGATGCGTCTCCCTGGTCGCGAGAGAAGGGACCGCACTGCCGCCATTGAGGTTCGGCTGGTCGAGCGGGTGCGGATGAAAGCTCCACAGGTAGCGTATGGATAAGGTCACTGTGTGCTTGGTCGGCGCAGGTCCCGGGGACCCCGGATTGATCACGGTCAAGGGGCTTAAGCTCCTGCGCGAGGCCGATGTGGTCATCTATGATCGCCTGGTCAACCGGCGCTTGCTTCAGGAGGTTCGTCCCGAGGCCGAGTGCATCTACGTGGGGAAGGCCGTCGGCGGCGCCATCCGGCAGGACGAAATCAACACCGTGCTCATCGCCAAGGCCAGAGAGGGGAAGCGGGTAGTGCGCCTGAAGGGGGGCGATCCGTTCGTCTTCGGTCGCGGCGGTGAGGAAGCGGAGGCGCTCCATGCGGCCGGCATTCGGTATGAGATTGTGCCGGGCGTGACCTCGGCCGTCGCGGTCCCAGCCTACGCGGGCATCCCCATCACCCACCGGAAGCTAAGCTCAGCCCTGACCATCACGACGGGTTGCGAGGATCCCGTCGAGATCTCGGACCTCGACTGGGAGGCGCTGGCGCGCGGAGGGACCCTGGTCTTCCTGATGAGCGTACGGCACCTTGGAGCGATCGCCGAGAGGCTGATCGCATGGGGGCGTCATCCTGATACGCCCTCGGCAGTGATTGCGCAGGGCACGATGCCCCAGCAGCGCACGGTGACGGGAACATTGGGGACCATTGCTCTATTGGCCGTTCGCGCATGCGTCCGCCCTCCCGCGATCCTGGTCGTGGGCGAGGTGGTCCGGCTGCGGGAGCGCCTGGCCTGGTTTGAGGAGCGCCCGCTCTTTGGGCGGCGCGTCGTCGTCCCACAGGTACGGGAGCAGGAGGGGACCCTCGTGCACCGGCTCGAGGAGCTCGGCGCGGAAGTAGTGGAATCCTCGACCACCCGCATCGTGCCTCGCGGGAACAACGATCGGCTGAACGAGACCATCGGGGCGCTCCTAGATGCCGACGCCATCATCTTTACCAGCTCCTCCACCGTGCGCAACTTCGTCTCCGCGGTGGGGACTGTCCTCAATGAGCGTACCGTGGTCGCGTGCATGGGGTTGATGACCGCCAAGACGGCGAGAGCGATGGGCCTACGCGTAGACGCGGTCACCGCCGAGTTCGCGATCGATGGTCTGATGGAGGCGCTGACCGCCGCGCTCATCCAAGAGAGGGAGAAAGTCCTTCGGCGCGCGGCGCGGGCCATAAGCCGTGCGCTGTAGCACGCCGGGCTCTCGATGGTGGGCCATCTGATGGGGGCCGCGGGGACGCTGAGCGCGCTGGCCGCCGTCATGGCCATTTGTGACGGCATCATCGCGCCGCCGATCAACCTCGACCGGCAGGATCCCGAGTGCGATCTGGACTGCGTGCCGCACACGGCCCGCCGCGCCAGGGTTCGCGCCGCGATCGCGAATGAATTTGGCTTCGGCGGGCAGAATATTGTGGCGGTGTTTGCACAGGCGTAAACCTGTCCAAGCCGAATATCGTCAACCATGACGCTTTCGACGATCGGACTGAGCCACAAGACCGCCTCCATCGAGGTCCGGGAGCGCCTGGCGTTCGGCGAGGCGGAGATTCCGTCCACGGTCGTCCGGCTACGCGAGATCGCCGGGATGGACGAATGCGTGTTGCTGTCCACCTGCAACCGTACCGAGCTGTACCTGGTGGCCCGGCGCGACCCTCCGGTGGGGGAGGCCATTGATTTCCTCAGCGTCTTACACGGCGTTCCTGCGGCGGCCTTTGCCCCCTCGCTGTACGTTCACCGTGGGCCCGCGGCCGCGCGTCATGCCCTGCGGGTGACCGCAGGGCTCGACTCGATGATCCTCGGAGAACAGCAGATCCTGGGCCAGGTCCGGCGGGCCTTCGACATCGCGCGGACTGCGGACGTGACCGGGCCGGTGCTGAACCGATTGATGCAGCTGGCGATCACCACCGGACGCCGCGTGCGCCGGGAAACGGGGCTGTCGCACAGTGCGCCTTCGGTGCCGCGCGCCGCACTCGCACAGTGCCGGAAGATCCTGGGTTCGGTTCGCGGCCGTCGCGTCATCGTCGTCGGCGCTGGCGAGGTGGCGGCGCTGGTGCTCAAGGTGTTTGCCGCAGCCGATGCCAGGATCGTGGCCGTGGCCAATCGCACGCTGGAGGGCGCCCGGGTCCTCGCCCGCCGAGTCGGCGCGGCAAGCCTCTCGTTAGACGGGATCGGCGCCGCCGCGGGGGACGCGGACATTCTCTGCGTCTGCATTGGAGCCGCCGATCCGATCCTCCTCCGTCCGATGCTCCAGGGCGGTGAGCGCCGCGGGCCGCTCACAGTGATCGACCTTGGCGTTCCCCGCGGGGTGGATGCCGCGGTGGCCTCCCTGTCCGGTGTGAGACTCATCGACCTGGACAGCCTGTCGGGTGTGGACCCCGGCCCCCCGATCACTGAGGAAAACCTGATGCAGGCCGAGGGCATCGTTGCGGAGACCCTCGCCGCCTTCGAGCGCTGGATGGCCTCGCGCGACGCCGTCCCGCTGATCGCCGCGCTGCGCAGCCGGGCGGAGACAATGGTGGAGAGCGAGCTCGCCCGGGCGCGGGGGCGACTGCGAGCCCTCGACGACGGCGGCGAGGAGGCGGCGAGGGCGGTCGCTGAGGCGGTGGTGCGAAAACTGCTTCACGCTCCCATCGTCCGGCTGCGGGAATCCGCCGCGCGCCGGGACACCCGGAGCCTCCAACTGGCCAGGGAGCTGTTCAACCTCGATGTCGAACCGGCGGACCGGGCGGACTCCGGAGAGGACGGATGACCGAGTCCGTGACCTCAGGTCAGCGGTCGGCGGCGGTCTTCAAGGAGAGCCAGCGATACTTTCCGGGTGGGGTCAACAGCCCGGTGCGGGCGTTCCGCGCCGTCGGCGGGAGCCCTGTCGTGATCCGGGCAGGGCGCGGGTCGCATGTCACGGACGTCGACGGACGCGAGCTGCTGGACTACATCGGATCCTGGGGGGCGCTGATCCTGGGTCACGCCCCGGATGACGTCGTTGCGGCCATCAGGGACGTGGCGATCCGCGGCACCAGTTTTGGGATGCCCACGTCCCACGAGTTGGAACTGGCCCGCCTGATCCGTGAAGCGGTGCCCTCGATGGAACTGATGCGGTTCGTCAGCTCGGGTACCGAAGCCACGATGAGCGCGATACGCGTGGCCCGCGGCTTCACCGGACGAGACAGGATCGTGAAGTTCGCCGGGTGCTATCACGGTCATGCCGACCCGCTGCTTGCCCAGGCGGGCTCCGGCATTGCGACCTTTGGGCTTCCGAGCAGCGCGGGCGTGCCCCGGGCTGCGGTCGCCGACACGCTCGTCGCCCCCTACAACGACCTCGCGGCCGTGCGGGAGATCTTCGCCGCGCACCCCGGCGCCATCGCCGCCGTCATCGTCGAGCCCGTGGCCGCCAACATGGGTGTGGTCCGGCCGAGGACAGGGTTTCTCGAGGGACTGCGCGAGGTGACCCACCGTCAGCACGCGCTCCTCATCTTCGATGAAGTCATCACGGGCTTCCGCGTCACCCGTGGCGGCGCGCAGGGCCGCTTCGGCATCTCGCCGGACCTGACGTGTTTGGGCAAGATCCTCGGCGGGGGACTGCCGCTCGCGGCCTACGGGGGGCGACGCGCGGTGATGGAAATGGTAGCCCCACTGGGTTCTGTCTACCAGGCAGGCACCCTGGCAGGGAACCCGCTGGCGGTGGCCGCCGGGATCGCGACGTTGGGCCGGCTGCGGCATCCGGCGGTCTACGCTGGGCTTGAGGCGCTGACGACGCATCTCGTCGAAGGCCTGGCGGACGCCGCTGCGCAGGCGGGGGTACAGGCCTCGGTCGTCCGCGAGGCGTCGATGCTCACCGTGTTCTTCACCGATTCGCCCCCTTCGGATTACGCTGCAGTCGCCGCGGCCGACGTGTCGCGATTCGCCAGGTTCTTCCAGAGCATGCTTCACCGCGGCATCATACTTCCCCCGTCGCAGTTCGAGGCGTGGTTTGTCTCGGCGGCTCACAGCGAAAGTGACATCACCGAGACCATTGAAGCGGCCCGATTCGCGTTTCGGGAATCGAGGTAACCTCCGCGCCCGAACGAATGGGTTAGTGCGCGACCGGCCTCAATGTTCTTCGCTCGGTCTCACCGCTCCGTGCGCGTGAATCCAACCCGTACCTCCATGTCTTGACGCCTCTACCAGGCGTTCGACGAAGTACTCGTGGAGCCGGTCATCGCCGCTGATTTCGGGATGGCATGACGCGGCCAGGACCTGCCCTTGCCGCACCAAGACAGGGCGTCCACCGTGCGCGGCCAGGACTCTCACCCCAGGGCCCACCTCGACGACCACAGGGGCCCGGATGAAAACCACCTTCAGGGGATCGTCGGTGACCTCGGGCACCGCCAGTTCAGTCTCAAAACTCTCCCGCTGCCGCCCGTACGCGTTCCGCTCCACCGCGATGTCGATGAAACCCAACCCCGGCGGCTCGCCACCCACGACCGAGCGGGCGATGATGATCATCCCCGCACACGTCGCAAACAGGGGCAGTCCCTCCCTCACCCGTTCCTGCAGCGGCCCGACGAGACCGTACAGATTCAACAACCGCCAAATCGTCGTGCTCTCCCCACCGGGCAGGACGAGCCCGTCCACACCGCGCAGTTCCTCAGGAGTTCTGACTTCAACCGGCTCAGCGCCGCAGGCTTCCAGCATGCGCAGGTGCTCGGCGACGTCTCCCTGAAGCGCAAGCACGCCTGTTCTCATCGGAGTCGACCTCATACGCCTCGGACCTGGAGCAACTCTTTCTCATCCATCTGGCGCACGTCGAGCCCGCGCATGGGATCTCCGATTCCCTCACTGACCCGGGCAATGACGGCCGGGTCGCGGAAGAACATTGTGGCCTCCACGATGGCGCGCGCCCGCTGTGCAGGTTCGGTGGACTTGAAGATACCCGAGCCGACGAAGACACCATCGCAGCCGAGTTGCATCATGAGGGCCGCGTCTGCCGGAGTGGCGAGGCCACCCGCGGCAAAGTTGACCACCGGGAGGTGCCCCAGCGCACGAACCTCGCGGACCAGTTCCAGCGGCGCCCCTAACTCCTTGGCCATGGTCACGAGTTCCTCATCGGTGGCTAGTTGCAGCCGGCGCATTTCCTCGCGGATGAGCCGCATGTGCCGGACGGCCTCGACGACGTTTCCCGTGCCCGCTTCGCCCTTGGTCCGGATCATCGCCGCGCCCTCCGCGATGCGCCGCAAGCTCTCGCCGAGATTGCGAGCGCCGCAGACGAACGGAACAGTGAAGGCGTGCTTGTCGACGTGGTACTGCTCGTCGGCGGGCGTGAGGACCTCGCTCTCGTCAATGTAGTCCACGCCGAGTGCCTGCACCACCTGCGCCTCGACGAAGTGTCCGATCCGGACCTTCGCCATCACCGGGATTGTCACCGCCGCCATGATCTCCTTGACGCGCCGCGGGTCGGCCATCCGCGCCACGCCGCCTTCAGCCCTGATATCCGCCGGAACACGCTCCAGCGCCATCACGGCCACCGCGCCCGCCTCTTCGGCGATCTTCGCGTGGTCGGCCGTGGTGACGTCCATGATCACGCCGCCCTTCAGCATCTGGGCCAGCCCCCGCTTGACCGCTACAGTCCCCTGCTCTGCCATACCGCAGCCTCCCTGACTGCGCCGCCGCCCCGGCGCGTGATGTGGTGCAAAAGCAAAAGACGCCCGAACTCGGGCGTCCTCGGGGCGCGCAGGCGCCTGCTCCTTGCAGCCCTCACTTCATACGGACTGTACCGTCGACCCCGGAATTCCACCGGGCCACGGCCCTTTCGGGCCTCACGGGCTATCACCGCCGATCGGGAATTGGCGCCAAGCGGGCGCCTCACCCTGCCCCGAAGAGCTGCAAGCCTTTGGTGCTTTCACTTGATCCTAATACCCTAGGGCTGACGCCGTCAACTGACGAGCCGCGCGAGATCAGACCACGAGCCGGACCGCGTCAACACTTCGGAGTGATATCCGTGACCTTGACATGGCCACCTTTGCCTGCGCTTAAATGTCCTCAAGCACATTGGGACTGGTCGTCTGACCCGGGTGATTGGGCAGCCTCTCCCCTCCCCTCTCCATTGAGGGCGAAGTCGCGCAGTCATCATGAGCCAAGTCGCTCGAAGAGATGTGTGGTACACAGCCGCCAACGGTGAGCAACGTCAGGTAGGGTCATCTCTGAAAGCGCGCCGAGTCAAGCCTCCATCCGGTATCCTCCGAGCTCGGGTCACCAATCTCGGGGATTCCCGGTTGCACCACTCGCGGTCCATCTCGTAACTTGGATCTCCGGTCTCGTCGGAGTCATCTCTCCGCCCTGTGGAAATGGCATGAAGTTGTCGGCGGAAGCAAGGTTCTTCAACTGAGTGCGTTGGCGCACCAGCACCATCCGGGTCCGGGGCAGGTTCTGAGGCGAGCAGGCAGAGGAGAAGGAGATCGACCGGGCTCAATGCGCGACGGCGCCGGTGTGGTTGCGACAGCGGTCTGGATGTCGTCGTCGGAAGCGTGCCTCGGTCTTCGGGGGCCGTCCTGGCGCATCCTTTCGCCCTGCGGGCGGTACGGTCCATCGGGATCACGGCGGACAGACGCAGGCAGACAGGGTGTCGACTCAGATCGGCAGGCATCGGATATCGCTACGCAGC
>JBQTJG010000378.1:0-2395 GCA_052387355.1 Armatimonadota bacterium | reverse complement strand
GAGGAGGTGCGCCTGACGCGCTGCGACGTCCGCTGGGTGGACTGGGAGCGGTTCAGCAGCCGCCAGCAGACGACGATGAAATTCGGCGGGATCGTCGGCGAGGCGACCTACGAGGGCGAGGTAGGGCAGCTGATGCCGCTGCTGCTGGTGGGAGAGGCGGTACATGTGGGACGGCATTGCGTGTTTGGGAACGGGAGGTATGAGGTGAACAGTGTCGCATGATCCTGCAAGATCGCACGGGAAAGGTAGCACGTGTCCCGGACACGGTCAATCTGAGAACCGCTCGCCCCGCTCACCGCTGGTCCGCTTGCGGCAATAGGGACTGAATTGGAGAAGCTTATGCGACGGATCGTCGAGACTTAATGAGCGGCGCCGCGGCCTGGATGCAGGCCCGGGGCTGGAAAGGCAATCTCGCCGGAGAACTGTCCGACCGCCCCGAGATGCCCATCCTGTTCCCGGCTATAGAGTCAGCCGGCGGGGCCGAACAGCCGCCAGTCGGGAATCGCCCACACATGGGGAGCCAGGGGTTCCACCTCGCGCCCACGGGTGACCACCAGGCCCACGTGCGGTGCCGTCCGCGCCACACCCGGCATTCGGACTGTGTCAAGGAAATCCCCCAGCGCCCGGGCGTCCGTCCGGTGGGCCTTCGGGGACGCCTTCACTTCGATGGCCACCACGCGATGCGCCAAGTGAAGGACGAAGTCCACCTCGCGGCCGGCGGCGGTCCGGTAGAAGTGAAGGGCCGGGGGATCATCCTGCCAGGAGCGCCAGCGGAGCAGCTCCCCGAGCACCGCAGTCTCGAAGAGCGCTCCATCGCCGTCCATGCGTTCAGCCAGGAGCCGGGCCAGTCCGGGATCGGTCCAGTACAGTTTCGGGCTCTTGACCAGGCGCGCGGTCACGGTGGGCAGGAGCGGCCGGAGGAGGACGACCTGATACGAGATCTCGAGGAACCGGACATAGCGCTTCACCGTGTTGACCGCCACCCCGAGCTCCCGCGCCACCTCGGAGTAGGAGAGGAGCCGGGCCGTGCGGGCAGCCAGGAGGTTCTGGGCCAGGGCGAACTGATCCAGGTCTGCAACCCGGCCCAGGTCCGCCAGATCGCGCTCCAGGTACGTCCTCCGGAAATCGCGGAGCCAGACCTTCCGCTCTTCCTCCGGCAGCGCCTCGAGCGCTGGATAACCGCCCCAAAAGAGATGCTCTTCTGCCCGACCTCTCCAGGTGCGCGCGGCGTCGGTAGCCGGGGCATCTTTGGCCATCCGGCGAAGCGCCGCTTCGCCGTCCCGCCAGATACGGTCCAGGCCCGAGGGAGGGACTTCCTCGCCCTCCACCCTCTCTGCGAGCGCGAGAGGCCAGAGTTCGAGCAACGTCGTCCGCCCGGCCAGCGTCTCCCGGATCTGCCGGAGCAGCAGGATCTGCGACGAGCCGAGGAGCAAGAACCGATGGCCCGCCTTCCGGTCGGCCAGGAGCTTGACCGCGTCCAGGAGTCCCGGCTGCTTCTGGATTTCGTCGAGGATGACCAGGCGCTGGGCGTGGTCCAGCCGTCGTACGGGTTCGGCCGCCAGGCGCAGCCGCTCGTCGGGATCATCGAGCGAGAAATACACGGATGGAGAGGCGCCCGAGGCCGGCAGCAGGTCCCGCACCAGCGTGGTCTTGCCCGTCTGGCGCGCCCCCGTGAGCACCGTGATGGGCCAGCGGCTCAGGCGCGCGCGGAGCAGGGGGAGCACTCCCCTGGGATGCAGTGTCACGGCATGTGCAGTTTATCAGGTATGCTGCAAGATTACGAGGCAAATTTGCAATTGTGCTGAAAGGTCAGGCAGTGGGGAGACGTAGCATGAGGTCCGGTGTCGGTCAATATCTTAGGGCTGTCTCTTGGCCGGGCGGGTCATTTTGCGAGACATGGCTTTGGTCCTGGCGATGACCAACGTGGGCGAATTCCAACTCGGTGTCCAGTGGCACGCCGCCTTTGAGTATGCGAAGTACAGGCAGGACCGGAGGGTCCAGCGCGTGTCACTTGTCTGGGGCCGCGAGTCGTCCTGCTGAATGAGGTTGCTGGCCAGTTTTCGGATCGGGCAAATTTACAGAACACTAACAGCGATGGGGTTGACCAACGCGCCGGTCGAGTTAACCTGAAATTGTATGAACGTCACTACAATGGAGATAACCGTGCGGATGGGTCTGCGGGAAGCTAATCAGCACTTCTCTCGGGCGATTAAGGCCGTGAAGGCCGGGCAAGAAGTCGTCCTGACGGAGCGAGGCACGGCGATTGCGGTAATCAGGCCGCTCCCACGTCTTGTTGGCCCCGATGAGGCTCTGCGTCAGCTGGAACTGGCCGGGATCTTGCGCCGAGCAGCGAAACGCGCGCCGATGCCCCCATGGACGCCGCGGCCGCTTCGAG
>JBQTJG010000377.1:0-1899 GCA_052387355.1 Armatimonadota bacterium | reverse complement strand
CAACTGCAGCGTCGGCTCGTCAGCGGCGTGCACGTCCTCGACCAGGAGCACGCACGCCGCGGTCGTGCACACGTCCCGGAGCAGATCGAAGACCGACTCGAATAGTCGCCGCTTCTGATCCTGTGCCGCGTCTGCGGAGACAGGCGGAACTGGTGCAGCCGACGCGGTCCGAAGCTCCGGGAGGAGCAGACTAAGTTCTGCGCGAGGCTCGACCAGGGCCCGCCTGACCTCTTCACCCTGCATCGCCAGGTATCCCCGCAGCGCCTCGACAAACGGGAGGTAGGGCATCTGCCCTTCCTTCTCATGGCAGCCGCCCCGCATCGTGTGCAGCCCGCGATGGGCCGCGAACTCTATGAAAGCCTCGCTCAGCCGTGTCTTTCCAATCCCGGCTTCCCCGCCCAGGAAGACACCACGCCCGCGCGCGGCGGCGCCGTCCAGATGCTCTTCCAGGATGTCCAGCTCCGCATCGCGGCCGACCAGCGGCGGCCCGATGGCCACGCGCTCCATGGTGGGCGCCGGACCGAGTTTCCCGGTCAGGATTCTCTGGTAGACTTCCTGTGTCTCTGGTGACGGCTCGACACCCAGTTCCTCCGCCAGCAGCTCACGGCACCGCTGGTACTGTCGGATCGCCTGGTGGCGCTTGCCCTGGCGAGCGTAGATCACCATCAGACCGCGATGCGCTTCCTCGTGCCCGGGGTCAATGTGCAGGACCCGGTGAAACGCGTCAGCGCCGGCGGGCAGGTCGCCCTGAGCCACGCGCCGGCTTGCCTGCAGGAGCCAGAGGCCGATGACGCGCCGCAGCAGCCGTTCGCGGGGGGCGGTCGCCCACTCTTCGTACAGGTCTTCGGGAAGCAGGTCACCCGTGTAGAGGCTCAATGTGGCGCCGAGATCAGCGGACTCACCAGTGGCCTCAGCTCGTGCTGCAGCCGTCTCGAATGCGTTGACATCGATCCACGCGGGGCCGAGCGAGATCTGATTGTCGTCGAAGCGCAAATAGGGGGACGGCGTGCCGGGCCTGAGATCCGGTTCCAGCACCCGGCGCGTGAGATGCAGGATCTTGTGTAGATTGTTCGCCCCGGCCTCGGGCGGCAGGTCCGGCCACAGCCATTCCAGCGCCTGGTCGCGGCTCAGGCGATGCTCCGGGGCGAGCGCGAGGATCTTGAGCAGGGCCTTGGACTTGCGGCGGCGCCACTCCGCCTCGGGCACAGGCACGCCGTCTCGCACCACGCGGAATCCGCCTAACAAATGGATCTCAATCCGTGCCTGGCGCTCCGCCATAGGAATGACCGGTCTCTTTGACGTCTCTTGGGTGCCTCCCTCTAGGACGTTCGCGCGCGGCTGTCGTCAGGGCCGCACGAGATTGGGCTTCCCCTCTTCGCCCGCGAACACGACCAGGAGTTTGAGCGGGGTCGCCCCGCGGTTCAACCCGTTGTGCCAGTGGTTGATAGCTTCAAGGTAGGACTGCCCCGGCGTGTACGCCCTCTGGCCGTGGCCATCGAAGTCCACGGTCAGCGTCCCCTCGAGCACGTAGACAAACGTGGGGTTGGGGTGCATGTGGCGACCCGTCTCTCCGCCGGGAGCGATCTCCAGGACGGAGGCGGTCACCTGATTCCGGAAGAGGGGGTACTGGATGGGCTGGTCGATCACCGTCGTCGTGGCCTGAAGGACAACGGTGGACTTGAACCCGACCTGCGCCCAGACGGCCGCACCGGCAAGCGCGACCACCGCCGTGGCTCCCGCAGCAATCAGGATCTTTGTTCTCATGGCGCACCTCCCTTATCGACTTGCCGTCCCGAACATACGACTCCCGCCTTCCTTCTCACTTCCTCTGCGGTTCCGCAGAGGCCCAGCTAACGGATGGCTAGCGGGCGGGACGGTACAGGGCGACACAGGCCGGCA